>NZ_JAGRQZ010000010.1:0-9572 GCF_018223915.1 Klebsiella sp. 64
GTAGGGAACTGCCAGGCATCAAATAAAGCAGAAAGCCCGGTCGAAAGACCGGGCTTTCTGTTTTTGCGTTTAAAAAGAACCCCGTCCCGAAAGGTGCGGGGTTTTTTGCTGTGTGGGGTATATCTCCCCCGGTGGCGCTGCGCTTACCGGGGCTACGGATCCGACACGGGGCTACGTCCCTGTGGCCGGACAAGGTGCGCAGCACCGCCTTTATTGCTTCGCAAAATAGCGTGACGAATGCTTGTGGCATGGTCAACCGGATAGTGAATTTACCGGATGATACAAGTCGGAAAATAATTATCAGCAGCTACGATTAATATTATTTCTTTATTTCAGCGCCATTATATTGTGCCCCGGTAAAATAATGATGCGGCCTCTTCCTCCCACAAAATAACGCGTTTACGCTTCAGAAAAAATATTTCCGTGACTGGATACTTCGCTTCCGGATGTATTGTGGCGAACGGTATGCTTCTTCCCTGTTTTTGTCTAAATGAGCTTTATCATTAACACTTTGTTAACTTGATCTGGTTTATATGGCAGCAAATTTGATATACAAAGAGGGATGATTGCCTGTATGGATGCTGCCCGAAATACCTTGCGAGACATATGCAGGTTCTCGGCTGGCAAATGAGAATAGAAATGAAAATCCTGCTTAACTGGTCGCCATTGCGCCAGCTCTTCACTTACATTCAGGAGCGCTTTACCTTTCTGGTGCTGCTCTGCTGGCCAGCGATTATCTGGTTGTTCTGCCGGGTCGGCGTGTGGCTCACCGATAACGTTTATGAACTGCTGGGAAAATCACCCGCCCAGTCCTTCACCGTGTATCTGCAGCCGTTTATGACCCCCGGCACGCTGCTGCGCATCTCCATCAGCTGGGTGGTGTTGCTGTTCATTCTCTTCAGTATGGCGATGGCCTTCACCTGGGGTTTACGTCGCTTTATGAATCGCCATAAATAAACCATTCGGCCGCCGTAAGTCGACGGCCCTTCTTAAGCCTTTATGCCATCTCACCAATAGTCTTACGAAAACGCAGCAACGCGATAGTAAAGAACACTCCGCCGATAGCCAGCAAGGTTAAGAACTGCGGCCAGACGATGGCGAAGCTGGCGCCTCGATACAATATCGCCTGCGCCAGGCTGACGAAGTGGGTGGTCGGCATGGTCAACATAATATCCTGTACCAGCTGCGGCATACTTTCTCGCGGCGTGGATCCGCCGGAGAGCATCTGCAGCGGCAGTAAGACCAGGATCATCAGCAGCCCCAGCTGCGGCATCGAGCGGGCGAGGGTGCCCATAAAAATGCCGATTGAGGTCGTGGCGAACAGGCTGAGCGCCACCCCCAGCATAAACAGGGGAATCGACCCTTCAATGGGCACCTGCAAAATCCCCTGTACCATCAGTATCAGTGACAACCCGGAGACCACCAGCACCACCAGGCCCATCGACCAGATCTTGGCCAGCATAATTTCAAACGGCGTGACCGGCATCACCAGCAGATGCTCAATGGTGCCATGTTCCCGCTCGCGGATCAGCGCCGAACCGGTGAGGACAATGGCCAGCATGGTGATATTGTTGATGATCGCCATCACCGCGCCAAAGCGCTCCTGCTCAAGGTTAGGATTAAAACGCATCCTGACCGCCAGCTCTACCGGCAGCACGCTGTTATCCCGATAGCGGGCGATAAAACTGTTTACTTCGCCGGTGATAATATTCTGGATGTAACCGTTGCCGGTAAAGGCCTGACTCATGCGCGTGGCGTCGACGTTGACCTGGATTTCCGGCTGCCGACCGGCCAGTACATCGCGCTGGAAGTTAGGCGGGATGTTGATGGCGAACGTGTAGCGCCCGGCATCCAGCCCGGCGTCCATCTCATCAGCGGTGATCAGCTCCGGCTCAAGAAACCAGGGACGGTAAAAAGCGTTAATAATGCGTGAGGAGAGCTGTGATTTATCCATATCAGCAACCGCGATCGGCGCCAGGTGCAGCGAACCGGGCATCACCGTGGCCGAGGAGTACACCGACACGGTAAACGCAAACACGATCAGCGCCAGCATCGCTTTATCACCGAGCAGGCTGCGCAGCTCTTTGACGCCAAGATTATAAATATTGCGTAATCCGCGCATCATCCCTCCTGTTTCTTCAGCAGCAGCACGCTCAACCCGAGCACCAGCGGCACCGCAATCAGTAGCGGAATGAATGAGCCCCACAAATCGCTAATATTCAGCGCTTTCGAAAAGGTCCCGCGGGCGATAGTCAGGAAGTGGCTGGTCGGGTAGATTTGCCCAATCCAGCGTCCGGGACCTTCCAGCGAGGCCACCGGATCGATCATTCCGGAAAACTGGGTTGCCGGGATCAGCGTAATAATCGCGGTACCGAAAATAGCGGCGATTTGGCTCTTCATAAAGGTTGAGATCAGCAGCCCCAGACCAGTGGCGATGGTGACATACAGCAGCGCCGCCAGGGTCAGCGTCAGGAAACTCCCCTTATGCGCGACGCCAAAGACAAAGACCGACAGCGCGCACAGCAGGAAGAAGTTAAACATCCCCAGTACGATGTAAGGCAGCTGCTTGCCGAGCAGGAATTCGCTGCGGGTGGTTGGCGTCACGTACAAGTTGATAATCGATCCGAGCTCTTTCTCACGCACTACGCTCAGGGCGCTGAGCATCGCCGGGATCATCATCAGCAGCAGCGGGATCACCGCCGGGACGATGGCCGGCAGGCTCTTCACATCTGGATTGTAGCGATAGCGGGTCTCGATGGAGATGAGCGAGGTATCGCGCTGCGGGCTGCTCTGCCGGCCGGCCATCTCCTGCAGCCAGGCCAGATGCATCGCCTGTACGTAGCCGCGCACGGTTTCCGCGCGGTTGGGCATCGCGCCGTCCACCCACACGCCGATTTGCACCGGCGTGCCGCGGGCGATATCGCGACCAAAGTTCGGCGGGATCTCTATTGCCACCGCCAGCTCGCCATCGCGCATCCGGCGGTCCAGTTCGTCATAGCTGTGCAGCGGCGCCTGCTCGATAAAGTAGCGTGAACCGGCTATGTTCTGCGACCAGCCCTGGCTGCTGAGGGTTTGATCGCGGTCGAGGACGGCAAAGCGCAGATCCTCAACGTCCATGCTGATCCCATACCCCATGATAAACATCAGGATCACCGTCCCCAGCAGCGCCAGCGTCGATCGTACCGGATCGCGGCGCAGCTCCAGCGCCTCGCGGCGGCTATAGCTAAACAGCCGGCGAAGACTGAAGGCCTGCCGTGGAGCCGTATGTCCGGAATGCGATGCCACAGCAGACGTGGGTTCTTCTGGTACTGGAGAGGACGGCTGGGCCTCTTTAAGCCAGGCGATAAACGCCTCTTCCAGGCTGTTTGAACCGCGCTGCTCGACCAGCGCCTGCGGCGTATCGCTGGCCAGCACTTTGCCGGCGTGCATCAGGGAGATACGATCGCAGCGTTCCGCCTCATTCATAAAGTGGGTGGAGATAAAAATGGTCACCTGATCCTGCCGCGCGAGGTCTACCATCAGCTGCCAGAACATATCCCGCGCCACCGGGTCGACGCCGGAGGTCGGCTCGTCGAGGATCAGCATCTCCGGGCGATGGATGACCGCCACCGCTAACGACAGGCGCTGACGGATCCCCAGCGGCAGATCGGCGGGAAGCGCGTCTTCAACCTCGGTCAGCATAAAGCGCTCGCACATTTCCGCCACCCGGCCGGGGATTTCGCCGTCCGGAATATGGAACAGGCGGGCGTGCAGCTCGAGGTTTTGCCGGACGGTCAGCTCGCTATAGAGCGAGAAGGCCTGCGACATATAGCCCACCCGCTGGCGGGTGGCGATATCCTTCGGGTCGACCGGCTGGCCGAACAGCCAGGCTTCACCTTCGCTGGCGGGCAGCAGGCCGGTGAGCATCTTCATGGTGGTGGATTTGCCGCAGCCGTTGGAGCCGAGGAAGCCGAAGATTTCACCGCGGGCGATGCGGAAATTAACGTGGTCGACGGCAACAAAGTTGCCGAAGCGCATGGTCAGGCCGCGCGCTTCGATGGCGATCTCTTCCTCACGGCTGTCGCGCGGTGGGATAACTACCGCCCTATGCGCCCGACGCTGTGCTTCTGGCAGCAGGGCGATAAACGCCTGCTCCAGGGTCTGGCTGCCGGTCTGGGCTTTGAGCTCTGCGGCGCTGCCGGTCGCCAGCACCTCGCCGGCGTTCATCGCCACCAGCCAGTCAAAGCGCTCGGCCTCTTCCATGTAGGCGGTGGCCACCAGCACGCTCATCGCCGGCTGGCGCTGGCGAATACTGTCGATAAGCTCCCAGAACTGCGCCCGGGAGAGGGGATCGACGCCGGTGGTCGGTTCATCAAGGATCAGCAGCTGCGGATCGTGGATCAGCGCGCAGCACAGGCCGAGCTTTTGCTTCATCCCACCGGAGAGTTTTCCGGCGGGGCGATCGCGAAACGGCGCCAGCCCGGTACTCTGCAGCAGCTCGTTGATGCGCAGTTCGCGCTCGGCTTTATCGTGGCCGAACAGGCGGGCGAAGAAGTCGACGTTTTCATACACCGAGAGAGTGTGATAGAGGTTTTTCCCCAGCCCCTGCGGCATCCACGCGATTTTCGGGCACACCTCGCGGCGGTGATGCACATCGCGCATATCGCCGCCAAGCACCATCACGTTCCCCTGCTCGATGGTCCGCGCCCCGGCGATCAGCGAAAGCAGGCTCGATTTGCCGACGCCGTCCGGGCCAATCAGGCCAACCATACGCCGTGCCGGGATCGCCAGACTGATATCGCGCAGCGCGATGGTGGCGCCAAACTGCTGACCAACATGTTCCAGCAGGGCGACGGGGGGCGAGGTATCCTGCGGCGTTAGTTTCATTGCGGCAACCTCACCGCCAGGGCTTCAGGCCAGGGTTGTTGTTTATCCAGCCGTACGTAAGCCATACCGGGCAGGCCGGTTTTGACATACTCCAGGTGTTGCGCCAGCAGCTCCGGCGGGATACGCGCTTTGACGCGGAACATTAGCTTCAGGCGCTCGTCGCTGGTCTCGACCGTTTTCGGCGTGAACTGGGCGACGCTGGCGACAAAGCTGATATTGGCCGGGATCACCAGATCCGGCGCGGCATCAAGGACCAAGCGCGCTTCGCTGCCGAGCGCCAGCAGACCTGCCTGTTCGGTGGGCAGAAAAAAGGTCATATAGACATCGGCGAGATCGACCATGTTCAGTACCCGGCCACCGGCGGCCAGGACTTCGCCTGGCTCAGCGACGCGATACTGAATGCGGCCATCGCGGGGGGCTTTGAGCTCGCTATCGTCAATATCGGCGAGGATCCGCCGCTCGGTCGCTTGGGCGGCTTCGACGCGGGTTTGCGCCTGAATAATGCTGGTGCGGGCAGCTTCGATGGCGGCGCGGGCGGCGGAGACCTGGGCTTTCGCCGATTCCAGCGCCGCGCGGGCGCTCTCTGCGGCCGCGCGATCGTCATCCAGCTGCTGGGCGGAGACGGCGCCACGCTGGGAGAGGGTGTTGGAGCGAACATGGCGTTTCGCCGTGGAATCCAGCTCCGCCTGGCGCTGCTTCACTACCGCTTCGCTGGCACGCATTTCACTTTGTCGCTGATCGAGCAAGGCTCTGGCGGCCAGGACCGCGCTTTCCGCTTCCTTGATTTGCGCGGCGGCTTCAAGACGCTGCTCGTTCAGTACCCGGGTATCCATTCTCGCCAGCACCTCTCCCTGGTGCACGAACTGACCCTCTTTGACCAGAATGGTGTCGATACGCCCGGCGATTTTACTGGCAATATCAACTTCGGTGGCTTCGATTCGGCCGTTGCTGCTGGCAAACCCCGCCGGGAGTCCCGGCGGGCGCAGCAGCCACCATGCGGCGGCGGCGAGCACCACCAGTAAGCCGACAAAATACCCTGCCCAACGTTTCTTTATTTTGTCCATACGCGACTCGCTTGATTCCCTGTGCTGAGTGGTGCGCGTGTTTCCTCCGGCGGGCGGAGCGTCCTTCTTGCGAAGGACGAAAAAGTGGAGGGAGGGCCGCTGACGCCGCGCTCTGCCGCGCCGATGCGCAGCCGCTCGCTGGGCTACTTATGTGGTCATCATCAGCGATCCTGGCCTTAATGAAACACGCATAGTGAGAGCTACCGTTAACGCGATAGTAACAGCCGGGGCGATATTGTCCATACGAAAGACAGGGTCTTGTCGGCGTGTTAACAAAATTATCCGCACAGGGAGTATTTCACCATCTCAGAACAGCACCGGCAGACCCAGCCCACGCTTCACCTCATGCAGCGTCTGCTGTGTGAGGTGGTGGGCGCGTTCGCTGCCCTGGCGCAGCAGTTCCAACAGCATCCCTTTATCCTGAATAAAAGTGGCCCTGCGTTCGCGGATCGGCGCCAGTAGCGTCTGCAAGCAGGTCTCCAGCTCAATCTTACACTGGCGATCGCCCAGCCCGCCGCGCTGATAGTGGGTTTTCATCTCTGCCACCCGCGCCTTATCGCTGTGGAATGCATCGAGATAGGTAAACACCACGTTGCCGTCGACATGTCCCGGATCGCTGACTCTCAGGTGCGTCGGGTCGGTATACATCGCGCTGACCGCGTGGTGGATCTCCTCCTCTGTGGCCGATAACGTCAGCGTATTGCCCAGCGATTTCGACATTTTGGCGTTGCCATCGACGCCCGGCAGGCGACTCACTTCGCTGAGTAGCGCCTTGCAGTGGCGCAGCACCGGCTCGCCGGTGAGGCTATTCATCTTGTGGACGATCTCGTTGGTCTGCTCAATCATCGGTAGCTGATCGTCGCCCACCGGCACCAGTTCGGCCTTGAACGCGGTGATATCGGCCGCCTGGCTAATCGGATAGGCGAGAAAACCCACCGGCAGCGAGCGGGCGAATCCCTTCTGGGCAATCTCATTTTTGACCGTCGGATTACGTTCTACGCGGGCGACGGTGACGATATTCATATACAGCGCGCTGAGCTCCGCCAGCGCCGGCAGGGCGGACTGCAGGCAAATAGTGGTGAGCCTGGGGTCGATGCCGACGGCCAGATAATCGGCCATGACTTCGAGGATATGGTGGCTGATTTTTTGCGGATTGCTGCCGTTGTCCGTGAGCCCTTGCAGGTCGGCGATCAGGATAAATTGCTGGTGGTTATGCTGCAGCGCGACGCGCTGGCGCAGCGAGCCGACGTAGTGGCCAAGATGAAGTTGGCCGGTCGGGCGGTCGCCGGTGAGGATGGTTTGTGGATGGTTCATCAGGGACTCCTTATCAGACTGTTCAGCCGAAAGACGTCCTGAAAACACCAAAGCCGCCTTCCGGCGGCTTTGAAAATGGAAACGTGTATCGTGCCGCCTGTTATGCAGGCAGCCACCAACGGCGGGGATAGGTAACGATAACGTTTCTGTTCATCTTTTTATCCTGCCACGAAATCACGGCGGGGTAAACCCGCCTTGTATTACATGGTCGAGAAGACGTTCATGATCACGCCGCCGGAGATAATCAGCGCCATGGCGATAATGGCCGCCAGGTCCGGTTTCTGCTTATAGAGGATCATGGAGCAGATCGTCACGCCGACGATACCGAAGCCGCACCACAGCGAGTAGGCTACGCCCACCGGAATGGTGCTCATCGCGCGGGTGAGGGCGAAGTAGCACAGGCCGTAGGCGCAGACCACCAGCGCCGAAGGCGCCAGTTTGCTGAAGCCGTTGGTTTTTTTGATCATCGAGGTGCCGGTAATTTCGGAGCCGATAGACAGCGCCAGCCATAAAAATCCGAGATTAAACATAGGGTGTTCCTTTCCTGTTAGTTGGCGATATTCTTATCCATGGAGGCGACTGGCGTGACGGGCGCAGCCTCTTCGCTCTCTTCGGAACCCATTTTCGAGAACAGGTTCATGATAACGATGCCGCTGGCGATCACCGCCATGCCGATGATGGCGGCGGTATCCGGGTGCTGGCCGTAGAAGGCCATTCCCAGCGTCGAGACCACCAGGATACCGGTACCGGACCAGGTGGCGTACGCCAGGCCGACCGGGATATCTTTCACCGCCCTTGAGAGCGAGTAATAGCAGGTGCAATAGAGCGCAATCAGCAATACGAGCAGCAGCATTTTTGTGCTGCCTTCGCTGTTACCGAACATTTTTAACGTCGAGGTTGCCGAGGTTTCGGAGAGGATAACCAGCAGCATCCATAACCAGCATTTTGTTTTCGAAGACATCGTTAAGCTCCAGGTTCATCGTTGGGTAAGGTCATATCTTTCTGTTTTTTAAATAATCAATGGCCGCATCGGTCAGCTGAGCGCGCGGGGCCGCCGCCAGCGCCGGATTATTCACCACGTCTGTGACGGTAAGATAACGGCGCGGTTCGCTGTTGACGGCGGCAGGCGCGGTGGGCGCGTCCAGCTTCGCCAGCAGCTCATTCATGGTGCCGAGGAAGACGCCGCAGGCTTCCAGACGGGCCAGCGTGGTCTGCAGATGTCCGGCGTAGGCGCTGCCGGCCTGCGCGCCGCGCAGCCGGTTGAGCTCGCTGTGCGGATCGCAGTGGTAGCGCAGCGCCAGCACCGGAATACCCGCCAGCAGCGCCTCGTGCGCGCAGCGGGAGACCGGATTGCGCAGGGTGCCGTTCAGCAGATCCGAGGCTTGCGGATAATCGAGAAACGGTAGCAGTACCGCCCGCCACGGCGCTGACGGCAGGAGATCCTGCCAGGTCGATGACGGGATAATCTCGCCCACCTCTCGCCACGCGGTGGCGTCGGCGAGACCCTCCTCCAGCGCGAGGCGCAGCGGGTAGCCGCAGCCCGCCAGGCGCTGGCGGATCGCCGCGCGATAGCCGTCAGCGGCGGTCACCATCACCAGTACCGGCGGGCGCAGGCGCTGCAAAATCCGCGTAACTAAACCTTCAATCTGTTCGTCGGTCATGGCGAGCCTCCGTTAGCCGATGAGCGTCACCTGCGCGCCGTTTTTCAACCCGGCGGCATTGGCTTCTTCGGTGTCGATGTGAAACTCCAGCGCGAAGTCATCGCGCACCCGCACCACCACTTCGTCGAAAGTCAGCTGGCGCTCGCCATTGCTGCGCACACTGACCTTCTGGCCATTGCTGACGTTGAGCTGGCGCGCGTCCTGCGGCGACATATGAATATGCCGCCAGGCGCAGATCACCTGCGAATGGAGTTCAACGTGGCCTGCGGGGCCAATCAGCAGCGCGCTACCGGCATTCTCCAGCTGGCCGGACTCACGAACCGGCGCCTTAATCCCGAGCGTGAAACAGTCGGCGCGCGATACTTCCAGTTGCGATAGCGGGCGGGTCGGCCCGAGGACACGGACGTTGGTCAGCGAGCCTTTCGGTCCGACAACGGTCACGTACTCCTGGGCGGCGAACTGCCCCGGCTGGCGCAGCGGTTTAAACGGCGTCAGGCTGTAGCCTTTGCCGAACAACGCCTCGACGTCCTGTTGCGCGAGATGGACGTGGCGGTTGGAGATCCCCACCGGGATCGCCGGCGCCGTTGCGCTCAGGCGAGCGGCGATTTTTTCGCGAACCAGGGTGTCGATCATGACTTCTTCCCTTTCTTCAGCGCCGGATGTTTAT
>NZ_JAGRQZ010000011.1:0-94111 GCF_018223915.1 Klebsiella sp. 64
ATGGGCTTTTTGCGTTTCTGTCGTTCGGCCAGCGTGCCGGCATGTCCCCCCGGTGGCGCTGCGCTTGCCGGGGCTACGGATCCGACACGGGGCTACGTCCCTGTGGCCGGACAAGGTGCGCAGCACCGCCTCCGGGAAAATCCCTCCTATATCACCGTCGATAAATGACTATTGCCTCTCTAACCAACTCACAATAAATGTCGCGATCTGTGGTACATCATTTAAATCCAGCAGCGGAAGTGAGGTCGCGATCGATACATCGCTGGCCACGGCGATGGTATGCTCATCAATTACCAGCTCTTCTACACGATGGCCGCTGTTTTGCCGAAAAAGCAGGATCTTCGGCACGGGTTCATGTTTGAACCCCTCCACTAAAACCAGGTCCAGTTTGCTGGCATCCATTCGACTGACCAGCCACGTGAGATCTAATTCCGGCTTCTCTGGCGTCTCGGTCATCAATGCCCACCGCTGTTCGCTGGCGACAATAGTTTGCGCAGCGCCCGCCTTACGCAGTTCATAGCTATCTTTGCCCGGCTTATCCACGTCCATATCATGATGGGTGTGCTTTATCAGTCCCGGGCGTAATCCTAGAGCGCAAAGCTCAGGGATAAGACGCTTTAATAATGTTGTTTTTCCGGTACCGCTCCATGCGGCGATCGCCAGTAATGGGATCATGATGGCTCCTGCATCTGCTGCAAATCTTCGAGCGTATTTACATTAATGAAAGCAGTTTTCACATCGCTGAAATTCACCGGGCGCCCACCCATTTGTCGCATAAAAACCATCACCCTGCGCTCTCCATGTGCCAGATAAGCCTCCAGTTCCGGAATGATTTGACGATGAACTAATGCAACGGCAGGATGATCCCGTTCGCCGTCATGGGCCCAAACGACCGGTGCGTCCCCTCTCTGCTGGATAAAGCGCTCCACCAAAAAGGACGGAATGAACGGCGTGTCGCAGGGGCAAAAAACAAACCATGGGCTCGCGACCTGCTGCATCACAGCAAGCATTCCGGCCAGCGGCCCCTGATAACCCTCCTGTATGTCTCGAAAGACCGGATATCCGCTGGCACGCCACTGTTCAAGATGACGATTGGCGCTAATGACTAACTCATCTACCTGCGGGGCTAATGCTTCCGCGACGTGTCGCCAGAGAGGGCGACCATTTAGCGCCTGTAATCCTTTATCAATGCCGCCCATCCGCGTGGCCCTGCCGCCCGCCAGCACGACGCCGGTTATCGCCTCGCTTTGCATATGAATATCGCCTCTTTCATTGTGGGATTGACCCTGTTAACTTGTCCCTATCAAGAGTAAGGAGCATGACCATGAAATGTAAACGTCTGAATGAAGTAATTGAACTCCTCCAGCCAGCCTGGCAAAAAGAGCCTGAACTGAACCTGATGCAATTTTTGCAGAAGCTGGCGAAAGAGGCCGGCTATGATGGCGAACTGAGCGATCTTTCCGACGATATTCTGATCTATCACCTGAAGATGCGCGACTCTTCCAAAGATGCTGTCATCCCGGGTATTCAGAAGGATTATGAAGAGGACTTTAAAACCGCGCTGCTGCGCGCCCGCGGGGTAATAAAAGAGTAAAAGGTTGTAAGCGCTACCGCGTAAAGTGCAATGAGATGATATCCTGAACTATTCGTACGATTATCGGATGTCAGGATGCACGATAAGGCTTTTACTTTTCAGACGCTTCGCCCGGATACCATTATCGATGGGTTATTCGATCTGGGTATGCGGGTGGACTCCGGTCTCACCCCGCTAAACAGCTATGAGAACCGCGTTTATCAGTTCCAGGACGAAGAGCGCCATCGCTATGTGGTAAAGTTCTATCGTCCTGAGCGCTGGTCCGCAGAACAGATCCTTGAAGAACACCAGTTTGCGCTTCAGCTTGTAGAAGATGAAGTGCCCGTTGCTGCGCCGCTCTTATTTAATGACAGCACGCTTCATCAGCATCAGGGATTCTACTTTGCCGTTTTCCCAAGCCTTGGCGGTCGTCAGTTCGAAGCGGATAACCTTGATCAGATGGAATGGGTTGGCCGCTATCTGGGGCGCCTGCACCAGACGGGCTGCAAACAGCGCTTTACTGCCCGCCCGGAAATTGGCGTGCAGGAGTACCTGCTGGAACCGCGTCAGGTGTTTGAGCAGGCGACGCTGATCCCCTCTGGCCTGAAGGCCGATTTCCTGAAGGCGACCGATAAACTCATTGCTGCCGTCATGGAGCAATGGCACGGCGGTGGGAACACGTTGCGCCTGCACGGTGACTGCCATGCCGGTAATATCCTCTGGCGCGACGGACCACTGTTTGTCGACTTAGACGATGCGCGTACCGGCCCGGCGATTCAGGATCTGTGGATGCTGCTCAACGGCGATAAGGCTGAACAGCGTATGCAGCTGGAGACTATTGTCGAGGCCTATGAGGAATTCAGCCCCTTTAACAGCGATGAAATCGCGCTGATTGAACCTTTACGCGCTATGCGACTGGTTTATTATCTGGCGTGGTTGCTCAGACGCTGGGACGATCCCGCTTTCCCGGTCAATTTCCCCTGGTTAACCGGGGAGGATTACTGGCGGGGGCAGACGTCGACTTTTCTTGAGCAGGTGAAGGTTCTACAGGAACCCCCGCTTCAGTTAACGCCAATGTATTAATGTGATATATCCAGGAGAGAGTAAATCATGAAAAAAGTTTGGCTGGCGCTGGCTGGTATGATTCTGGCTTTTAGTGCATCCGCTGCCCAGATCACCGACGGCAAGCAGTACATCACCCTTGATAAGCCGATTGCTGGCGAGCCGCAGGTGCTCGAGTTCTTTTCGTTCTACTGCCCGCACTGCTACCAGTTTGAAGAAGTGCTGCATGTCTCTGACAATGTGCGCCAGAAACTGCCGGAAGGCACTAAAATGACCAAATACCACGTTGAGTTCCTGGGTCCGCTGGGCAAGGATCTGACGCAGGCATGGGCGGTGGCCATCGCGCTGGGCGTTGAAGACAAAATTACTGCGCCGATGTTCGAAGCCGTGCAGAAAAACCAGACTGTGCAGAGTGTGGCTGACATTCGTAAAGTGTTTGTCGACGCTGGCGTGAAAGGGGAAGACTACGATGCCGCATGGAATAGCTTCGTGGTGAAATCTCTGGTCGCTCAGCAAGAGAAAGCGGCAGCCGATCTGCAGCTGCAGGGCGTACCGGCTATGTATGTTAATGGTAAATACCAGCTGAATCCGCAGGGGATGGACACCAGCAATATGGATGTCTTCGTCGCTCAGTATGCGGATACCGTGAAGCAACTGGTAGAGAAGAAATAAAAAAAACGCCGGTCACTGACCGGCGTTACTTTATCTGTTTTGCAATAGCTACCGTTCTTTGTCCCTCATGATGTCAGTCAACTGACGGTCTTTCTCTTCCCATAGGCCATTCAGCCAGCGCTGGAAGCTGCGCTTAAAGTTCTTATCGTTAACGTAATCGCCGTGCAGCTCTTCGCCAATAGGGACCAGATTGATACGGACCACAATGCGCGTCAGGCGGCCGCTTAACATATCGTAAAATGGTCTTGTATGATTATCCGGGTAGCACAGCGTGACGTTCAGCAGTTTATCGAACTGCGAACCGAGTACGTTGAGCGCCATGGCGATACCAGCGGCTTTCGGCGGTAACAGGTTGTGGTAAGGAGAGCGCGTTTCGCGCTTTTTTTCTTCGGTAAAACGCGAGCCTTCCACAAAATTGACGATAGTCGTCGGATGCGCGCGAAATTTTTCACACGAACGGCGGGTGGTTTCGACATCTTTACCGCGGCGCTCCGGGTGACGAATAAGATAGCTGCGCGAGTAGCGGCGCATAAAAGGCATATCCAGCGCCCAGCAGGCGAGGCCAATGAAGGGTACCCACGCCAGCTGTTGTTTAAGGAAGTACTTATTCATCGGAATATGCTTGCGGAACAGCACGCACAGCACCACGATGTCTGCCCAGCTGTGGTGGTTGCTGATCAGCAGATACCAGTTCTTTTTGTTCAGGCCTTCCAGACCCTGGACGTCCCATTTTAGCCAGGGATTGAGATGCAACAGCAGCGCCAGCCCTTCGCACCAGCAGTACATCATAAAATTGCAAAAAACGGATATAGAGCGCCATACCGCTGGAATGGGGACCAGCAGTTTAATCAGCCCGGCGACGATGATCGGTACAGAGCAGATAATGGTGACTAAGATGGTTAAGGCGATACTCAGCGGAAGTGTTATCGCAGCGAGTAATCTCGACATAGTTAGTTTATTCAGAAAGTTAGGCTGACAAAGAGCGCCTTTAAGCTGCGCAAGAGGCTGATTTTACCAGAAAACGCGGCAAATGACGGGTCTTACCAGAACAGAAAAAAACAAGGATCTTCTATCCACATGGAAGATTAGGTCATCAAATTAATGCCAGGATCGTTGATCTGTTTTTAAGTGGTTGATAAATAGTAAATAATACTATTTATTCATTTATTTTCAGGGGCGGATAAGCTGACGTTGTAAAACTATACACAAAGTTATCCACAAGCTAAGTTGTCGCGCGATCGCGACGATCGTTGAATCTTTTCCGCGAATTGCGGGAAAAATTCAGGATTTCATGCCCGTCTGTGGCATCCTTTATCCATAATCTGATAAACAGGCACGGAAATTATGGTTCAGATCCCAGAAAACCCTCTCATCCTCGTTGACGGCTCCTCCTATCTTTATCGGGCGTATCATGCGTTTCCGCCGCTGACTAACAGCGCAGGGGAGCCCACCGGGGCTATGTACGGCGTACTGAATATGCTGCGCAGTTTGATACTGCAGTATCAACCGACTCATGCCGTCGTGGTCTTTGATGCGAAAGGGAAAACCTTCCGTGATGAATTGTTCGAGCATTACAAATCTCACCGCCCGCCGATGCCGGACGATCTGCGCGCGCAGATTGAGCCGTTGCATAAGATGGTGAAAGCGATGGGGCTGCCGCTGATGGCTGTCCCGGGCGTCGAAGCTGACGATGTGATTGGCACCCTGGCGCGGGAAGCGGAAAGGGCAGGTCGCCCAGTCCTGATCAGCACCGGCGATAAAGACATGGCCCAGCTGGTGACGCCGGGCATCACCCTGATCAATACCATGACCAACACTATCCTCGGACCGGATGAGGTGGTTACTAAGTACGGCGTCCCGCCGGAGCTGATTATTGATTTCCTGGCGCTGATGGGCGACTCCTCGGATAACATTCCCGGCGTGCCGGGCGTGGGCGAAAAGACCGCCCAGGCGCTGCTGCAAGGCCTCGGCGGCCTTGATACGCTGTATGCGGAACCGGAGAAGATCGCTGAACTGAGCTTCCGCGGCGCGAAAACGATGGCGGCGAAGCTCGAGCAGAACAAGGACGTGGCTTATCTCTCTTATCAGCTGGCGACCATCAAAACCGACGTCGAGCTGGAGCTCACCTGTGAAGAGCTGGAGGTGCAGCCGCCGGCGGCAGACGATCTGCTGGCGCTGTTCAGACAGTATGAGTTTAAGCGCTGGACTACCGACGTTGAGGCCGGAAAATGGCTGCAGGCTAAGGGGGGCAAACCGGCTGCGAAACCTGCAGCGCCTGCAGCAGCGGCAGAAGCGGAAGAAGAGGTTGAAGCCGCTACTGCACTTTCAGCAGAGCATTATGTCACTATCCTTGATGAGGCTACGCTGCTCACCTGGATCGATAAGCTGAAGCAGGCGCCGCTCTTTGCCTTTGATACGGAAACCGACAGCCTGGATAACATCTCCGCCAACATGGTTGGTCTTTCATTCGCTGTTGAGCCGGGCGTGGCCGCCTATGTCCCGGTAGCGCATGATTACCTTGATGCGCCGGATCAGATCCCGCGCGAGCGCGTGCTGACGCTGCTTAAACCGCTGCTGGAGGATGAGAAGGTGCTCAAGGTCGGGCAAAATCTCAAATACGATCGCGGCATTTTGGCTAATTACGACATTGAGCTGCGCGGGATTGCGTTCGATACCATGCTCGAGTCTTACATTCTCGACAGCGTGGCGGGCCGCCACGATATGGACAGTCTTTCCGACCGCTGGCTGAAACATAAAACCATTACCTTCGAAGAGATCGCTGGCAAGGGTAAGAATCAGCTCACCTTTAACCAGATTGCGCTGGAAGAGGCTGGTCGCTACGCGGCGGAAGATGCCGACGTTACGCTCCAGCTGCATCTGAAGATGTGGCCGAAGCTACAGCAGCATGAAGGCCCGCTGAATATCTTCCAGCACATTGAAATGCCGCTGGTGCCGGTGCTGTCTCGCGTTGAGCGCAACGGCGTTAAAATCGACCCCGCCGTGCTGCATGCGCACTCGCAGGAAATTGCCCAGCGCCTGGTTGAGCTGGAGCAGCGAGCACATGAGATCGCCGGGGAAGCGTTTAATCTCTCCTCCACCAAACAGCTGCAAACGATCCTGTTTGAAAAACAGGGTATCAAGCCGCTGAAGAAGACGCCGGGCGGTGCGCCGTCCACCTCTGAAGAGGTGCTGGAAGAGCTGGCGCTCGATTATCCGTTGCCGAAAGTGATTCTGGAGTATCGTGGGCTGGCGAAGCTGAAGTCGACCTATACCGATAAGCTGCCGCTGATGATTAACCCCAAAACGGGCCGCGTGCATACCTCCTATCATCAGGCGGTCACCGCCACCGGCCGTTTGTCGTCTACCGATCCAAACCTGCAAAACATTCCGGTGCGTAACGAAGAAGGGCGCCGTATTCGCCAGGCGTTTATCGCGCCGGAAGATTACGTCATTGTCTCGGCGGACTACTCGCAAATCGAGCTGCGCATTATGGCGCACCTGTCGCGGGATAAAGGCCTGCTGACCGCCTTCGCGGAAGGGAAGGATATTCACCGGGCGACGGCGGCTGAAGTATTTGGCTTACCGCTGGACAGCGTCAGCAGCGAACAGAGGCGCAGTGCGAAAGCCATCAACTTCGGTCTGATCTACGGCATGAGCGCCTTTGGCCTGGCCCGCCAGCTGAACATCCCGCGTAAAGAAGCGCAGAAGTACATGGATCTTTATTTCGAACGTTATCCGGGCGTCCTGGAGTATATGGAGCGCACCCGCGCACAGGCGAAGGAGCAAGGGTATGTTGAAACGCTGGATGGCCGTCGACTCTATTTGCCGGATATCAAGTCCAGCAATGGCGCTCGTCGTGCCGGCGCGGAGCGTGCGGCGATTAACGCCCCGATGCAGGGGACGGCTGCGGATATTATCAAGCGGGCGATGATTGCCGTTGATGAATGGCTGCGGAGCGAGAAACCTCGCGTGCGGATGATCATGCAGGTTCACGATGAACTGGTCTTTGAAGTGCATAAGGATGAGCTCGATGCCGTATCGAAAAAAATCCACGAACTGATGGAGAACAGTACTACGCTGGCGGTACCGTTGCTGGTGGAAGTGGGCAGCGGCGAAAACTGGGATCAAGCGCACTAAGTATACAAAGCGCAACGCGATTTTCTGTAAGTAAGCAACATAACTTATAGAGTTTTGTGAGGATCATTTGAATTTGCTATGTACATAGTGAAAAAAAACTACAAAAAATGCTTTATCCGTGAGCGAAAGAAGAGTAAAGTTATTCGCGTAGGGTACAGAGGTAAGATGTTCTATCTTTCAGACCTTTTACTTCACGTAATCGGATTTGGCTGAATATTTTAGCCGCCCCGGTCATTTATGACCGGGGCGTTTTTTATTGCGCGAAAGAAAAGTTTTACGCTGTGAAAACAACGTAGTATGAACGTCCGGATAGGGCGCTACGCGCCGTTATCCGGAAAAAGCGGGGGTTACTCGGCGTCTTCGACGGCTTCTTGCGGCGGGATTTCGTTAAACCAGCTATCCAGCTTCTGTCGCAGCTTATCGACGCCAGATTTTTTCAGCGAAGAGAAGGGTTCAACCTGGACATCGCCATTGAAGGCCAGTACCGCTTCACGCACCATATTCACTTGCGCTTTACGCGCGCCGCTGGCGAGCTTATCGGCTTTGGTGAGCAGTACCAGCACCTGAATATCGCTCTCTACCGCCCATTCGATCATCTGCTGATCGAGATCTTTAAGCGGATGACGTATGTCCATCAGCACCACGAGACCCTTCAGGCACAGACGTTTTTCCAGGTATTCCCCCAGCGCGCGCTGCCACTTGATCTTCATCTCTTCGGGTACTTGCGCATAACCATAGCCGGGCAGGTCGACAAGGCGCTTGCCCTCAGCGACTTCGAACAGGTTAATCAGCTGCGTACGCCCCGGGGTTTTGGAGGTACGCGCCAGGTTCTTCTGATTAGTCAGCGTATTCAGCGCGCTGGATTTTCCCGCGTTGGAGCGGCCGGCGAACGCCACTTCAATACCGGTATCGGCAGGAAGATGGCGGATATCTGGCGCGCTAGTGACAAAGTGCGTCAGTTGATAATTCCAGTTGGTCAAGACGGTCGTCTCCGTTAAAACAGGCTATGGCAGGGATTATACCTGAACAGCAGAAAAAGGCTGTTTTTACCGCACGCCGTTCCTGTAAGTAAAAACCATATGGTTTGTGAGACATTGACTATTCTTTGTATAGGACATACCTGAGGAAAATAAGACAAAACATATTTAAAATATTGAAAATTAATCAATTATAGAAATAGAGAATTCTGAAAATAGATTTTTAACTGCCAGACTGGTTGTCGATTTTTGTCAACAAGGTAAAGTAATACACAACGGCGGGGATGCTGAAAGGATTAGGACTCAGGACGAGGAGTCAGGAAGCGCCAGGAGGCGAAGACCACAGGATAGTCAGGATGACGCGCGTCTTGGAGACGTTTTACAGGGAAAAGGAAGAAACAGGGACCGTTGGACGCTAAGGGAAAGACAGGGTGAGTCGTTAGCGAACAGGGAAAGAAGCGCCCGTTAAGGGTGGTCAGTGAGGAAAAAGGCGACAGAGTAATCTGTCGCCTTTTTTCTTTGCTTGCTTTCTGCTAGATTCCGCCTCAATTCTATACTGAATACTACTGTCTGAAGATTACACATCATGAAAAAACCGACATCCGCCACCCGTGGCAAATCCGGCCGCAAGTCGCGTGAAGAGTTAAATCAGGAAGCTCGCGATCGCAAACGGCAGAAGAAACATCGTGGCCACGCGGCAGGCAGTCGCGCGAACGGCGGCGATGCGGCTTCAGCGGGTAAAAAACAGCGTCAGGCGCAAGATCCGCGCGTGGGTAGCAAAAAACCGATCCCGCTGGGCGTGAGCGAAAGCAGCGCTCCAGCCCCCAAGCAGCATAAACCAAAGAGCGAGAAACCTATGCTTTCACCGCAGGCTGAGCTGGAGTTGCTGGAGAATGATGAGCGCCTGGACGCGCTGCTGGAACGTCTGGAAGAGGGCGGCACCCTGAATGCTGAAGAGCAGAGCTGGGTGGACGCCAAACTGGATCGCATTGATGAGCTGATGCAGCAGCTCGGCCTCTCTTACGATGATGAAGATGAAGAAGAGGAAGAGCGTCAGGAAGATATGATGCGTCTGCTGAAGGGTGGAAACTAACATTTGCATCCCATCGGATTCCCGGTACTCCTTATAATCCTTCTGGTTATATGTTATCTGCTGTGGTTATTCGTTAAACTACGACGGTTGTCGCGGCGTCAGAAATGGCTGCGCAACCGGCTCATGACCCGCGGTGCGGTGGGGCCGGGACGGCGTACCCGTCGGCGGCACCATCGGAAGGAGTGAGCATGTCTGAGCAGATAATCGACTGGGATCTGGCCCTGATCCAGAAATATAACTATTCCGGGCCGCGCTATACCTCGTATCCCACCGCGCTGGAGTTTTCACCGCAATTTGGCGCGGCGGAATTCGATGCCGCTGTGGCCCGTTACCCACAGCGTCCCCTGTCGCTGTACGTGCATATCCCGTTTTGCCATAAGCTGTGTTATTTCTGCGGCTGCAATAAGATAGTCACCCGCCAGCAGCATAAGGCCGATCAATATCTCGATGTCCTTGAGCAGGAGATCATCCACCGCGCGCCGCTGTTTGCCACTCGCCAGGTGAAGCAACTGCACTGGGGGGGCGGCACGCCAACTTATCTCAATAAGGCGCAAATCAGTCGCCTGATGGATCTGTTGCGCAGCCATTTCCATTTCAGCGCGGAAGCCGAGATCTCCATAGAGGTCGATCCGCGTGAGATCGAACTGGATGTCCTCGATCATTTACGCGCTGAGGGTTTCAACCGCCTGAGTATGGGCGTACAGGACTTCAATAAAGAGGTTCAGCGTCTGGTTAACCGTGAGCAGGACGAAGCGTTCATCTTTGATTTGCTCAACCATGCGCGGGAGATTGGTTTTACCTCGACCAATATCGACCTCATTTATGGCCTGCCGAAGCAAACGCCGGAGAGCTTCGCCTTTACCCTGCAAAAGGTCGCCGAGCTCAATCCTGACCGCCTGAGCGTGTTTAACTATGCGCATCTGCCCACGCTCTTTGCCGCTCAGCGGAAGATTAAAGATGCCGATCTGCCCTCCGCTGAGCAGAAGCTGGAGATCCTGCAGGAAACCATCGGCTCGCTGACGACGGCAGGCTATCAGTTTATCGGCATGGACCATTTCGCCCGTCCCGATGATGAATTAGCGGTCGCGCAACGTCACGGCGTACTGCATCGTAATTTCCAGGGCTACACCACTCAGGGCGATACCGATCTGCTGGGGATGGGCGTTTCGGCGATCAGCATGATTGGCGACAGCTACGCCCAGAACCAAAAAGAGCTCAAGCAGTACTACCAGCAGGTAGCAGAGCAAGGGAACGCCCTGTGGCGCGGGATCGCGTTAACTCGCGATGACTGTCTGCGTCGCGACGTGATTAAAGCGTTGATCTGTAACTTCCAGCTGGATATCGCGGCGGTCGAGGCGCAGTGGGACGTGGATTTTGTGTCTTATTTCGCCGAGGATCTGAAGCTGCTGGCGCCGCTGGCGCATGACGGGCTGGTGGCTGTGGATGATAAGGTCATTCAGGTGACGGCGAAAGGCCGCCTGCTGATCCGCAACATCTGTATGTGCTTTGATGCCTACCTACGGCAAAAGGCCCGGATGCAGCAGTTCTCACGGGTTATTTAATATTTTCCCCCTCTCCCGCAGGAGAGGGGGAACAATTAGCTGAACAGCCCGACCAGCGCAGCGCACAGCACGGCAGCGACTGCCGTTTGTGGCGTGTGACTCGCAGCGGCGCCGCTCGATATCATACTCACCAGTGATTCAAACATGATGCTCTCCCCTAATGCCGGGCACGATCATACTCAACTCATCGGAACAGTAAAGTACAAAATAGCAGCACTTTGCGCCGATCGGCTATTTTTCATCATGCTGTTGAACCCTACTCCATACCCAACTCTTTTAGCTTACGCGTCAGGGTATTACGTCCCCATCCCAGCAGGCGCGCAGCCTCCTGCTTGTGCCCCTGAGTATGGCGCAGGGCGGTCGTTAGCAGCGTGCGCTCCATTTCGGGTTGCGCTTCTGAGAGCAGGTTTTGATGACCGGATCGCAACGCCCGATCGGCCCACTGACCCAGCAGCGTAGCCCAGCTGTCAGGCTGCATCTGCGTTGGGCTATCAGGAATCGTGGTCTCAAACAGTTCGCTCGGCAGATCCTGCGTCAGCACCTCCTGGCCGGCGGCCATGACGGTGAGCCAGCGACAGGTGTTTTCCAGCTGACGGACGTTGCCTGGCCACGCCAGGCGGGTCAGCGCTGTCTCCGTTTCCGGATGCAGCTGTTTGGCTTCAACGCCGAGCTCGCGGGCGGCTATCTGCAGAAAATGGCGGGCCAGGCGTGGAATATCTTCCCGGCGCTCACGCAGCGGCGGTAAATGCACCCGGATGACGTTCAGGCGGTGGAACAAATCTTCACGAAATTTCCCCTCCTGCACGCGCTGTTCCAGGTTCTGGTGGGTAGCGGCGATGATCCGCACATCGACCTTCACCGGCGCGTAACCGCCCACGCGATAAAACTGACCATCCGCCAGCACGCGCAGCAGACGAGTCTGGACATCAAGCGGCATATCGCCAATTTCATCCAGGAACAGCGTACCGCCGTCAGCCTGTTCAAAGCGACCCTGACGGACGGTATTGGCGCCGGTAAAGGCTCCTTTTTCATGGCCGAACAGCTCGGACTCAATCAGGTCCTTGGGGATCGCCGCCATATTCAGCGCGATAAACGGCGCTTTTGAGCGTGGACTATGGCGATGCAGGGCATGTGCGACAAGCTCTTTACCGGTACCGGATTCGCCATTGATCAGCACGCTGATGGATGAGCGCGACAGGCGGCCAATAATGCGAAAGACATCCTGCATAGCTGGCGCTTCGCCGATGATGTCGGCAGTTGGGCTACTTATCGGCGCATTTCGCGGCTGCTGCTGCTCTTGATAGTGGCTTATCGCCCGGTCGACGAGGGCGACGGCTTCATCGATATCAAAAGGTTTGGGCAAATAATCAAAAGCGCCCTGCTGATAAGCGCTGACCGCGGCGTCCAGATCGGAATGCGCGGTCATTATGATGACCGGAAGCATTGGATGGCGCTGCTTAATCTGTTTGAGCAGCGCCAGACCATCCATTCCCGGCATACGGATATCTGACAGCAGTACATCCGGGGTTTTGGTGGTGAGGGCATCTAGCACCTCATTGCCGCTTTCGAACGTTGTGCAGCTCAAGCCGGCTCCGGTGAGCGCGCGTTCAAGCACCCAGCGGATGGAGCTATCGTCATCAACGATCCAGGCTATCCCTCGTTGCATAAACACCTCTACTTCCGAATAGGCAGGTATACCGAAAATTCGGTATGACCCGGCCAGCTGGTGAATTCAATTTTGCCGGAGTGCTGATCGATAAGGCTACGGGCGATAGATAAGCCCAGGCCGGTACCGCCTTCGCGGCCGCTGACCATCGGATAGAACAGCGTATCCTGGAGATGGGGCGGAATACCCGGGCCATTATCTTCAACGTCGATGCGGGCGGCGAGGCGATAACGCACCCCGTGCAGCGTCAGCTGGAAAGCGGTGCGGGTGCGAAGAATAATTTCGCCCCCTTCCGGCCCCAGCGCCTGCAGCGCATTACGGACGATGTTCAGCAACACCTGTTCAATTTGATCCGGGTCGTGGGGTAGCTCTGGTAGGCTGGGGTCGTAATCGCGGATCAACTTCACGTTGTCCGGCAACTCCATGGAAACCAGTTTAACTACCCGTTCGGCGACTTTGTGGATGCTTTCGGTAACGTGCATGCCCGGATGCTGTGGTCCGAGCAGGCGGTCGACCAGATTTCTTAGCCGGTCGGCCTGCTCAATGATCACTTTGGTATATTCCGTTAGCGCCGGGTCGGGCAGCGCTTTGCTGAGCAGCTGGGCCGCGCCGCGCAGGCCGCCTAACGGGTTTTTTATCTCATGCGCCAGGCCGCGGACGAGGTCGCGAGCGGCGACCTGCTGCGCATGCTGCAGCTGCTCCTGGCTCAGGCGGCGCTGATTATCCATCGGCGCCATTTCCAGCAGAATAAAGCCTTCCGGCAGCCGCTGGGCGGTCAACGACAGGATGTGCGAACGGCCATCGATAACCAGCGTCACTTCGTTATCGGTAAACCCCTGGCCCGCCTGCAGACTCTCCTGCATCAGCCCGATATTCAACGAAAAATAGCTCAACAGCTCAGGTAATGGGGTGCCAAACAGTTTGCGCGAGCTCTGCGCCAGCAGCTGCTGCGCCGCAGGGTTGGCAAAGTGCACCGCCAGGTCATCATCGACCAGTAAAATACTGTTGATAAGGGAGTTAAGGATCTGCCCAGCATCGGGCAGTGTGCCTGTTGCCATTCGACAGTCTCCTGAAAATGAGTGCACCAATTTAGTGCAGTATAGCTTTTTATCGGTAAAAAGCTCGCGAGATCAGCGTGTTGGTGGAGAAAAAAGCCCATCCTGAGATGGGCTGAAAGTTTCCACGGCAACAAAATATCCCGGGCATCTCGCGCCACAACACGACATACCCTGGATTTACAGCAAAATTAGACGCTGTAGTACAGTTCGAACTCAACCGGATGCGGAGTCATGCGTACGCGGTCGTTCTCTTCCATACGCAGGGCGATGTAGGCATCGATAGCGTCATTGGTGAACACGCCGCCAGCGGTCAGGAACTCGCGGTCAGCATCCAGGGCCTGCAGGGCTTCTTCCAGAGAACCGGCAACCTGCGGGATCTCTTTCGCTTCTTCCGGCGGCAGGTCATACAGGTTTTTATCCATTGCTTCGCCCGGATGGATTTTGTTCTTGATACCATCAAGGCCAGCCATCAGCAGCGCCGCAAAGCACAGGTACGGGTTGGCAGCCGGGTCCGGGAAGCGCACTTCGATACGACGCGCTTTCGGAGAGGTCACCACCGGAATACGGATAGAGGCAGAGCGGTTACGGGCAGAGTAAGCCAGCATAACCGGCGCTTCGTAACCCGGGACCAGACGCTTGTAGGAGTTGGTGGTCGGGTTCGCCAGGGCGTTGATGGCTTTAGCGTGTTTGATTACGCCGCCGATGTAGAACAGCGCCTGCTCAGACAGACCGGCGTATTTGTCGCCGGAGAACAGGTTGGTACCGTTTTTCGCCAGAGACATATGGCAGTGCATGCCGGAGCCGTTGTCGCCGAACATCGGTTTCGGCATAAAGGTCGCGGTTTTACCAAAGCGGTGAGCGACGTTGTGAACAACGTATTTGTAAATCTGAATTTCATCCGCTTTTTTGGTCATGGTATTGAAGCGGGTTGCCACTTCGTTCTGACCTGCGGTTGCTACTTCATGGTGATGGGCTTCAACAACCAGACCCATCTCTTCCATGATCATACACATGGTGGAACGGATGTCCTGAGAAGAGTCTACTGGCGGAACCGGGAAGTAACCCCCTTTCACGCCCGGACGGTGACCTTTGTTACCGCCTTCGTATTTGGTGGAGGAGTTCCACGCACCTTCAATGTCATCGATCGCGACATGGGAGCCCGAGATAGAGGCGCCAAAACGGATGTCGTCGAACAGGAAGAATTCTGGTTCTGGCCCGAACAGGACGGTATCAGCGATGCCGGTGGCGCGCAGGTACTCTTCAGCGCGTTTCGCGATGGAGCGCGGGTCACGGTCATAGCCCTGCAGGGTGCCTGGCTCGAGGATATCGCAGCGGATGATCAGGGTCGGTTCTTCGTAGAACGGGTCAATGACCGCGGTGGACGCGTCCGGCATCAGGACCATGTCAGATTCGTTGATACCTTTCCAGCCACCAATCGAGGAGCCATCAAACATTTTGCCTTCTTCGAAGAATTCGGCATTTACCTGATGAGACGGAATCGTGACGTGCTGTTCTTTACCTTTGGTATCGGTGAAGCGCAGATCGACAAACTTCACTTCGTGCTCGTTCAGCATCGTCAAAACGTGTTCAGCGGACATACTTAAACTCTCCCGGATTGGTCATTGTCGTCGTGGTAACGAAAACTTCATACTGCTTAAAAGTGGCGTTGTTGCCTTAAAAAATATAAAGCGAAATCTGTGCCAACTTTTAAATGCCCTATAAAACGCTGTATCATGCGCACCATAGTGCAAAAGGACTGCACCATGATGGAGATAATGCACCAAAATAGTGCTTCAGTGTGAACATTGAGCACCATTTTGGTGCAATTTTTGTTACGGTGCCCTTTTATCGCTCCGTGAAAGCGGTCACAAAGAAACTCTGCAATACTTGTTTGCGGAGGATGTTTGTGATCCTGTTCAGTCCTTCGCTTAATACGTGTACAATAACGCGCTATTTCTAATGCCTGAGGCAAAGTTGTGATCGAAAATCTGCGTAATATCGCCATCATCGCGCACGTTGACCATGGTAAAACTACCCTGGTTGACAAGCTGCTACAGCAATCCGGTACGTTCGACGCACGTACTGAAGCACAAGAACGTGTGATGGACTCCAACGATTTGGAGAAAGAGCGTGGGATTACCATCCTCGCGAAAAACACCGCAATCAAATGGAATGATTACCGTATCAACATCGTTGATACCCCAGGGCACGCCGACTTCGGAGGTGAAGTTGAGCGTGTTATGTCCATGGTTGACTCTGTGCTGCTGGTGGTAGATGCCTTTGATGGCCCGATGCCGCAAACGCGCTTCGTGACCAAAAAAGCTTTTGCCCACGGTCTGAAGCCGATCGTGGTCATCAACAAAGTTGACCGCCCGGGCGCGCGTCCGGACTGGGTTGTCGATCAGGTGTTCGACCTGTTCGTTAACCTCGATGCGACCGACGAACAGCTGGACTTCCCGATCGTTTACGCGTCCGCGCTGAACGGTATCGCGGGTCTGGATCACGAAGACATGGCTGACGACATGACCCCGCTGTACCAGGCGATTGTCGATCGCGTGCCGGCGCCGGACGTTGATCTTGACGGTCCGCTGCAGATGCAGATCTCCCAGCTGGACTACAACAACTACGTTGGTGTTATCGGCATCGGCCGCATCAAGCGCGGTAAAGTGAAGCCGAACCAGCAGGTCACTATCATCGATAGCGAAGGCAAAACCCGTAACGGTAAAGTCGGTAAAGTGCTGACTCACCTGGGTCTGGAGCGAATTGAGAGCGACGTAGCTGAAGCTGGCGACATCATCGCGATCACCGGTCTGGGCGAGCTGAACATCTCCGACACCATCTGCGACCCGCAGAATGTCGAAGCGCTGCCGGCCCTGTCCGTTGATGAGCCGACCGTTTCCATGTTCTTCAACGTCAACACCTCTCCGTTCTGCGGTAAAGAAGGTAAGTTCGTTACCTCTCGCCAGATCCTGGACCGTCTGAATAAAGAGCTGGTGCACAACGTGGCGCTGCGCGTTGAAGAAACCGAAGACGCTGATGCGTTCCGCGTTTCCGGCCGTGGTGAACTGCACCTGTCCGTTCTGATTGAAAACATGCGTCGTGAAGGTTTCGAGATGGCGGTTTCCCGTCCGAAAGTTATCTTCCGCGAAATCGACGGCCGTAAACAAGAGCCGTTCGAGAACGTGACGCTGGACGTCGAAGAGCAGCATCAGGGTTCTGTCATGCAGGCGCTGGGCGAGCGTAAAGGCGACCTGAAAAACATGAATCCGGACGGTAAAGGCCGCGTACGTCTCGACTACGTGATCCCAAGCCGCGGTCTGATCGGCTTCCGTTCAGAGTTCATGACCATGACCTCCGGTACCGGTCTGCTGTACTCCACCTTCAGCCACTACGACGACGTTCGTCCGGGCGAAGTGGGCCAGCGTAACAACGGCGTACTGATCTCCAACGGTCAGGGTAAAGCGGTAGCGTTCGCGCTGTTCGGTCTGCAGGATCGCGGTAAGCTGTTCCTCGGCCACGGCGCTGAAGTTTACGAAGGCCAGATCATCGGTATTCACAGCCGTTCCAACGACCTGACGGTAAACTGCCTGACCGGTAAGAAACTGACCAACATGCGTGCGTCTGGTACTGACGAAGCCACGGTTCTGGTTCCGCCGGTTAAGATGACCCTGGAGCAGGCTCTGGAGTTCATCGATGACGACGAACTGGTAGAAGTTACTCCGACCTCTATCCGTATCCGTAAACGTCACCTGACCGAGAACGACCGTAAACGCGCGATGCGCGGTGCAAAAGAAGAGTAATTTTTTCTTCTTGTTGTTCGCTAAACCCCGCCTCTCCGGCGGGGTTTCTTTTTTTCATTCCTGCATCACACGCCAATAGTCAAATCCAGCCTTTCCCGCTAAAGTTAATTTTCCACGGCGCGGAAGGAGACAAAAATGCTCTATATCTTTGATTTAGGTAATGTGATTGTCGACATTGACTTCAACCGGGTATTGGGAGCCTGGAGCGATTTAACCCGCATCCCGCTGGCGACGCTGAAGCAGCATTTCACCATGGGTGAGGCTTTCCATCAGCATGAGCGCGGCGAGCTCAGCGATGAAGACTTTGCCGCCGCCATGTGCCATGAAATGAATATGCCCCTCAGCTATGAACAGTTTGCTCACGGCTGGCAGGCGGTGTTTGTCGCGCTGCGCCCGGAGGTGATTACCATCATGCATAAACTTCGTGCCCAGGGGCATCGGGTGGTGGTGCTCTCCAATACCAATCGTCTGCACACCACGTTCTGGCCCGATGAATACCCGGAAGTGCGCGCGGCCGCCGATCGCATTTATCTGTCGCAGGAGATGGGATTGCGTAAGCCTGAAGCGCAAATTTATCTTCGAGTACTGGAAGAAGAGGGGTTTTCCGCCGCAGATACGGTCTTTTTTGATGATAACGTCGATAATATAGCAGGGGCCAACCGGTTGGGGATCACCAGTATCCTGGTGACTGGTAAGGAGACCATCCCTGACTATTTCGCGAAACAGCTATGCTAAAAACCGTTCATCAAAAATTACTCCACCATACCCGGCCGCTGCTGGCGTGGCTAAAGCTGCTGTGGCGGCGCATTGATGAAGACCATATGACCACTCTGGCGGGGAACCTCGCCTATGTGTCATTACTGTCCCTGGTGCCGCTGATTGCCGTCGTGTTCGCGCTGTTTGCGGCCTTTCCTATGTTCTCCGAAGTCAGCGTGCAGATCCGTCATTTTATCTTCGCCAATTTTATTCCGGCGACCGGGGATGTAATCCAGGGATATATCGAGCAGTTCGTGGCCAACTCCAGCCGCATGACCGCCGTAGGCGCCTTTGGCCTGATCGTCACCTCGCTGCTGCTGATGTACTCGATCGACAGCGCGCTAAACACCATCTGGCGCAGCACGCGCAGCCGCCCCAAAGTTTATTCCTTTGCCGTTTACTGGATGATCCTGACCCTCGGCCCGCTGCTGGCGGGCGCCAGCCTGGCGATCAGTTCCTATCTGCTGTCGCTGCGCTGGGCAAGCGACCTGGACGGCGTAATTGATAATCTGCTCCGCCTATTTCCGCTGATCCTCTCCTGGGCAGCGTTCTGGCTGCTCTATAGTATTGTACCGACTACCCAGGTACGTAACCGCGACGCGGTGATCGGGGCGCTGGTGGCGGCGCTGCTGTTTGAGGCAGGTAAAAAGGCGTTTGCCCTCTATATCACCACCTTTCCGTCCTATCAGCTAATTTATGGCGTGATTTCGGTGGTGCCGATTTTGTTCGTCTGGGTGTACTGGACCTGGTGTATCGTCTTGCTTGGCGCTGAAATTACTGTCACTCTCGGTGAATACCGCAAACTTAAAACAGAAGAAACAGAACAACCATGATTGCATTAATTCAACGCGTATCCCGTGCAAGCGTTACCGTGGCGGACGAGGTGACGGGCGAAATTGGCCCGGGGCTTCTGGTGCTGCTGGGCGTCGAGAAAGACGATGATGAACAAAAGGCGAATCGCCTTTGTGAACGCGTGCTGGGCTACCGCATCTTCAGCGATGCGGAAGGGAAAATGAACCTGAATGTCCAGCAGGCGGGCGGCAGCGTGCTGGTGGTTTCGCAATTTACGCTGGCGGCCGATACCGAGCGGGGGATGCGACCGAGCTTCTCGAAAGGCGCTGCCCCTGACCGCGCTGAGGCGCTGTATGAGTATTTCGTCGCCCGCTGTCGCCAGCAGGAAATGCACACCCAGACCGGAAGATTCGCTGCGGATATGCAGGTTTCTTTGGTCAATGATGGTCCCGTGACCTTTTGGTTGCAGGTATGACCCAGCTTCCGGGCAGGCTGCGGGTAACAAAAGAGAGTACGACTATGTATCACCTTCGTGTACCGCAAACAGCAGAAGAGTTAGAGAGCTACTACCAGTTCCGCTGGGAGATGCTGCGTAAGCCGCTGCATCAGCCTAAGGGATCGGAACGTGACGCCTGGGATGCGATGGCGCATCATCAGATGGTAGTGGATGAAGAGGGCAACCTGGTTGCCGTCGGCCGGCTATATATCAATGCGGAGAATGAAGCCTCCATCCGCTTTATGGCTGTGCATCCCTCGGTGCAGGATAAAGGGCTGGGTACGCTGATGGCGATGACCCTGGAGTCCGTCGCGCGTCAGGAAGGGGTTAAGCGGGTTACCTGCAGCGCGCGCGAAGATGCGGTGGAATTTTTCGCCAAGCTCGGATTTGTCAATCAGGGTGAGATCACCACCCCGACCACCACGCCGATCCGTCATTTTCTGATGATCAAACCGGTCGCGTCGCTGGACGATATTTTGCACCGCGGCGACTGGTGCGCACAGCTCCAGCAGGCGTGGTATCAGCATATTCCGCTGAGTGAAAAAATGGGCGTACGTATTCAGCAGTACACCGGGCAGAAATTTATTACCACCATGCCGGAGGCGGGGAACCAGAATCCGCACCATACGCTGTTCGCCGGCAGCCTGTTTTCGCTCGCTACCTTAACCGGATGGGGGCTTATCTGGCTGATGCTGCGCGAGCGGCACCTGGGAGGCACCATTATTCTGGCGGATGCGCATATCCGCTACAGCCAGCCTATTAGCGGCCGCCCCAGCGCCATCGCCGACCTCGGTTCTCTGAGCGGCGATCTCGACCGACTGGCGCGCGGGCGTAAAGCCCGCGTGCAAATGCAGGTGGAGCTTTTTGGCGACGATAAACAGGGCGCCGTTTTCGAGGGGATCTACATCGTGCTGCCGGCGAAGCCCTTTGGCTCGTACGAAGAGGGCGGCAACGAGGAAGAGTAAGCGTCTGCGGCAGTTATCGTCCTGGCGATGCCACACGCCAGGCGATATCCCGCATGGCATCACGCGCGGCGTTGCTGACGCCTCCCAGCTGAAAGAAGCCGTGGATCACCCCCAGATAGCGCTGACAGGAACTCTCCACCCCTTGCTCCGTCAGCCTTCGGTACAGCACTTCGCCCTCATCACGTAAAGGATCGAACTCCGCCGTCAGGATGTGGACCGGTGGCAGACCGTGAAAATCTTCGCGCCACAGCGGACTGGCATCCGGATGGGTAGCGGGTGTGGCCGCTAAATACATTTCGTAGCCGCTAAGCAGCGTGTCTCGGGTAATGATGTAATCCTCGCCGTTGCTGGCGTAGCTTGCCATGCTGGCGGTAGCGTCGAGCATCGGGTAAATCAGGATAAGCTGTGCAGGCTGCCATGTTCCCGCCGCTTTCAGGCGCAGAGCCGTGACCAGGGCGAGATGCCCGCCGGCGCTGTCGCCGGCCAGGGTGATGCGCGAAGCATCCACGCCAAGCTGTTTTGCGTGCCGGTGGATAATCATGGCACCTCGTTCTGCATCATCGTGCGCCGCCGGAAAAGGGTACTCCGGGGCCAGACGATACTGCACGGCGATCACCCGGCACCCACTGAACCAGGCAAGCTGGCGCAATTGATTGTCATGGGTGGCAAAGCCGCCGCTGACAAAACAGCCGCCGTGGTAGTAGATAAGCGTGGGTAGCAGGCCGTCGGCAGTGGGCGGTGAAACGACGCGGAAGTGCATACCCTCCAGGGTGATATCCTCCACCCGCACTCGCGTTTCCGTCTCCCCGGCGAGTACCGCACTGGCGATATAGCCGGCCCTCCGATCATCAATATGCTGATCGCGTGATGACGGACGACCTGCCGCAATAAATGCCTCAACCAGCGAAGCAATCCCTTTTTCCAGCGCCATATGAAGTTCCTTATACTGTTTTAATATCCAGTGTTATAGCCTGGATTATGGCGAAAAGACAGGCCTGTTGAGGTCGCCTGTGCATTATGGAAAGCGGCTCGCAAAAAAGAGTTTACCTGACAAAATCCTGTTTGTTTCCGATTCCAAAAGCTCTAGATTGCTCATAACTTCATCACTGGTGATATACTTGAGGTATATATGAGCATGATGGCTGAAAGGGATATGGGCAGAATTCTTCTCGATTTATCAGACGATGTCATTCAACGTCTCGATGACCTCAAAGTGCAGCGTAACATTCCGCGAGCGGAACTGTTACGTGAAGCGGTTGAACAATATCTGGAGAAACAAGATCGAGCTAAAGATACCATCTCCAGTGCGCTGGGTCTGTGGCAAGACTGCGAAGAAGACGGCATGGAATATCAACGTCAGCTACGCAAGGAGTGGTAATGACCTCCGGATCTGCGCTTTTTGATACCAATATTCTTATTGATTTATTTAGCGGGCGTCGCGAAGCCAAACAGGCGCTGGAGGCCTGGCCACCGCAGAATGCGATCAGTCTGATTACCTGGATGGAGGTGATGGTTGGCGCTAAAAAATATCACCAGGAGCAGCGCACGCGAATGGCGCTGAGCACCTTTAATATCATTAACATCTCACAGGATATTGCAGAGCGAAGCGTTGCGCTGCGGCAGGAGTATAAGCTTAAGCTGCCGGATGCCATCATTCTGGCGACGGCGCAACTCCATCGTCTGGAACTAATTACGCGGAATACGAAGGATTTTGCCGGTATTCCTGGCGTAGTCACGCCGTACGAAATCCACCCTGAATAATTCGAGTGACAGGAGGACGACAAGTGAGCGATAAACTCGTCTGAAACGAATATCTCCAGCCAAAGGTTGGCCTCTGATAACGGTCAGTGACGCGTGTGAATAATCCCTGCGCACGTTCGTGTCACAAGAAGGAAAACGGGCGACAAGAGCCGCCCGAAATCATACTGCAGAACTTACTCCCCTTCGCCGGGGAACATGAACGGGTTAATTGAGCTTCTGGCGAAGCCCTCCTGTTCCATGCGGGCGTCGAGCACCAGGGAGGCCAAATCGTCGGCGACGGCTTCGACTTTCGGATCCTTTTCCTGATACATAATCTTCAGGTAGGTTCCGCAGTCGCCGCAGCTTTCGGCTTTCACCGCCGCCTGCTCGTTGTCCAGCGACCAGTAGTGCAGGTCGCGGCTCTGCTCGCAGTTGCTGCACTTGACGCGTACTACGTGCCACTCAGTTTCGCACAGGTTGCAGTGCAGATAGCGCAGCCCCTGAGTGGTGCCGATTTGCACGATGCTGGAGACCGGCATCGAGCCGCACACCGGGCAGAACTGGCGCTGTTCGCCGTATTCGGCGCGCGCTTTTCCTGGGATCAGACTGGCCATCTGCGCCCAGTAGAGCGACAGCGCAGCCCAGATAAACGGCGCTTTGTCGCTACTGACGGAGGCGAAATCGGAAACAAACAGCGCGCTGGCCATCTGCTCCAGCTCCTGCTCAGAGGCTTTTTCCAGATTCTCAATGACCGCCAGCGCCGGGCCGCTCATCTCCGGCTTCAGCTCGGCAATCAGCGAGTGCAACAGCTTGTGCCAGTGCTTGTCGCGCGGCAGGACGTGGATATCCAGCGGCGGCTTGCCCTGTTCGCTGGCCGCTTTAATGCGGGCGGTGAGATCCATCTGCAGCGGATGGTCGTACAGCACTACTTCCTGGGCATGGGCAATCAGCGCGGCAAAGCGCAGGTAATCGCCTAGCGGGTTATTAGCGGCCAGCTCGCGCAAGCGTTCAGCGCGGCGGTTATACAGATTTTTCAGCCTGGGGAACAGTAACGGCGGAATTGCTTCCGCCGTGCGTTTCTCGCTCGAACCCAGCTCGTCTTGCGGGATTATGCGAATACTCATTCAGATGACTTTTCCTGTTTCTGGCGGACCTCTCGGTACCAGCGCGGGTGATGTTTCTTCGCCCACGTTTTGGTAACCCAGCCTTCCACCATCGCGGTAATGGTGCCTTTCACCCAGAGGGCGGCGTAGATATGCACCATGATAACCACAATTAACGCCACTGCGGCAAATGAATGCAGCATCAGCGCAAATCGGATCACCGGGATTGAGAAAGCCGGCGCAAAATACGGACGCCAGATGATCACACCGCTCACCAGCAGCAGTACCAGGAAGATAATCGCCGCCCAGAATACGCATTTCTGGCCGAAGTTATAGCGCCCGGTATCGCCCACCTCCTCGTTGACGACGATCTTACGAATATTCTTCGCCCAAAAGATATCATCCCGATTGATTAGGTTGTGATGCCAGTAACGGAAAAACATGATGATAAACGACGCGAACATCACTACCCCGACGAACGGGTGGAGAATTCGCGCCAGCTGCGGCGTGCCGAGGATATGCATCAGCCAGTTAAAGGACGGGAAGAAAAAGCCTAACCCGCTCACCGCCGCCAGGACGAAGCAGAAGGCGGTGACCCAGTGGTTGATGCGTTCCGGCGCCGTGTAGCGCACGATGGTGTCACGTCTTTTCATTTGCGCACCTCGTCTTTCTCTTCATGCAGATTGTCCTCTTCCTCTTCCGCGCGGTTCGGACCGACGCCGACGTAGTGGAAGATACTGGCTGCGAAGGTCGCGGCGAAGCCGACGGCCGCCAGCGGTTTCCAGATGCCTTTCCAGAACTTGACGGTCTGGCTGATCTCCGGGTTTTCCGGCAGGCCGTGGTACAGATTCGGCTTGTCGGCATGGTGCAGCACGTACATGACGTGGGTGCCACCGACGCCGGCCGGATCGTACAGGCCCGCATTGTCATAACCGCGGGTTTTCAGCTCAGCCACGCGTTCGCCGGCCAGCGTTTTCATATCCTCTTTGGAGCCAAAGTGGATTGCGCCGGTCGGGCAGGTTTTCACACAGGCTGGTTCCTGGCCGACGGTCACGCGGTCTACGCACAGGGTACATTTGTAGACGCGGTTGTCTTCCGGGTTCAGACGCGGTACATCGAACGGACAGCCGGCGATACAGTAGCCGCAGCCGATGCACTGCTCGGACTGGAAGTCGACAATACCGTTGGCGTACTGAATGATCGCGCCTTCTGACGGGCAGGCCTTCAGGCAGCCCGGGTCCGCGCAGTGCATGCAGCCATCCTTGCGGATGAGCCATTCCAGCTTGTCGTTTTGTTCCACCTCCGAGAAGCGCATGACCGTCCATGACTTGGCGGTCAGGTCCGCCGGGTTGTCATACACCCCGACATTGTGACCGACTTCATCACGAATATCGTTCCATTCGGAGCAGGCCACCTGACAGGCTTTGCAGCCGATACAGGTGGTGACGTCGATAAGCTTCGCCACCTCCTGCTGGTGGTCCCGCGCCTGAGGCGCGGGGGTGAAACCGTTAGTCGCGGAACGACGAATAATATCTTGCGATTGGTAAGCCATAAGTCGTCTCCGTTACACCTTTTCCACGTTCACAAGGAAAGCTTTGAACTCCGGCGTCTGCGTATTCGCATCACCGACGAACGGCGTCAGGGTATTGGCAATAAAGCCTTTTTTCGCCACGCCCTCATAGCCCCAGTGAATAGGAATGCCGATGGTATCGATATCCTTACCGTCAACTTTCAGCGTGCGAATACGTTTGGTCACCACCGCCTTGGCTTTGATATAGCCGCGGTTGGAGGAAACTTTCACGGTATCGCCGTGGCCGATGCCGAGCTTATTCGCCAGTTTTTCCCCGATCTCCACGAACTGTTCCGGCTGGGCGATGGCGTTAAGTAGCGCATGCTTGGTCCAGTAGTGGAAGTGCTCGGTTAGACGGTAAGTGGTGCCGACGTACGGGAACTTCTCGGCCTTACCCATCTGCTCGAGATCGCCTTTGAAGACGCGAGCGGCCGGGTTAGAGACCACGTTCGGGTGCAGCGGGTTGGTTCCGAGCGGCGTTTCAAACGGCTCGTAGTGTTCCGGGAAAGGTCCTTCCGCCATCTTGTCGATAGCGAACAGACGGCCCATCCCTTCCGGCTGCATGATAAACGGACCGACGTCGCTGCCAGGCGCGGCGGCGCTGTAGTCCGGAATATCCACGCCGCCCCATTTGGCGCCGTCCCATTTCAGCAACTGACGCTTCGGATCCCACGGTTTACCCTGCGGGTCCGCGGAGGCGCGGTTATACAGGATGCGGCGGTTGAGCGGCCAGGCCCAGGCCCAGCCCAGGGTATTGCCGAGACCGGATGGATCGGCGTTATCGCGGCGCGCCATCTGGTTACCTTCCGGCGTCCAGCTCCCGGCGAAGATCCAGCAGCCGCTGGAGGTGGTGCCATCATCTCGCAGCTGCGCAAAGGAGCTCAGCTGTTGGCCTTTCTTGACGATCACCGCGCCGGTTGCCGGGTCGGTGATATCCGCCAGCGCTTTACCGTTGCTTTCCATCGCCACTTCTTCCGATGCCGGCTCGTGTGGCGTGGAGTAGTTCCACGTCATGTTGAGCACCGGCTCCGGCGCCGGGCCACCCTCTTCGGCATACATCTTACGCAGGCGAGTGAAGATACCGGCGAGAATTTCACCATCGGTGACGGCGATCCCCGGGGCGTCCGCGCCTTTCCAGTGCCACTGCAGCCAGCGGCCGGAGTTGACGATAGACCCATTCTCTTCGGCGAAGCAGGTGGAGGGCAGACGGAACACTTCGGTCTGGATTTTCGCCGGATCGACATCGTTCGACTCACCATGGTTTTGCCAGAAGGTGGACGTTTCGGTATTGAGCGGGTCGATAGTCACGAGGAACTTCAGCTTCGACAGGGAAGCGACGACCTTGTTTTTATTCGGGAACGAGGCGACCGGGTTAAAGCCCTGGCAAATATAGCCATTCACTTTGCCCTGATTCATCATCTCGAAGTACTGCAGAACGTCGTAGCTCTTATCCCACTTCGGCAGCCAGTCATAGCCCCAGCTGTTTTCCGCGGTGGCTTTGTCGCCGAAGAAGGCTTTCATCATGGAGACGAAGAACTTCGGATAGTTGCCCCAGTAGTTGACCTGGTCTTTCAGCAGCGGCTTCGGCGTGTTAGCCGTCAGGTAGGTCTGCAGGTCGGCCTGTTTTTCGTTCGGCAGCGACATGTAGCCTGGCAGGCTGGTGGAGAGCAGGCCGAGGTCGGTCAGGCCCTGGATATTGGAGTGGCCGCGCAGGGCGTTGACGCCGCCGCCCGCCATCCCCATGTTACCGAGCAGCAGCTGGATCATCGCCATGGTGCGGATATTCTGCGCACCGATGGAGTGCTGGGTCCAGCCGAGAGCGTACAGGAACGATGCGGTCTTATCCGGCGCGCTGGTTTCAGCAATGTATTCACAGACTTTGAGGAAGTCGGCCTTCGGCGTACCGCAGATGTTTTCGACCACATCCGGGGTATAACGGGAAACATGCTGCTTCAGCAGGTTCCAGACGCAGCGCGGATGTTGCAGCGTAGTATCGCGTTTGGCGAAGCCGTTTTCGTCCAGCTCATAGTTCCAGCTGGTTTTGTCGTACTGACGTTTTTCTGCGTTATAGCCGCTGAACAGCCCGTCGTCGAAGCTATAGTCCTCACGCACGATCAGGCTGGCGTTGGTGTAGGCTTCGGTGTATTCACGGTTGAATTTTTCGTTATTCAGCAGATACAGGATCACGCCCGACAGGAAGGTAATGTCGGTACCGGAACGAATCGGGGTATAGAAATCAGCCACCGACGCCGTACGCGTAAAGCGCGGATCGATAACGATGAGCTTGGCGCCGTTATGAATTTTGGCTTCCATCGCCCAGCGGAACCCCACCGGATGCGCTTCTGCGGCGTTACCGCCCATCACTACGACCAGGTTGGCGTTTTTAATATCAACCCAGTGGTTGGTCATCGCACCGCGACCAAATGTTGGAGCAAGACTTGCTACCGTTGGTCCGTGTCAGACACGCGCCTGGTTATCCACCGCCAGCATCCCGAGGGCGCGGGTGAATTTTTGCGTTAAATAGCCGGTTTCGTTACTGGAGGCGGAGGCGCACAGCATCCCGGTCGTCAACCAGCGGTTGACGGTGGTGCCGGCGTCGTTTTGCGCGATAAAGTTGGCGTCGCGGTCCTCTTTCATCAGCTTGGCGATGCGATCGAACGCTTCGTCCCAACTGATTTGCTGCCATTTATCGGAGCCTGGCGCGCGATATTCCGGGAATTTCAGGCGGCTTTCAGAATGGATAAAGTCCACCAGACCAGCCCCTTTCGGACAGAGCGCACCACGGTTGACCGGATGATCCGGATCGCCTTCGATATGGAAAATGGATGCTTTGGCGTTTTTCGCGCCGTCGCCGAGGCTATACATCAACAGCCCACAGCCGACAGAACAGTATGTGCAGGTGTTACGGGTTTCGCGCGTGCGCAGCAATTTGTACTGCCGTGTCTCCGCGAGCGCAGTTGCCGGGGCAAAGCCCAGCGCTGCTGCCGTGGTTCCCGCCATACCGCCAGCGCAGATCTTAAAGAACTGCCTTCTGCTGACCTGCATGGTTCGCTCCTTGTTTCGACATTGTCACATGTAGTTATTTGCTTTGCGGTGAAGGCCGCAAAGGTTCAGAATTAGGGCAAATTTCCCTCATTCCTGAAGGGATAAAAACAGAATACCACATTGTGTGTATGCCTGTTCCAATACGGTTAAAGCAAAGTGAACAAGAAGCCTCTCGAACAAATCAAAAATGTGACGAATGTCACAGGATATCGCCAGGTCTCTCTCTGGAAACGCGAGGATCTGCAACACCCTCAGCCAGATGAGTTAGCGGAAGAGGTGCCCGTTGCGCTGGTCTACAACGGTATCTCCCACGTGGTGATGATGGCCTCCCCGAAAGATCTGGAGCAATTCGCCGTCGGCTTCTCCTTATCCGAAGGGATTATCGAGCACCGGCGGGAGATTTTCGGCATGGACGTGGTAGCGGTGTGCAACGGCCTTGAGGTGCAGATTGAGCTCTCCAGCCGGCGTTTTATGGGCCTCAAAGCCCGGCGTCGCGCGCTGGCCGGGCGCACCGGCTGCGGCGTATGCGGCGTCGAGCAGCTCAATGATATTGGTAAGCCGGTCCAGCCGCTGCCGTTCACTCAGTCGTTCGATTTAGCCAATCTCGATCAGGCCCTGGCGCATCTTAACGACTTTCAACCGGTTGGCCGGCTCACCGGCTGTACTCACGCGGCCGCGTGGGTCCGGTTGACGGGCGAACTGGCGGGGGGGTTTGAAGACGTTGGCCGGCATGTCGCCCTGGATAAATTGCTGGGCCGGCGGGCGGAAGTCGGCGAGGGGTGGCAGCATGGCGCCGCGCTGGTCTCCAGCCGCGCCAGCTATGAAATGGTGCAGAAGGCCGCGATGTGCGGCGTCGAGATCCTGTTCGCGGTCTCGGCGGCCACCACCTTAGCAGTGGAAGTTGCCGAGCGCTGCAATCTGACGCTGGTGGGCTTTTGCAAGCCGGGCAGGGCGACAGTTTACACCCATCCGCAGCGTTTAATTGCGGGTTAAATATTGGTCAATAAATTTGAACAATGACAGCAAATCCTTCCGCTTTTTGTTTAGCGATGTGCGGGCTACTATTTAACACATCAAGGCACAGCGCCTTATCTAAACAACTAAATGAAAGGGTTTATATCATGAAAAGCATCAAAACTTTTGTCGCAGTAATCGCTATGGCCGCCTCTTTCGCTTCCTTCGCTGCTGAAACCGTGACCGCAACCGCCTCCACAATGGACGGCGCGGAAGCGAAAATCGCCGCACAGGCGCAGGCTGCCGGCGCTTCGTCTTACAAAATCACCGAAGCGTTTACCGGCAACCGCGTGCATATGACTGCCGAACTGAACAAATAAGCGTATAGCAACTGTCGAAAGAGCGCCTCAGGGCGCTTTTTTAGTTTATACCCGTCAGGCGCAGCAGCGCGGTCACCACGGCGGCGGCGATAATCACGCCGATCAGCGGGACCTTGCGCCAGGCGAGGAACACAGCGAAAGCAACGCCCAGAACGCGCGCCATACCGGCGAAATGTGCGCCCTCATAGAAAGTGGTGGCAAGGGCGACGGAAAAAAGCAGCACCGTCGCCGCATCGGAAAGCAGCGCCTGCGAGCGCTCGGAAAATGCCAGCCGATTGCCGAGCTTCGCGCCGCCGAGGCGCATCAGATAGGTTCCCAGCGACAGGATGGCGATACCGGCGATAAACAGCGTCATATTGCCCATTATTTTTTCCTCGACAGTAAACCGAACAGCGAAAGCAGCACCGGCAGCCCGGTGGGCACAAACGGTACGGCGGCAAGCGCCAGCGCGGCGCCGCTGGCGGCGCGGATCAGCGTAGTGCGGTTTTTAAAGGCCGGGATCACCAGCGCCAGCAGGATCGCCGGGAAGACCGCATCGAGCCCGATGGTTTCCGGCGCTGGCAGCAGTTTGCCGACGGCCGCGCCGGTTAGCGTACCGAGGGGCCAGATCAGCGCGACGCCAGCGCCGCACAGCCAGTAGGCCGCTTTGCGCTGCGCGGGGGTGGGCTGCGACAAGCCAAAGACCACGCTCTCGTCGTTCATAATGTGGCACCCGATAAAGCTTAAGGCGCGCCGACCAACCAGTTCGCGTACGGTCACCCCGAACGGGATATGACGCGCATTGACTAACAGGCCGGCGGCGGCGGCGGCCAGCGGACTACCGCCGCTGGCGACAATGCCGATAAACATGAATTCAGAAGCGCCTGCCAGCACGGACACCGAAAGCAAGAGTGGCACCCATAAAGGGAAGCCGTAAGCCACCGCCAGCGACCCATAGGACATGCCCACCACCCCGACGGCAAGGCAGACCAAAACAATCGCTTTTATCGTGTCTCCGCTGAGACTGGAGAGAGTTTGTTTCATATCACTTAGCCATATCGAACGAATTTCCATTATAATGAACACATAATAATCGTTTTTCAAGGCGAACGAATTGTTCGATATAAAAAACAAGGGGCGGGTATGACACAGCCAATCAGCGTTATCGCCAAAAGTCTGGTGCGGGAGCGGGCGCGGACCGGGCTTTCGCTGGCGGAAGTCGCGCGTCGGGCGGGTATCGCAAAATCCACGCTATCGCAACTGGAGTCCGGCAACGGCAACCCGAGTCTGGAAACGCTGTGGTCGCTCTGCGTAGCGCTGGATATTCCATTTGCCAGGCTGCTTGAGCCGCAGGTGAACAAAACGCAGGTGATCCGCCGCGGCGAGGGGACCAAAGTGGTGGCAGAGCAGGCGAACTATCAGGCCATTTTGCTGGCCGCCTGTCCGCCCGGCGCGCGTCGGGACATCTATTTGCTGCTCACCCAGCCCGGCGCCGACCGCATTTCGCATCCGCATCCGCCAGGCTCGGTGGAACATATTATCGTCACCCAGGGGAGGGCGCGGGTAGGGCTGACGTCGGCGCCGGAAGAGCTCGGCGAGGGCGACTATATCTGCTACCCGGCGGATCAGGAGCATGTTTTTCAGGCGCTGGAGCCGGATACGCAGGCCCTGCTGATCGCTGAGCAAAACTGACATCGCGTCGGCGGGGGACGCGCGCTCGCTGGACGTCATAGCGATATTGCGGGAAACTAGCTTTCCTATGCGAAAACAGGGATTTTTATGTCGCTGAAAGCCATTGCCAAACAACTTGGGATTTCCGTCACGACCGTCAGCCGGGCGTTGAACGGCTACGACGATGTGTCGCAGGAGACCCGCGCCCGGGTTGAGGCTGAAGCGCAGCGCCGGGGCTATCGCCCCAACACTTTCGCCCGCCGTCTGAAAATGGGCACCATCGATGCCGTTGGTCTCGTCTTTCCTGTCCGCCCCGCGCCGCTCAACAATAACGTTTTTCTCGAGATGGTCGGGGAGATCAGCCATGAGCTGGCGCGCCATGACATTGATTTGTTGCTGATCGCCGATGATGAGCAGGCGGATAAACATGGCTATATGCGCATGGTGCAGGGCCGTCGCGTCGATGCATTAATCGTGGCCCATACTCTGGATGACGATCCGCGGCTGGCGCAGCTGCAGGCCTCCGGCTTTCCGTTTCTGGCGCTCGGCCGTAGCCGCCTGGCGCAGCCCTACGCCTGGTTTGATTTCGATAACTATGCCGGCACCTGCCGCGCCACCCGCCATCTGATTCAACAGGGCCACCAGCGTATCGCTCTGCTGGGCGAGAACAACAATCAGGCGTTTATTTTGCAACGGCGTAACGGCTACCTCGATGCCCTGCGCGAGGCGGGGTTATCCGATGCATGGCTGCGTAGCGTGCCGGCGACGCGCCGCGGCGGCTATCAGGCCACGCTGGAGCTGCTGCGTCTGCCTGAGCCGCCTACCGCGATTATCACCGACTGCAACACCCATGGCGATGGCGCCGCGATGGCGCTCGCCCACCTGGGGCGTTTAACCGGCGACAACCGCGTCGCCCTGGTGGTGTACGACGGGTTGCCGCAGGACAGCATCATTGAGACCGATGTCGCCGCGGTGATCCAGTCCACGCGCCAGGGCGTGGGACGGCAGATTGCCGATATGGTGCGCCGCTTAATCGCCGGGGAGGATCTCGCCACGCTGCAGGTGCTATGGCAGCCGGAATTTATCCCGGGTGAAACCGCCTGATCTTACCCCTTTTTAACCCGTAATTCTGAAGCCGATCACGGATCCGAAACGTTTTGGTTGGCATCCGAAACGTTTCGGATCAACAGTAAGACATTCCTTGTGATGGAGATGTCTGATGTCTGATTCGCTGATTCACCTGCAAAGCGCCGGTGCCGATATTGTAATTAAAAGCCGCCCTTTCGCCGAAATTGTCTACTGGGGACCGCATTTAAGCCACTTTTCGCCGCAGGATGCCGACAGCCTGACGCGCCCGGTCGCCAACGGTAGACTGGATGTCGATTCGCCAGTGACCTTAATGGCGGAGCTGGGCCATGGTCTGTTTGGCGCGCCGGGCATTGAAGGCCATCGTCAGGGGCTGGATGCCTCTCCGCTGTTCACCACCAGCGAAGTGCGGCACGAGGGCCAGACGCTGACCCTGGTCAGCGAAGATCCGCAGGCCGGCCTGCGCCTGCAGAGCGAGATCGCGTTGGATGCCAGCGGCGTGCTGAGCGTGCGCCATGGCGTGACCAATCTGCGCGCCAGCCCATGGCAGGTGGATCGCCTGGCGGTCACGCTGCCGGTCGCCGAACGCGCTCGCGAGGTGATGGCTTTCCATGGCCGCTGGATCCGCGAGTTTCAGCCTCACCGCCTGACGCTTGAGCACGACAGCTTTGTGCTGGAGAACCGCCGCGGGCGCACCTCTCACGAACATTTCCCGGCCCTGATCACCGGCAGCCGCGCCTTTAGCGAGATGCAGGGTGAAGTCTGGGGCGTGCATCTGGCCTGGAGCGGTAACCATCGCCTGCGGGCGGAGGTGAAAACCGATGGCCGTCGCTATCTGCAGGCCGAGGCGCTCTATCTGCCGGGCGAAATGGCGCTGGCGGAAGGGGAAACCTTGTGGACGCCGTACCTGTATGCCAGCTACTCGGCGAATGGGCTGAACGGCATGAGCCAGCAGTTCCATCGTTATCTGCGCGAACGGATTATTCGTTTCCCGGGCAACAAACCGCGCCCGGTGCATCTCAACACCTGGGAGGGGATCTATTTCGACCACGACCCGGACTACATCATGCGTATGGCCGACGAAGCGGCGGCCCTGGGCGTCGAGCGCTTTATTATCGATGACGGCTGGTTTAAAGGGCGCAACGACGACTGGGCGGCGCTTGGCGACTGGTATCTCGATGAGAAAAAATACCCCTACGGCCTGACGCCGGTTATCGATCACGTGAAGTCTCTGGGTATGGAATTCGGTATCTGGGTGGAGCCGGAAATGATTAACCCGGATTCCGATCTGTACCGGGCGCACCCGGACTGGGTGCTGGCGCTGCCGGGCTATACCCCGCTGACCGGCCGCCATCAGTTTGTCCTGAACCTCAACATTCCCGAAGCGTTTGATTATCTGCTGGAGCGGATGAGCTGGCTGCTGGGCGAGCATGCGGTGGACTACGTGAAGTGGGATATGAACCGCGAGCTGGTGCAGCCTGGGCATCAGGGACGCGCCGCTGCGGACGCGCAAACGCGCCAGTTTTACCGCCTGCTGGATACGCTGGTGGCCCGTTTCCCGCACATTGAATTTGAATCCTGCTCCTCCGGCGGCGGACGGATCGATTATGAAGTCCTCAAACGCAGCCATCGCTTCTGGGCGTCTGACAACAATGACGCCCTTGAGCGCAACACCATCCAGCGCGGCATGAGCTACTTCTTTCCACCCGAGGTAATGGGCGCGCATATTGGCAATCGCCACTGTCATGCCACCTTCCGCCAGCATAGTATCGCCTTCCGCGGCCTGACGGCGCTGTTCGGTCATATGGGCCTTGAGCTGGATCCGGTGAGCGCCGATGAAGAAGAGCGCGCCGGATACCGAAAATATGCGGCCCTGCATAAACAGTGGCGCGACGTGATCCATCACGGCGTGCAGTGGCGAATAGATATGCCGGACGCCACCACCCTTGCCCATGGCGTCGTCAGCCCGGATAAAGCGCAGGCGATCTTCCTCGTTAGCCAGCTGGCGATGCCGGACTACACCCTGATGGCGCCCCTGCGCCTGGCGGGCCTGGAGGCGAGCGCCCGCTATCAGGTGACGCTCCTCGATCATCCGAACATTCAGATCACCGGTGAGGGCGGCCACACCATGCGTAAGCTGCCGGCATGGATGACGACGCCGCAGACGGTGAGCGGAGAGTGGCTGCAGCAGGCGGGGCTGGCGCTACCCATCCTCGACCCGGAAAGCGCCATTCTGATTGGTCTGCAACGCGTGTGATGGTATCGGGCCGCGCTGCGGCCCTTCTTGAGGAAAATATAATGAACCCGACCGTCTGTACCCACAAAAACAACCCCAACTTCTGGATTTTCGGGCTGTTCTTCTTTCTCTACTTCTTCATCATGGCCACCTGCTTTCCGTTTCTGCCGATCTGGCTGTCGGACGTCATCGGCCTGAATAAAACCGAAACCGGCCTCGTTTTCTCCAGCCTGTCGCTGTTCGCCATCTGTTTCCAGCCGATCCTCGGAGTGATCTCTGACAAGCTGGGGCTGAAAAAACACCTGATGTGGATCGTGACCGTTCTGCTGGTGCTGATTGCTCCCTTCTTCCTTTATGTTTTCGCTCCGCTGCTGAAAACCAATATCTGGCTCGGGGCGCTGAGCGGCGGCGCCTATATCGGCTTTGTATTCTCCGCAGGCGCCGGCGCGATGGAGGCCTATATCGAACGGGTAAGCCGCAACAGCGGGTTTGAATACGGCAAGGCGCGCACCTTTGGCTGCCTGGGATGGGCGCTGTGCGCGACCACCGCCGGAATGCTGTTCAGCATTAATCCCGAATGGGTGTTCTGGATGGGGTCGGCCGCCGCGCTGCTGCTGGTGGTGCTGGTGGCCATCGCCAAACCGCAGGCCAGTCAGTCCGCGCAGGTAATGGACTCGCTCGGCGCCAATCGCCCGGCGATCGATTTAAAAACGGCGGTGCGCATGTTCCGCCAGCGTAAGATGTGGATGTTTATTCTGTATGTTATCGGCGTGGCCTGCGTGTATGACGTTTTCGATCAGCAGTTCGCCACCTTCTTCAAATCGTTCTTCGCGACCCCGGAAGCGGGCACCCGCGCCTTTGGTTTCGCCACCACCGCGGGAGAAATATGTAACGCCATCATTATGTTCAGCTCGCCGTGGATTATTAACCGTATCGGAGCGAAGAATACCCTGCTGATCGCCGGGATGGTGATGGCGGCAAGAATGATTGGCTCTTCCTTCGCCACCACCGCCGCGGAAGTCGTAGCGTTGAAAATGCTCCATGCGCTGGAGGTGCCGTTCCTGCTGGTGGGCGCCTTTAAATACATCACCGGCGTGTTTGACGTCCGGCTGTCGGCGACCATTTACCTGGTGGGCTTCCAGTTCGCCAAGCAGGTGGCAGCGATCTTCCTCTCCGCCTTCGCCGGCAATATGTACGATCGGATCGGTTTCCAGGAGACCTATATGATCCTCGGTGGTATTGCTCTGACGGTTACCTTAATATCCGCGTTTACGTTAGCGGGTAAGACGAAAACCGAGCCGCTGCGCGATAATGCAATGACCGTTTAATCGACCGGCCTCCCGTCTGGAGGGAGGCCAGTTATTTTTACGCCAGATAAAACACTTCTTTGAGCTCCGCGCTCAGCGGGCTGTTGTCCGGGTTGCTGGGCATCACCTCGCGCATGTATTTCCACCAACGCTGGCATACTTCCGTGCTGGCGACCGCTTCCCAGCGGGCTTCCGATTCAATCTCCACCGTCGCGAACAGGAGATGGCGTTCTTTATCGAGATAGATGGCGTAGTGGTGCGCGCCGTGCGCTTTCAGCACTGCTTCCAGCTCTGGCCAGATGGGGTTATGGCGGCGCTGGTACTCCTCGTGCGCGTCGGGGTTCACCTGCATGACGAAGGCTTTACGGATCATAAGGCCTCCAGATAGAGCTCGCGAACCTCATCGCGGCTGGCGGGGCGCGGGTTACACGGCGCGCATGGGTCGGCCAGCGCTTTATCCAGCCAGCCTTCGATATCGGCTTTGCTGACGCCAAGCTGGCTAAAACCCTGGGGGATCCCTACGCGTTTGCTCAGCGTGCGGATGGCATTGATGGCCTCCATGCTGGCAGCTTCATCGCTCATGCCGCGAGTATCGACGCCCATCGCCTCCGCCACGCGGGCAAAGCGCGCCACCGCGTTCGGGCGGTTAAAGTTTTCGATGATCGGCAGCAGGATGGCGTTGCATACCCCGTGCGGCAGGTTGTGGGTGGCGCCAGGCTGATGGGCCAGGGCATGTACCAGCCCGAGGCCGGCGCTGTTGAACGCCATGCCCGCCAGATACTGGCCAAACGCCATCTGCTCGCGGGCCTGCAGATCGTGTCCATCGTCTACCGCTTTCGGCAGCCACAGGTTGATCAGGCGGATGGCTTCGAGGGCGTTGGCGTCGGTCAGCGGATGGGCGCCAACGGAGACAAAGGCCTCGATGGCGTGGGTCAGGGCATCCATGCCGGTGGCGGCGGTAACGGCTGGCGGAATGTCGAGCATCACGCTGGCGTCGTCGACGGCGATATCCGGGATCAGGTTCGGGTCGATAATCACCTCTTTCACCTGCCGCTCGCTATCGATAATTACCGCGTTGCTGGTCATCTCCGCCGCCGTGCCGGCGGTGGTGTTGATGGCCACCAGCGGCACGCCAGCGTTTTTCACTTTGCCGACGCCGGAGTAGGCGGTGGAGGGGCCTGGGTTGGCGGTGAGGATTTTTATCGCTTTGGCGGTATCAATCGGGCTACCGCCGCCGAAGGCGATCAGGTAATCGCAGCGGGCCGCCTGGTAAGCCGCATAGCCTTGCTGCACCAGCGCTTCGGTGGGGTTGGGGAATACCTCGTCAAATAGCTGATAAGCCATCTGCTGTTCATCCAGCGCGGCGAACAGGCTGTCCAGCAGGCCCAGCTTCACCAGCTGACCGTCGGTGACGATCAGCGCCTTGCCCCACTGTTTGCCCGCTACCAGCTTGACCATATCACCGATCGCGCCTGCGCCGTGGAGGCTGATTTTAGGTAGTGCCAACATAAAACTCATGATAATTCTCCTTAATGTTGATTTTGGGAAATCCGTTTCCCCTCACCCCGACCCTCTCCCGCAGGGAGGGGGCCAGGGTGAGGGGGAAATTAACATCGTCTTCGCTGCATCATCCGCCGGGTAATAATCGGCAGGGAGATCACCACGATCAGCATGGCGCCGATAATCACCGACATCACGATGCCGGGGACGTTCAGCAGGCTCAGGCCGAAGGTCACCAGCCCCATCAGAAAGGCGGCGATGATCACCCCGGGCATGCTGCCGGAGCCGCCGAGAATATTGACGCCGCCGAGCACCGCCATGGTGACAACCGCCAGCTCCCAGCCCATCGCCAGGGTGGGGCGGGTACTGCCGAGCCGTGAGGTCAGCAGGACCGCCGCCAGCCCGGCCATCAGCCCAACCAGCGCGAACAGCACCAGGTTATGACGCTTAACGTTGATCCCAGAGAACCAGGCGCCGGTCGGGTTATTGCCGATGGCGTAGGTCCGGCGACCAAAGTTGGTTTTATGCAGCAGGAAGGTGAAGGCGGCCGCGAGGAGGATAAATAGCGCAAACTCAAAAGAGAGCGCCCCCCACACGTACCCCTGGCCGAACCAGGCAAAGCTCTCCGGATAGTGATTGAGTGCCTGATCGCCCAGCAGGATATAGGTGATGCCGCGATACAGGCTCATGGTGCCGATGGTGATCACAATGGACGACAGGTTAAAGCGGGTCACCAGCAAGCCGTTGAACAGGCCGCACAGCAGACCTACGCCCAGGCCGATGACCACCAGCAGCGGAGTGTCCATCCCCGCCGCCGCGCAGAAGCCCATCACCGTTGAGCTGAGCGCCATCGTCGAGGCTACCGACAGATCGATTTCCCGGGCGATAATCAGCATCGCCATCGGCAGGACGACGATCGCCTTCTCGGTAAAGGTAAAGGTGGCGTCCGACAGGTTCCAGATATTGAGGAAGTACGGGGAAGCCACGGCGTTGCCGATAAATACCGCCAGGGTGACCGCCAGTAAAAACCCTTCCCAGCACAGCAGGCGGCGCAGCGGCGACGGCGCGGCCGGGGCGTTTTTCATCTCTTCAGATACCATCATTTTGCTCATGATTTCACCGCCTGTTTCTGTCGGGCTAACGCCGCGTTGCGCAGGATTAACCGCCCGTGACCGCGATTGCCGCGCTCGTTGAGCAGCACCGCCATGACGATCACCGCCCCGGAAATCGCCATCTGCCAAAAGGGCGAGATGCCGATCACTGGCAGGGCGTTATTGATGACCCCGAGGAACAGCGCGCCGCACAGGCAGCCCAGCACCCGTCCGCTTCCGCCCATGGTGCTGATACCGCCGATCACGCAGGCGGCGACCACCTGGAGTTCAAAACCGTTGGCGACGTCGACATAGGCGACGGCGAAGCGCGAGATCCACAGATAGCCGCAGAAGCCGGCCAGCGCGCCGGAGAGACAGAAGCTGACGAACTGCATTTTCCCGGCGTTAATGCCGGTGTAGTATGCCGCCGTCGCGTTGCCGCCCGCGGTGTATAAGGCCCGGCCGGTGCGGCTGTAGCGCAGGAAATAACCCACCAGCAGCAGCGCGGCGATGGCGCACCAGCTCAGTAGCGGCAGCCCCAGGAGGGGGCTGCGCGGCAGACTGAGAAAATCAGCGCTCATCTGATGTGAGTTAACCCAGCCGCCGTCAGTCAGCAGGAAGATAATGCCGCGATAAATGCTCATAGTGCCCAGGGTCACCACAATGGCGGGAATGCCGAGGCGCCAGACCAGCAGGCCGTTAATTACTCCCATCAGCAGGCCCAGCAGAGTCGCCAGCGCCAGCAGCGCTACCACCGGAATACCCGGATAGTGGGCGTTAATCAGGGCGACGATCATCCCGGTCAGCGCCAGGTTGGCGGCCATCGACAGATCAATGCCTTTGGTGAGCAACACCATCATCTGGCCGAGGGCGAGGATGATAAGGATGGCGGTATCGTTAAACATCTCCACCAGATTGCCCGGTGAAACGAACGACGGCGCCCGGCTGCCGATGGCTCCGATCATCAAAATAATGACCACCGCCAGCAGCGCTTCGCGATGTTTCAGCCATGCGTGTCCCATCATGCCGCCTCCTGGCCGATGCCGCTGGCGGCGCTAACGATGGTTTCCGCCGTCGCTTCCCCGGCCCGGTACTCGGCGACCATCAGCCCTTCGTGCATTACGATAATCCGGTCGGCCATGCCCATCACTTCCGGCAGCTCTGACGACACCATAATCACCGCCAGCCCCTGGCTGACCAGCTCGGACATAAACTGATGCACGGCGGCCTTTGAGCCGATATCGATGCCTTTGGTCGGCTCATCGAGAATGATCACCTCGGGCTGGGTCGCCAGCCATTTGCCAATCACCACTTTCTGCTGGTTGCCGCCGGAGAGGGTCTCCACCGGCTGCCGCCAGCTGAAGGCTTTTACCTGCAGGCGCGAGGCGTACTCGTCGGCCAGCCGCCATTCCCGGGCGTCGTTCAGGACGCCGTTAGGGTTGAGCTTGCTGAGCTGCGGTAAACTGATGTTCTGGGCGATAGGCAGGGCGATGATCGCTCCCTGTTTCTGCCGCTCTTCCGGCACGCAGACGATGCCCGCGCGGATGGCGTCGGCGGGCTGGTGAAAGCGCATGGTTCTGCCGTTCAGGCGGATCTCGCCGGAGGAGGGGCGCGAGACACCGGAGAGCGCCTGCATCAGCTCGGTGCGTCCGGCGCCCACCAGGCCGTAAAAGCCGAGAATTTCTCCCTTGCGCAGGCGGAAGCTGATATGGGCAAACTCGGTAGGATGACAGAGATCGGTCACCTCCAGCACCGTTTCTCCGGGTGTGCAGTCGACTTTCGGGTAGGTTTGGCTGATCGCCCGGCCCACCATCATCGACACCATCCGCTCTTCGGTGATGTCGCTTATCGCCCCGGAGCTGACGTACACCCCATCGCGCAGGATGGTGTAATAATCGGCCAGCTCGAAGATTTCATCGAACTTATGCGAGATAAACAGGATCGCTTTGCCGTCCTGCTTCAGACGCTCAACGATGTGATAAAACTCGAGGATTTCATGCTGGGAAAGCGCGGCGGTCGGCTCATCGAGGATCACCACCTGGGCGTCGAAAGCCAGCGCCCGGGCAATCGCCACCATGTGACGCTGGGCGATGCTGAGGGTTTTCAGCGTGGCTCGCGGGTCGATCTGGACTTCCAGCCGGGTGAGGATCTCGTTGGCTCTGCGGTGCATCGCCGGCCAGTCGAGCGTTTTGAGCAGTCCCTTATACAGATACTGGCCGACGAAAATGTTTTCGCTGACCGAGAGTTCGTCAAACAGCACGGTTTCCTGGTGAATGGCGGTGATCCCTACCTTATGCGCCGACTCCGGCGTTGGCAGATGAATGGGGATCGCTTTATAGAGGATCTCGCCCTCTTCGGGCTGATAAATACCGGTCATCACTTTGACCAGCGTGGATTTCCCCGCGCCGTTTTCGCCAATTAAGGCGGTCACTTTGCCGGGCCAGAGATCAAGCTGCACGTTCTCAAGGGCGCGCACACCGGGAAAAATCTTGGTGATCCCCTTCAGCGACAGCAGTGGCGTTGATGCTGACATGATAGTTCTCCACAAAAATCACCCCTCACCCTAACCCTCCCCCACAGGGGCGAGGGAACGGTCCGGCGTCCGCTGGCCGCATCGCGCAGAGGGCCAGCCGTTCCCCCTCTCCCTCCGGGAGAGGGCCGGGGTGAGGGAACAAGGATTAGAAAATTTTCGAGAACTTATCGATGTTGCTCGCATCGTAGACAAACGGCTTGGCCATCGCGCCATTCCCCTCGGCGTCCAGCTTCACTTTGCCCAGCTTGCCCATACTGGCTTCGGTTTTGGTCGCCGTGCCTTTGACTAAATCGTCGGCCAGATAGGTGGCGGCGTAGCCCAGGTCAATCGGGTTCCAGATGGCGAAGCTTTTGCTGGCGCCGGACTTGATCGCGCCGGCCATTTCCGACGGCAGCCCCAGCCCGGTGACATACACTTTGCCGATTTTGCCCTGGTCCTTCACCGCCTGCGCGGCGGCAACAATCCCCACCGACGACGGCGAGACAATGACTTTCAGGTCCGGATATGATTTCAGCAGACCCACCGCTTCGCGGTAGCTTTTATCCGACAGATCGTCACCGTAGGCGACGGTGACCAGCTGCACCGACGGATACTGCGGTAGCACCTTTTTCATCTCCTCAATCCAGATGTTCTGGTTCGTGGAGGTTGGGGTGGCGCTTAACACGGCCACCTCGCCTTTCTCAACGTTCAGCGCCTGCAGCGCATCGGCGGCAAGCTTGACGTTGGTTTCGCCAATTAAGGCGTTATTTGAGGGGTTAAGATGGATCTGACGGCCTGCCGGCGCCACGCCGGAGTCCCATGAGACCACCTTGATGCCGCGCTGCATCGCTTTTTTCAGCACCGGCACCACCGCGTCCGGATCGTTGGCGGAAATGGCGATCGCATCCACCCCCTGGGCGATCAACCCGTTCAGCACGTCGATCTGCGCCTCGGCGGTGGTAGTGGTCGGGCCGGTGTAGATCACTTTGACATCACCTAACTCCTTGGCTGCCTGTTGGGCGCCAACGTTGGCGGCTTCGAAGAAGCCATTTCCCAGCGATTTCGCCACAAGGGCGATTTTAACTTCGGCTAAGGCGGAACCGGACAACGCCAGGGCGGCAACGGTGAGGATCAAGCTTGTCTTTGTTTTCATTGCTTTTACTCCACATGAGTTAGTTTTGTAGGGTTTGCAGGTGATATTTCGCCCCGTCTCGGTGAGCGGGGCGCGATGTTGTTATGGATAAAGATCTAAAGCGGACTGTAGCGGCTGCACGTTGAAGCGTTTGCCAAGGGCGATAAGCTCGTCGCGGGTGATGGTCTGCTTCATCCCGCCCATCGACAAGACTTTCACCAGCACCTCGGCGGACTTCTCGGCGGTATCGATCAGGCCGAAGGTCTCATCCAGCGTGGGGCCGCTGCCGAAGACGCCGTGGAACGGCCACAGCACCAGCGAGTGTTTTTGCATGGTTTCGGCGGTCGCCTGGCCGATTTCATCGGTGCCCGGCACCATCCACGGCAGAATGCCGACGCCATCCGGGAAGACCACCAGACATTCGGTGCTACCTTCCCACAGCTTACGGGTGAAAAGATCGCTGTGGTTCTCCAGAACATAGGTCAGGGCGATCAGGTTGGTGGCATGGCAGTGCATGATCACCCGGTCTTTGCCGCCGGTCAGTTTGATGCGCTCGCTGTGCGACAGGAAGTGTGCCGGCAGCTCGGAGGTCGGGACGGCATCCTCCGTCAGGCCCCACAGGATATGGTATCCCGCGCCGTCGCTGTCGACCTTCACCACGCCGAGGTTAGCGGCCGGGTCGAGCTGGACGTTACGGAAGAATTTGCCGGAGCCGGTGACGATAAACGGCTGGTTGGCCAGGGTTGGCATCGGCTGGCTGAGGGCGATATAGCGCGGTTTGGCGTGGAAATCCGCCGCGTAAGGTTCGATATCCGCTTCATCCAGACGCAGCGTCAGGTTGCCGCCGTTGCGTTCGTCCCAGCCTTTCAGCCAGGCGTCGGAGGTGGCTTTGATCATGCCCTGGACGAACCAGGCGTCGATAATGGTCTGCATAGTCTTGTCTTTCCTGTTGATTCGGTGCGGGGTTGACCCCCTCACCCTAAATATGTGCGTGCCCCCGGATTGCGCCGTAAACGGCTTATCCGGGCTACCGGTTCGTAGCCCGGGTAAGGCGTCAGCCGCGACCCGGGGAAGCTCGTGCATTACCCGCGCTGGCTCAGAACCGCATTCTCATAAGCCCGTACGCTGTCCAGCCACTGGCTGCCCGCCGGCGTGTCGTGACGCTGACAGTACATCTCCCAGATGGCCTGCCACGGCAGCGATTTTTGCTCTTCGAGCAGCGCCAGGCGGGCGGTGTAATCGCCGTCGTTCTCCAGCTGGCGCAGCTGGGCGGTCGGTTCCAGCAGGGCGCGCAGCAGCGCTTTTTTCATATTGCGGGTGCCAATCACCCAGGCCGCGATGCGGTTGATGGAGGCATCGAAGAAGTCGAGGCCGATGTGCACGCGGTCAAACAGGTTATGGCGAATGATTTCGCTGGCGATGGCCTGGGTTTCATCATCCAGCAGCACCACGTGGTCGCTGTCCCAGCGCACCGGGCGGCTGACGTGCAGCAGCAGGCGCGGGATGTAGAGCATGGCGGCGGAGATCTTGTCGGAGATCACTTCCGTCGGATGGAAGTGGCCGGCATCGAGGCACAGCGCCGTCTGACGGCTGGTGGCGTAACCCATATAGAACTCGTTGGAGCCGACGGTGTAGCTTTCGGCGCCGATGCCGAACAGCTTGCTCTCCACGGCGTCGATATGGTGCGCCGGGTCGAGCTTCTCGCTGATCACCTCATCAAGGGCGTTCAGCAGCCGCTGGCGCGGGGCGAAGCGGTCAACGGTTATATCCTTCATGCCGTCCGGCACCCAGATATTCATCACCGACGGCGTGCCCAGCTGTTCGCCAAAATAAGCGGATACGCGGCGGCTGGCTTTGCAGTGGTCGATCCAGAACTGGCGGATCTCATCGTTGGCGTGCGACAGGGTAAAGCCGTCGGCGCTCAGCGGATGCGAGAAGCAGGAGGGGTTGAAATCCAGCCCCAGTTTGTTGGCTTTCGCCCACGTAACCCAGTTTTTAAAGTGCTCCGGCTTAATCTCATTGCGCGCTACCGGCGCGTCGGATTCCAGGTAAATAGCGTGCAGATTGAGACGCTTTGGCCCCGGGATCAGGCTCAGCGCCTGCTCAAGGTCGGCGCGGAGTTCTTCTGCATTGCGCGCTTTGCCCGGGTAGTTGCCGGTCGCCTGGATGCCACCGGTCAGGCTTCCCGCCGGGTTTTCGAAACCGGCGACGTCGTCACCCTGCCAGCAGTGCATGGAGACGGGCAGACGGTCCAGCTGGCGCAGGGCCTCCTCGACATCCACGCCGACGGCGGCGTAGCGCTGCTTAGCAATTTCCCAGGCTTGTTCAAGTTGAGTGGTCATGCGCAAAGCTCCTTGGTCTGTTGTGGCTGAAACTGCGCCACGAAACGGGCAATTTCACTATCAGGATTGGGGGTAAAAGTGGTGAGCGCCGCGTTGCCGCGCACTACCTGACGAAACTCATCGACATTGGCCAGCTCGTCGAGGGTCATTAACTGGATGCCGATATTGCCGAGGGTGGAGGCCTCTATCGGGCCGGCCACGACGGCGATCCCGCAGGCGTCAGCGCACAGCTGGTTGAGCAGCGTGTTCTGACAGCCGCCGCCGACGATATGCAGCTGGCTGAAGGGCTGGCCGCGCAGCGCCGCCAGCTCGTTAAGCACCCGGGCGTAGAGCAGCGCCAGGCTGTCGAAAATGCAGCGCGCCAGTTCGGCATCGCTTTCAGGAACCGGCTGCCCGGCGTCGCGACAGGCGGCCTGGATCTCGGCGCTCATACTGGCCGGGTTGATAAAGCGGTCATCGTTGCAGTCAATTATGAAGCGGCACGCCGGTAGCGCGGCGGTGCGGGCGATCAGCCCCTGCAGGTCGCTGATGTTTTGCTCTTTTAGCACCCGCTGCAGCAGCCACAGGCCCATGATATTTTTCAGCACCCGATAGCGGCCTTCGGCTCCGCCTTCGTTGGTGATATTGGCCTGCAGCGCCGCGTCGCAGGTGTACGGCGTCAGGCTTTCAAACCCCATCAGCGACCAGGTGCCGGAGGAGAGATAGGCGGCATGGCGGTCGGCCAGCGGGGAGGCGATCACCGCGCTGGCGGTGTCGTGGCTGGCGACAGCGACTACCGGAATTCGGTTACCCTGCGGGCAGATCCAGTGGCCTATCACATTGCCGGGGTGGGTCGGCTTTCCGAACCACGCCAACGGCGCGCCGGTCCAGTTCAGCAGCGTCTCATCCCAGCTATCGCTGTTAATATTGACCAGCTGGGTGGTGGTGGCGTTGGTATATTCCCAGTTCAGATTGCCGGTCAGGCGGAAGCTGAAATAGTCGGGGATCAGCAGGGCATGGGCAGCCTGACTGACCAACTCCGGCTGCTGCTCCACCAGCGCGCGCAGCTGATAAAGCGTGTTAAACGGCAAAAACTGAATGCCGCTGCGGCGATAGATTTCCGCCCGGCCCAGCTGCGCTTCAGCGTGACGCAGCAGGCCCTGGGTGCGGTCGTCACGATAGGCGATCGGCAGCCCGACGCGCTGGCCCTGCTTATCCAGCAGGACATAATCTACCCCCCAGGTATCGATGCCGATACTGTCTATCAGAATGCCCTGCTCACACACTTTCTCCAGCCCGCGGCGGATCTCGCCTTCCAGGCTATCTACATCCCAGCAGTCGAAGCCGTCTACTTTCTGCAGACTATTGGTGAAGCGATGAATTTCGCGCAGCGTCAGGGCGCGCGGCCCGGGCTGATAGCTGGCGAGCATCACCCGCCCGCTGGAGGCGCCTAAATCGACAGCGACACAATGACGAATACTCATGAAACGATCCTTCTTAAAATCATTGTCCGCAGTCTAAAAAAGGCCGTTTACTGACACCTTCTCGTTACGGACAGCCAAAACTGGCCGCTGGCAAGAAAGCAAAGGTGACCGTGAGGGACATCACAGTTTGCGGTTTTAGGGGATGGCGAGGGGGATGTGATGGCCTCCGCAGTTCCGCATCTTTCCGGCTGATTCTTGAAAAAGCGGCAGGATTTACGAATTTCGCGGTCAAAAATTGAAGGCCGGATAGCCAACCCTTCATTACTATCAGCCGGTGACTGATAATTTTTCTCATTACGAGGGTGGCATCATGACCATATTGCACAGTACGGATTTCTTTAAGGCCGGGATCTCGACGGTGGCTATTGAACCCCGCCTCCCTCAGTCGGCCTTTCCGGAACATCACCATGATTTCCATGAAATAGTTATCGTGGAGCAGGGATCGGGTATTCACGTCTTCAATGGCCAGCCCTACACCATTGGCGGCGGTTCGGTCTGTTTTATCCGCGATCACGACCGCCATCTTTACGAGCACACGGATAATCTGTGTCTGACCAATGTGCTCTATCGCGCGCCGGATGCGTTTCGCTTTCTCGCCGGGGTCAGTCAACTACTGCCCCAGGAACAGGAAGGAAACTACCCCTCGCACTGGCGGGTGAATCAAACCGTCCTGCAACAGGTGCGGCATATCGTGGCGCAGATCGAGGCCGTGGGGAGCGATACGGATACTCATGCCGTCGCCAGCCGTGAGATCCTGTTTATGCAGCTGCTGGTGCTGTTACGTAAAAGCAGCCTTGCGGAAGAGGCCACCAACAACGATGCGCGGCTGAATCAGCTGTTGGCCTGGCTCGAAGACCATTTTGCGCAGGAGATCTGCTGGGAGGAGGTGGCGGCGCAGTTTTCGCTGTCGCTGCGTACGCTGCACCGCCAGCTGAAGCAGCAGACCGGTCTGACGCCACAGCGCTATCTTAATCGGGTGCGCCTGATGAAAGCCCGCCACCTGCTGCGCCACAGCGATGAAAGCGTGACTGATATCGCTTATCGCTGCGGCTTCGGCGACAGTAACCACTTTTCGACGCTTTTTCGCCGGGAGTTCGACTGGTCGCCGCGCGATATCCGTCAGGGGCGCGACGCCATTCTTCAGTAACGCGAGAAGAGTCAACGTATTGCAGACTAAAAACGCGAATAATGCGCCGTTATCCGCGTTTGGAGTGTGAGCCGTGGCCGGTCTGATTTTACGTAAAGAGGAGTTTTTCCCTTCCGCCACACAGGCAGTGGCGGTGGCAGACCGCTACCCGCAAAATGTCTTTGCCGAACATACCCATGAGTTCTGCGAGCTGGTGCTGGTGTGGCGAGGCAACGGGCTGCACGTCCTTAACGATCGCCCCTGGCGCATTACCCGCGGCGATCTGTTCTACATTCGCGCCGAAGATAAACACTCCTATGCTTCCGTTAACGATCTGGTTCTGCAGAACATCATCTATTGCCCGGAGCGGCTGCAGCTCAATTTTGACTGGGCCGGGGCGATCCCTGGCCTCTTCGGCACGCCGTGGAAGCCCCACTGGCGCATGGGCAGCACAGGTATGGCGCAGGCGCGCCAGGTGATTAGCCAGCTTGAGCATGAGTGCGCCCGGCGCGACGCGCAGGGAAATGCGATGGCCGAACTGCTTTTTGCCCAGCTGGCGCTGACGTTGCAGCGCCATCGCTACGCGACGGATGATCCCGCGGCGACGCAGCGCGAAGCGCTGCTGGACAAACTGCTGGCCGCGCTGGCGGCCAGCCTTAGCCGCCCCTTTGTTCTGGAGCGTTTCTGCGAGCAGGAGGGCGGCAGCGAGCGGGCGCTTCGCCAGCAGTTTCGCCAGCAAACCGGGATGACCATCAATCACTATTTACGCCAGCTGCGGATCTGCCATGCGCAGTATCTGCTGCAGCATACCGAGCGCTTAATCGGCGATATCGCCATGCAGTGCGGCTTTGAGGACAGTAACTACTTTTCGGTGGTTTTTAGCCGGGAAATCGGCATGTCGCCGGGGCAATGGCGGCAGCGCAGTCGCGCCGCCGCCTGAAGAGCGTCGTTGTCAGGCAGATGATCCGGTGATTAACTGGCCATTCCCAGACCGACGATATTGGCGGCGATGATAATCACCACGCAGCCGAGGCTCAGGACGCTCACCGGACGACGGCCGGCATTGTTCCACTCCTTCAGCACCAGACCCACCACACCGCCGCACAGCACGTAGAAACTCATGTGCAGCATCCAGCTCATATAATCATACTGCGCCGGAATGCTGGCGTGGCCCCAGGCATAGAAGAAGAACTGGAGATACCACATCAGACCGCCGAGGGCGGAGAGCAGAAGGTTGCTGATGATAAGCGGTTTGGCCAGCGAGAAATCGGCTTTGACTGACAGGTTCTTCACTTTCGCCAGACGAATAAAGCAGAAGCCAAGGTTAACCAGCGCCCCGCCGCCCATAATCACCACGTAGCTTGGCAGCGCTGCGTACAGCGGGTCGACGCCGAGCGCCGCGGCGGCATCATGCATCGGTTTGGCGGCGTTCATCGCGAACGACATCCCTGCGGAGAAGATACCGCACATTACCGCCAGCAGAAGCCCTTTCTTCAGATTGAACTCTTCGGCTTTGATGCCCATTTTGCGCTCTTTCAGCTGGCCTGCGCGGGTGACGATGCCGACGCCAATCACCGCCACCAGCACGCCGAGCAGCGTCATTTGACCGCCCTGGGTGTGCATCAGCACTGCAAACTGACCGTTAATAATCGGCGTCATCAGCGTGCCGACAATCAGCGTGATGCCAATGGCGATGCCAATCCCCATCGACATGCCAAGATAGCGCATGGTCAGGCCATAGTTGATATTACCAATGCCCCACATGGCGCCGAACAGAAAGACCGGCAGCAGCGTGGAGGCGCTAAAAGAGCGGTAGTAGGCCCAGAAGTCGGGTAACAGCGTGGCGCTGATGGCCCAGGGCAGAATCAGCCAGGAGACGATCCCCCCGACCGACCACATGGTTTCCCACGACCAGTGTTTTACTTTCTTGAACGGGGCATAGAAACAGGCGGCACTGGCGGCCCCTATCAAATGCCAAAAAATACCCATCGTAATCGCGTGGTTCATTGATTTTATCCTCATCTTTTTTATCGGAGACGGCGGCTTCCGATGGGATGAGTGTAAAAATTGGCCGCTTTGGCCGCCTTCAGGACGTTGCCACAGGATGGCGAACCCTGGCAACCATGGGCTTAATTAGTTGTTCTACATCACAAAACGACGGGTATTTCTTCTGGTTATATCCATATGAAAAATACGGCATTGATAAGCATTTTCAATACCATTTAATTAACTATAATGGACAAACTGCTTACGCGGCGTTAACACTTGAGCCGCTCGACAATAATGGAGATGATTATGAGCTATACCCTGCCATCCCTGCCTTACGCTTACGATGCTCTGGAACCGCACTTCGACAAGCAGACGATGGAGATCCATCACACTAAACACCACCAGACCTACGTGAACAATGCCAACGCCGCGCTGGAAAGCCTGCCGGAGTTCGCTAACCTGTCCGCTGAAGAGCTGATTACCAAGCTGGATCAGCTGCCGGCTGACAAAAAAACCGTACTGCGTAACAACGCCGGCGGCCACGCGAACCACAGCCTGTTCTGGAAAGGCCTGAAAACCGGTACCACCCTGCAGGGCGACCTGAAAGCGGCTATCGAGCGCGATTTCGGTTCCGTGGAGAACTTCAAAGCGGAATTCGAAAAAGCCGCTGCTACCCGTTTCGGCTCCGGCTGGGCGTGGCTGGTCCTGAAAGGTGACAAACTGGCCGTTGTCTCCACCGCCAACCAGGATTCCCCGCTGATGGGCGAAGCCATTTCCGGCGCTTCCGGCTTCCCGATTATCGGCCTGGACGTCTGGGAACACGCTTACTACCTGAAATTCCAGAACCGCCGCCCGGACTACATCAAAGCCTTCTGGGACGTAGTGAACTGGGACGAAGCTGCAGCGCGTTTTGCCGCCAAAAAATAAGGTTGCATTGCGCTAAAAGAGAAGCGAGTCTGATGACTCGCTTTTTTTATATCTGTAGCAAGGAGAGCAGCCATGCATTATCCGGTGAATGTCTTTGTCGGCAAAATCAGGGACTACGTGGGCAGTCGCCCCAGCGCGATCGACAAAATCCAGGTCGACGGAGAATTGCAGCTCGGCGATCTCGGTCTCGATGGGGACCAGCAGGCGGAGAAGAAAATCCACGGCGGGCCGGACCGCGCGCTGTGTCATTATCCGCGTGAACACTATGCCGACTGGATCCGTGACTTCCCCCAGCAGGCCGAGCGGTTCTGCGCGCCGGCGTTCGGCGAAAACCTCTCCACCACCGGGCTTACCGAGCAAAACGTTTATATCGGCGATATTTTTCGCTGGGGCGAGGCGCTGATCCAGGTCACCCAGCCGCGATCGCCGTGCTTCAAGCTCAACTTTCATTTTGCGATCAATGATATGGCGCAGCTGATGCAAAACAGCGGAAAAACCGGCTGGCTGTACCGGGTGATTGCCGGAGGGCAAGTTTCCAGCGATGCGCCGCTCGAGCTGGTTTCCCGGCTGAGTGATGTCAGCGTTCATGAGGCCGGGGCGATTGCCTGGCAGATGCCGTTTGATGATGATCAGTACCACCGCTTATTGTCGGCAGCGGGCCTGTCTGTTAGCTGGAGCCGAACGATGCAGAAACGGCGTTTAAGCGGCAAGATAGAGGATAGTTCGCGGAGATTATGGGGGAAATAATCCCCCATATTAAGTATTCCCGGGATGCTCCCGGCGCAGCGCCGCACAGCGCAGGCCGGGTCGGCGTCAGGTTCGTTTATACAGCGGCAGCCAGATTGTTAAACGCAGACCACCCAGCGGGCTGTCGTCGGCCTTCACCCAGCCGCGGTGCTGCTGAATAGCGGTTTCGACAATCGCCAGCCCCAGGCCGGTGCCGCCGGACTCGCGGTCGCGCGCCTCGTCGGTCCGGTAGAATGGCCGGAAAATCTGTTCGCGATCCTCCGGGCTGACTCCCGGGCCGTCGTCATCGACGTTAACCGTAATCCCGTCTTTATCCACCGAGAAGCTGACGGAAATTTTCGTATGCGAGTAGCGCAGGGCGTTGCGCACGATATTCTCCAGCGCGCTTTCCAGCGCATTAGGGTTACCGTACAGCGGCCATGGGCCCGGCGGATACTCAACGGTGAAAGATTTCCCCATCTGCTCAGCTTCAAAGGCCGCATTGTCCAACACTTCGTTCCATAGCTGATTGGCTTTCACCGTCTCGCTGACCAGGGCGTTTTTCGCCTGATTGCGCGACATCACCAGCAGGTCGTTGATCATGCTGTCCAGCCGGTGCGCTTCAGTTTCGATACGCTCCAGCTCCTTACTCTCTCCGCTGCGGCGACGCAGCAGGGCGGTACCTAATTGCAGGCGCGTAAGCGGCGTGCGCAGCTCGTGCGAGATATCGGACAGCAGCCGCTGCTGGCTGGTCATCATCCGCTCCAGGGCCGTCACCATCTGGTTAAAACTGGCGCCAGCGGCTAAAAACTCCTGCGGCCCGGCTTCCAGCTCCGGATGCTGGCGCAGGTTGCCCTGGGCGACTTCATCGGCGGCATTTTTCAGCTTACGCGCCGGTTTCGCCAGGCTCCACGCCAGCCACAGCAGCAGCGGGGCGCTGACCAGCATCGTGACGATCAGCAGCAGCAGCGGCCGGTCAAACAGCAGGTTGATAAAGTCGGATTGTGAGGTGCTGGCGGGACGAATCAGATAGAGCTGATAGTTATCCTCCCCGTCCCGGACGGAAAACGGGCCCACCATTTCCAGGCGGCCATAGCGTTTTTTCTGCGGATGATCGGCGTTATCGGCCTGGCCGATAAAGTTACGAATGATCTGCATTTCGTTGCGTTCTGCGCCGATCACGCGGCCTTCGCTGGTCACCAGCAGCAGGCGTTGTCCCGGAGGCGCCCATTTATCGATGGCGCGAAACAAACGACGCCACCACATCAGGTCGTTTGGCGGATCGTTGGCCAGCTCGGCCTCGACGTGCTGCTCGATCATGATGCCCTGACGCTGCTCGCTTTCCAGCAGCTCGGTCATCTGCCGGGAATCCAGTTTGGGCAACATCAGCACCAGCATCAACACCAGCGCCAGCGTGAGCCAGAAGATGGCGAAGATGCGTGCAGTCAAACTTCCAATCATGAAGCGGAAACCATCAGATACCCGCGGCCACGCAGCGTTTTAAACCACGGATGGCCATCTTTGCGCTCCGGCAGCTTACGCCGCAGGTTGGAAATATGCATATCGATGGCGCGGTCGAACGGCGTCAGGCGCTTGCCTAACACTTCCTGGCTTAAATGCTCACGGGAGACTACCTGACCGAGATGCTGCGCTAACAGATAGAGCAGGGTGAACTCGGTGCCGGTGAGCTCCAGCGTCTGGCCATCGAAATTGGCTTCCTGGCGGCCCGGATTGAGGCTTAAGGCATCCACTTCCAGGGTTGGTGAGCCGGCTTCGGTCGTCTGCTGCTGCTCGCTCCAGTGGGAACGGCGCAGAATCGCGCGTATACGGGCCACCAGCTCGCGATCGTTGAATGGCTTAGGCAAATAGTCATCCGCGCCCAGCTCGAGGCCGAGAACGCGATCCAGCTCGCTTCCGCGCGCTGTTAGCATGATAACCGGAGTCTGGTGTGTCTGACGCAGCTCTTTCAGCGTATCGATACCGTTTTTCTTCGGCATCATCACGTCGAGCAGCAATAAATCAACGCTGTCGTCCAGAAGGGCCAGCGCCTGTTCCCCATCATGGGCCACCAGCACGTTAAAACCTTCCATATCGAGCAGCTCTTTTAACAGGGAGGTGAGCTCCCGGTCATCATCAACTAACAGGATTTTATTCATTGTTTAAATACCTCCGAGGCAGAAATTACGTCATCAAGGCCCGCTAATCCATGACTTTACGTTGTTTTACACCCCCTGACGCATGTTTGCAGCCTGAATCGTAGACTGTCTCTCGTTGAATCGCGACACAAACGTTTTGGGAGTATGTGATGCGCAATGTTATCGCTGCCGTCATGGCCTCAACGCTGGCGCTAAGTGCATATAGCCAGGCCGCTGAAGTCGTTACCAGCGTTAACTGGCTCCCCGGAGACGAAGGGGGACAGCGCGGTAGCCAAAGCCATATGTTTGACGGCATAAGTTTAACCGAGCAGCAACGTCAGCAGTTACGGGATCTTATGCAACGGGCACGCCACGACAGGCTCCCCGTTAATGTTAGCGAAATGGAGACAATGCATCGCCTTGTCACCGCAGAAAATTTTGATGAAAACGCTGTGCGCGCTCAGGCAGAAAAGATGGCGCAGGAACAGGTTGCCCGCCAGGTCGAGATGGCTAAGGTTCGCAACCAAATGTACCACCTGCTTACGCCAGAGCAGCAAGCGGTTTTAAATGCTAAGCACCAGCAGCGTATGGATCAGTTGCGTGAGGTTGCAAGGATGCAGAAAGGCTCAGCGATGATGCTTTCGAGTAGTAGCAACACCCTGCAACCCCAGTAACAAACCCTGTTTTCCTTGCCATAGACACCATCCCTGTCTTCCCCCACATGATGTGGGGGTTTTTTTTGCCCTTTTTACGGTAAATCAACTCCTTCGCCTATCCCGTGAGCGTCACAAGTTCGGGTTATACTAAGCGCATTGCAGGAGAAGGAGCCTATATGAATCAATCTTATGGCCGGTTGGTGAGCCGCGCCGCTATCGCCGCGACGGCTATGGCCTCCGCGTTACTTTTGATCAAAATTTTTGCGTGGTGGTATACCGGTTCTGTCAGTATTCTGGCTGCGCTGGTGGATTCGCTGGTGGACATTGCCGCCTCGCTGACCAACCTGCTGGTGGTTCGCTATTCGCTACAGCCTGCTGATGAAGAACATACCTTTGGTCATGGCAAAGCGGAGTCGCTGGCGGCGCTGGCGCAAAGCATGTTTATCTCCGGCTCGGCGCTGTTCCTGTTTCTCACCGGCATTCAGCACCTGGTGCGCCCGGAGCCGCTGCAGGCCGCCGGCGTCGGGGTCGTCGTCACATTGATCGCCCTCGTTAGTACGCTGGCGCTGGTGACTTTCCAGCGCTGGGTGGTGCGAAAAACCCAGAGCCAGGCGGTGCGGGCGGATATGCTTCATTATCAGTCTGATGTTATGATGAACGGCGCCATTCTGGTGGCGCTGGGCCTATCCTGGTACGGCTGGCATCGCGCCGACGCGTTGTTTGCCCTGGGGATTGGCATCTATATTTTATATAGCGCGCTGCGGATGGGCTATGAGGCGGTTCAGTCACTACTCGACCGCGCCTTGCCTGACGAGGAGCGTCAGGACATTATCACCATCGTGACCGCATGGCCCGGCATCCGCGGGGCGCACGATCTACGAACGCGGCAGTCAGGGCCGACCCGCTTTATTCAGATTCATTTGGAAATGGAAGATAACCTCCCGCTGGTGCAAGCCCACGTGATTGCAGACCAGGTGGAGCAGGCGATTCTGCGCCGTTTCCCGGGGTCCGATGTCATTATCCATCAGGATCCCAGCTCTGTGGTGCCAGCGGCGCAGCAGGGCTTTTTTGAGCGTTAGGTTATAGTCTGTAAACTCGATGTAAAAATGTGGGGCAGATCGGCATTTTTTGTATAAATTACCGCCGTTTGGTCTGACCTGAATCAATTCAGCTTGAGGCGTTTGATATACTATTGTCATTAGCGTCGTGCACTCCTGGTGAGGGAGCGCTTCAGGCAACAGAATTATTTTTTGCTTCCTAAGTTCAGAGGTAGTCATGATTAAGAAAATCGGTGTGTTGACAAGTGGCGGTGATGCGCCGGGCATGAACGCAGCAATTCGTGGCGTTGTGCGCGCGGCATTAACGGAAGGTCTGGAAGTTTTTGGAATCTATGACGGTTACCTCGGATTGTATGAAGACCGTATGGTTCAGCTCGACCGTTACAGCGTTTCCGACATGATCAACCGCGGCGGCACCTTCCTGGGCTCCGCTCGCTTCCCGGAATTCCGCGAAGAACACATCCGCGCTGTGGCTATCGAAAACATGAAGAAGCGCGGCCTGGACGCGCTGGTGGTTATCGGCGGTGACGGTTCCTATATGGGGGCGATGCGCCTGACCGAGATGGGCTTCCCATGCATCGGCCTGCCGGGCACCATCGACAACGATATCAAAGGCACTGACTACACCATCGGCTTCTTTACTGCCCTGAGCACCGTGGTGGAAGCGATTGACCGTTTGCGCGACACCTCCTCTTCGCACCAGCGTATCTCCGTGGTGGAAGTGATGGGCCGTTACTGTGGCGACCTGACCCTGGCGGCGGCGATTGCCGGCGGCTGTGAGTTCATCATGGTGCCTGAAGTGGAATATACCCGTGACGATCTGGTGGCAGAAATCAAAGCCGGTATCGCGAAAGGGAAAAAACACGCTATCGTGGCCATCACCGAGCACATGTGCGACGTTGACGAGCTGGCAAGCTACATCGAGAAAGAGACTGGCCGTGAAACTCGCGCCACCGTCCTCGGCCACATTCAGCGCGGCGGTTCCCCGGTTCCTTACGACCGCATCCTGGCTTCCCGCATGGGCGCCTATGCGATTGAGCTGCTGCTGCAGGGCCATGGCGGCCGTTGCGTCGGCATCCAGAACGAGAAGCTGGTGCACCACGACATCATCGATGCCATCGAGAACATGAAGCGTCCGTTCAAGAACGACTGGCTGGATTGCGCGAAGAAACTGTACTAAGTTACGCGCCGGATAAACAAAAGGCCTTCTCATGGAGAAGGCCTTTTTTATGGCGGAAGGTTTATTCGATATCCAGCGGGTCTTCCGACAGGATCATCCCGGTGTTATCGGCATACAGATGGTCGCCGGAGAAGAAAGTCACCCCGCCGAAATTGACGCGCACGTCGCTTTCGCCGATGCCTTCGCCAGCCGCGCCGACCGGAATCGCCGCCAGCGCCTGAATACCAATGTCCAGCTCCTCAAGGTCGTCAACCTGGCGCACCGCGCCATAGACCACCAACCCTTCCCATTCATTCTGGACGGCCAGACGCGCCAGGTCTGCGTCAATTAACGCGCGTCGTACTGAGCCGCCGCCGTCGATCAGGAGAATATGACCACGGCCATTCTGCTCGAGCAGATCGTAGAGCAACCCGTTATCCTCGAAACATTTAACCGTAATGATCTGTCCACCAAACGACGACCGTCCTCCAAAGTTAGAGAACAGCGGTTCCACGACGTTGACATCTTCCTGGTAGATGTCACAAAGCTCGGAAGTATCGTATTTCATAGGCTTAACGTTCAGTTGCTGCGAGAGTTTTTAGTATATCCCGCGAATCGCATTGTTGGCAAAATCATCAATTGTTAATTGATATTTGTCATTTAAGCCATCAGCTTACTGGCAATAATTCCGATAACAAACAGCAGGTTGGTCAGTAAGGCCCCTTTGACCGTCTTTTCGAGCATTGGCCGCATCGCCAGCGGATCGGATTCGCGCAGGACGTAGCGCGCCTGTTTCACCAGCAGCGGCGTGGCGAGAATAAACAGCCAGCCCCAGGCTGAATGCAGCGCCAGCAGGTTAAACAGCGCCAGACACAGCAGGGCGCCGAGCAGCAGGCAGGCATGATAGCGGCGGGCATTGACCGGGCCCAGGCGCACGGCGAGGGTGTTCTTCCCGTTCTGCCGGTCGCTGTCGATATCGCGCAGATTATTGATGTTCAGCACGGCGGTCGCCAGCAGACCGCAGGCTGTCGCCGGCAGAAAAATGGCCGCTTCCACATTATGGGCTTGCAGATACCAGCTGCCGAGGACGCTCAGCCAGCCGAAGAAAACGAGTACTGAGATATCACCCAGACCAATATATCCATACGGACGGGTGCCCACCGTGTAGGTGATGGCGGCCACGATAGACAGGCCTCCCAGGGCGAGGAAGCCGATGAAATCGCCGACGCTCTGCCAGGCGGCGCACAGCAGCGCCAGACCAAACAGGCAGATGAGTACGACGGTGACGATCAGGGCGCGCTTCATCTGCTGGGGGGTAATCACCCCTTTCTGCATCCCGCGCAGCGGCCCGATGCGATCCGGTTTATCGCTCCCCTTAACCGCGTCGCCGTAGTCATTGGCGAGGTTGGAAAGAATTTGCAGCAAGCCGGCGGTGATCAGCGCCAGCAGGGCAACCCAGGGATCAAAATGGCCCTGCTCCCAGGCAAGGACGGTGCCAACAATAATCGCGGCAAATGCCAGCGGTAACGTTTTAGGACGCAGGCTTTCCAGCCACGCCTGTGAACGGCTGATATCAGTCATAGTTATTTTAGCCAATAAAAATGGGGGCGATAGCCCCCATCAACAGTGATGAAAATGCATTGCACCGGATTATAGGATAAAACGGCTCAGATCTTCATCTGCCACCAGAACATCCAGGTGTTTACTCACATATTCGGCATCGATAGTGACGGTCTGGCCGTTCATCTCGCTGGCATCATAGGAGATATCTTCCACCAGGCGCTCCAGCACGGTGTGCAGGCGACGCGCACCGATGTTCTCGGTGGTTTCGTTTACCTGCCATGCGGCCTGGGCGATGCGCTTGATGCCGTCTTCGGTGAATTCGATGTTCACCCCTTCGGTCGCCATCAGCGCCTTGTACTGCACGGTGATGGAGGCATTCGGCTCGGTCAGGATGCGCTCGAAGTCGTGGGTGGTCAGCGCCTTCAGCTCAACGCGGATCGGCAGACGCCCCTGCAGTTCCGGGATCAGATCGGATGGGCTGGCCACCTGGAATGCGCCGGAGGCGATAAACAGGATGTGGTCGGTCTTGACCATCCCATGTTTGGTGGAGACGGTGCAGCCTTCCACCAGCGGCAGCAGGTCGCGCTGTACGCCTTCGCGGGAGACGTCCGGGCCGGAGGTGTTGCCGCCGCGCTTACAGATTTTGTCGATTTCGTCGATAAAGACGATACCGTGCTGCTCTACAGCGTCGATGGCTTCCTGCTTCAGCTCTTCCGGATTGACCAGTTTGGCCGCTTCTTCTTCAATCAGAAGCTTCATCGCGTCTTTGATTTTCAGCTTACGCGGTTTCTGCTTCTGGCCGCCGAGGTTCTGGAACATAGACTGCAACTGGCTGGTCATCTCTTCCATGCCCGGAGGGGACATGATTTCAACGCCCATCGGCGCCGCAGCGAGATCGATTTCAATCTCTTTATCGTCCAGCTGGCCTTCACGCAGTTTTTTACGGAACGCCTGGCGCGCTGCAGACGGTTCCTGCGACGGCTCAGTCTGGCCCCAGTTGTTCTTCGCCGGTGGGATCAGCACGTCGAGCACGCGCTCTTCCGCCAGCTCTTCCGCGCGGTAACGGTTCTTATCGATGGACTGCATGCGAACCATTTTGATCGCCGCATCGGTCAAATCGCGGATGATGGAGTCCACTTCTTTACCGACATAGCCCACTTCGGTGAACTTCGTCGCTTCAACTTTGATAAACGGCGCGTTAGCCAGTTTTGCCAGACGACGGGCGATTTCGGTTTTACCGACGCCGGTTGGGCCGATCATCAGAATGTTTTTCGGCGTGACTTCATGACGCAGCTCTTCGTTAAGCTGCATCCGACGCCAGCGGTTACGCAGGGCGATAGCAACAGAACGCTTGGCGGCGTCCTGACCGATAATGTGTTTGTCCAGTTCGCTGACAATTTCGCGTGGGGTCATTTCAGACATGGGAGATCCTTACGCTTTAGAAGGTAATTCTTCGATGGTGTGGAAATGGTTGGTATAGATGCAGATATCACCTGCAATATCCAACGCTTTCTCGGCGATGTCGCGCGCGCCCATATCGGTATTTTCCAACAGCGCGCGGGCCGCGGCCTGGGCGTAAGGACCGCCGGAGCCGATAGCAATCAAATCGTTTTCCGGCTGTACCACGTCACCGTTACCGGTGATGATAAGCGACGCGTTTTCGTCCGCGACGGCCAGCAGCGCTTCCAGTTTGCGCAACATCCGGTCAGTTCGCCAGTCTTTGGCCAGCTCAACGGCGGCCTTCACCAGATGGCCCTGGTGCATTTCCAGTTTACGTTCAAACAGTTCGAACAGCGTGAAGGCGTCGGCGGTGCCGCCAGCGAAACCGGCAATCACTTTGTCGTTGTACAGACGACGCACTTTCTTCACATTGCCCTTCATCACGGTGTTGCCCAGCGTGGCCTGGCCATCACCGGCAATAACAACATGGCCGTTACGGCGAACACTTACAATTGTAGTCACGAGCAGACCCCTTGGTTGCAAAAGCGGAACAGGGGCCCCGCGCTGTCCGCGGGGCCGAATGCAATTATAGATGGGGGGGATTTTGAGGGTTTCAACCCCTGGCGGCGAGACGAATGCAGTTCGCGTGTCCAGCCATCTTCAGGCGGGTGATCATCTCGTTGGCGCTTTCTTTGCCTTTCAACGGGCCAATAACCACGCGGTTCCAGCCGTTGTTAGTGGTAATGTGCGAAGCAAACCCTTCGAAAGCCAGCTGAGCGCGGACGGTTTCGGCCTGCTCGGCGCCTTTAAAAGAGCCGCACTGGATCATCCAGCTACGATCGTCTTTCTTCTCGGCGGTGGTTTTCGGCGCTTCTTCCACCCGAGTTACCGGCGCCGCGGCCTGGGTACGCGGCTGCGTGGTATTGGTATGCGCTGGCGTCTGCAGCAGATCCTGGTACGGCTGCTGGTTTGACGCGGTCTGCTTCGGCTGTTGCTGCTGAACCGGCTTCGGCTGCTGAACGCGCGGCGGCTGCTGAACGCGCGGCGGCTGCTGTTGGACGGTCTGCGCCTGAGTCTGCGCCCACTGTTGCTGCTGCGCCTGCTGCTGTTGCTGCGCTAAACGCTGACGCTGAAGCGTCTGCTGGCGCTGCGCCGGCGTTTGTTCGTTCCACGGCACTTCGGTCAGCTGGGTCGGCTGCTGGCGCATATCGGCCTGCATCTGGGCGAGCAGCTGGCGCTGCTCGTCGGTCAGCTGTTCCGGTTTCATGACTTCGCCACCGGCGGTCGGTTCGGTCGGCGCGCGGACGCCAGGCTGGCGGCTTTCCAGCTCTTTAATATAGCGCCAGCGCTCTTCCGGTTTGGGCGGCAAGCCGTTGCCGGCGGCCTGGCGATTTTGCATCGCTTCCGCTTCTTCTTTCTTATGATGCGTAATGAAATAGAGGCCACCGATAAAGGCCACCAGCACAGCCGCCGCGATCGCCACCATCGCCGGTGAAATCGCCGGAAGGCTGCTTTGCTTATTCCTTGAGCTTCGGGTCGTGCTCTTTTTGCGCCGCGAAGAAGCCGGTTGGCTGCGGCGTACATAATCTCGTTGTGCCACTATCGTTTCGCTGTCTTATATTCGTTCGTCAGCCCGCCATGTTACTTAAGCGGCGGGCCTTTGACCAGAAGAGCAGGCCCGAAAGCCTGATGGTTATCGTCTGATTTTTTGCGTACTGCCGCGAACAATCAGTTCGCAATCGAGCAGACGCGAGCCGCTGTTCACGTTATGCCCCTGCATTTGCTCCAGTAATAGCAGCATTCCTTCACGGCCGATATCAAACCGTGGCTGTGAAACCGTGGTCAACGGCGGGTCGCAAAATTCAGACAACGCGATGTTATCGAAGCCGACAATTGACAGGTCGTCCGGTACTTTCAGACCGCGACGTTTTGCCAGCGATAAGGCGCCCAGCGCCATCACATCGCTATGGCAAAAGACCGCCGTGGGCGGCACCGGCTGCGCCAGGAGCTGCTCCAGCGCATTGGCGCCGGCTTCGAAGGTAAAGTTGCCGCGAGCAATATAGTGCGGATCGACGGTGATACCGCTGCGGCGCAGCGCCTGCACATAACCCTGCAGGCGATAATGGCACAACGGCATATCTTCCGGGCCGGCGATACAGCCGATACGCTGATGTCCCAGCTCGTGGAGATAATTTACCGCGTTAAAGGCCGCCGTCAGGTTATCGATATGGACGGTGGGCAGCTCCAGCTCCGGCGCAAACTCATTCGACATGACCATTGGCGGCAAATTGCGCTGCTCTTCCACGCTGGCGTCAAACGGCAAGCGCGAGCTGAGCAGCACCATGCCGTCGATCTGCTTGGTGATGATAAGGTCGATAAAGGTTTTTTCTTTCTGATTCTGGTGGGCGCAATCGCCGATTAACACCAGATAGCCGTGCTCGGCGGCAGTGACTTCAATACCGCGGATCACTTCACTAAAGAAGGGATCGCAGATATCCGGGACGATCACGAGGATCGTCCGCGATTCGTTGCGCTTCATATTGCGTCCGAGCGACTGCGGTAAATAGCCGACTTCCAGCGCCGCCTGCTCGACCCGGTTACGGGTGGCTTGCGACACCTTATCAGGGTTCATCAACGCTCGGGACACGGTTGCCGTGGAAACGTTTGCCTTGAGGGCGACGTCTTTCATGGTGGCGGCAACCACTTGTTTTTTGGGCTTCACCTGGTTTCTCCTCGCTGAATGGCGCTGGCATTTCCCTTGGGCGCTAACTGCTGCATCATTTTTATCAGATAGTCGCGGCAGTGAGTTACAGAATTTTCATGAAAAACGTGATGCTTGTTAAATTTTTCGATCCGGCTCGCAAGAGAAGGCTTATCCTTCAATCGGATCGACATCCAGCACCCACTTCACTTTTCTCGCCTCCGGAAGCGTATTGATCAGCGCCAGCGTACCGCTAACGATATGTTGCAGACGCACCCGCGAAGGATGCTGCAGCAATATTTGCCAGCGCCAGCGGCCGCCGCGCTTTGGCGCCAGCGCCGGAACCGGACCGAGCACCCATAGCTTTTCGTCGGCCAGCGGGCTGGCCTGCAGCAGATTGCGCAGCTGTTGTAAAAACAGCGGCGCCTGCTGGTTGTTATGGTCTTCCGCACGAATCAGCACATGGCTGGTCCACGGCGGCAGCTGCATCGTCTGCCGCTCTGCCAGCGCCTGTTCGGCAAAGGCGTCGTAGCCTTTATACAGCAGGGTCTGCAAAAGAGGGTGTTCCGGATGGTGGGTTTGAAGAATGACCTCGCCCTGTTTTCCTGCCCGGCCCGCTCGTCCGGAGACCTGGGTATAAAGCTGAGCGAAACGCTCTGCGGAGCGGAAATCAGCGGAAAACAGCGCCCCGTCGACATCCAGCAGGGAGACGAGGGTGACGTCCGGGAAGTGGTGCCCTTTGGCCAGCATTTGGGTGCCAATCAGAATACGCGCCCCGCCGCGATGGACGGCGGCGAGATGCTCCTCCAGCGCTCCTTTGCGGCTGGTGGTATCGCGGTCGATACGCGAGATAGGCACCTCAGGGAACAGCGGCGCCAGGGCCTGCTCCAGCTGCTCGGTGCCGATCCCTACCGGCACCAGATGCGTGGAGCCGCAGGAAGGACACTGGCGCGGGATCGGGCGCTGGCTGTCGCAATGGTGGCAGCGCAGATGGTGCTGCGCCTGGTGCAACGTATAGTAACTGTCGCAGCGCGGGCATTCCGCTATCCAGCCGCAATCGTGGCACAGCAGCGCTGGCGCAAAGCCGCGGCGGTTAAGAAACAGGATCACCTGGTTATCCGCTTGCAGGTGCTGGCGCATACGGCTAATCAGTGCGGGAGACAGGCCCGCCTGCAGCGGTTGCCCTTTGAGATCGAGCACGTGCTGCTGGGCCGGGCGCGCATTGCCCGCGCGTTTGCTTAAGGTTAACTGGCGATATTTACCCTGGCGGACGTTATGCAGAGTCTCCAGCGCCGGCGTCGCCGAGCCGAGAATTATCGGGATCTGCTCGCTGTGGGCGCGCCATACCGCCAGGTCGCGGGCATGGTAGCGCCAGCCTTCCTGCTGCTTGTAGGAGCTATCATGCTCTTCGTCGATGACGATGACGCCGAGATCTTTAAATGGGGTAAACAGCGAGGAGCGGGTGCCGATCACAATGGCCGCTTCGCCATTTTTCGCCTTCAGCCAGGCCGAGAGACGTTCGCTGTCATTGAGCCCGGAGTGCAGCACTTCCACCGGCGCGTTAAAGCGCTGGCGAAATCGGGCGATGGTTTGCGGCGTCAGGCCGATCTCCGGCACCATCACCAGCGCCTGGCGCCCCTGCGCCAGCACATTCTCCAGCACGCTCAAATAGACTTCCGTTTTCCCGGAGCCGGTAATACCCGCCAGCAGCCAGGCGGAGAAACGATCGGCGGCGCTGTGGATCGCCCCGACGGCGGTGGCCTGCTCGGTATTCAGGCGCAGGCGTTCGCCGGCAACCGAATACGCGCTGCGCCAGTCGGTGAGGGCGGGCGCTTCGCAGGCCAGCTCCGCCAGCCCTTTGCCGCGCAGCGCCTGCAGCGCCGCTTCATTGAATTCCAGTTCGCCAACCTGATGACGCCAGATTTTACCCTGGCGCAGCGCCGCCAGCGCCTGCTGCTGCTTCCGGGAGCGTTTCAGGCCGTTAAGGTCGACAACCTGCCCCTGCTCGGTGGCGAACCAGTACCACAGCGGCGTGGCGCTGGCGGGTTTACCCTGGCGCAGCATAACGGGTAATGCATGGAACAGCACATCGCCGATCGGGTGATGGTAATACTCAGCCGCCCACATCAGCAGTCGCCAGACAGTCGTGGAGAAGACCGGCTCGTCGTCCAGCGCTTCGGCGACCGGTTTTAGCTCATCCAGCGGCAGTTCGCTGCGCTCGCTCACCGCCGCGACAATGCCGATCCGCTCCTGTTTGCCGAACGGCACCCGCACCCGACAGCCCGCTTTGACCGCCATGCCTTCAGGCAGCAGGTAGTCAAAAGTGCGCGGTAGCGGAACGGGTAGGGCAACGTGGGCGACGGACATGTCATCTTCCTGACTTGAAATCTGGCGGGATAGTATACACATTACGATAAGGCGGCGCGGATCAGTTTGCATATGCTGGTCAAATTCTGTATGATTCGCCGCCTTTGATGCGCTTTATATCGCATTGAAGATTGACCATTACCGCGTGCTTCACGCTGTCAGCAGCGTAGAAGGCGACGGGAAATTACTAATATCGCGTGGTGTCTGGCGTTAGGGCTGGAAGAGCGACGCGGCCTTAACTGAGGTTCTCCCATGAAAAAAGGTATTCACCCAAATTACGACGAAATTACTGCTACCTGTTCTTGCGGTAATGTCATGAAAATCCGCTCCACCGTTGGTCACGACCTGAACCTCGACGTGTGCGGCAAATGCCACCCGTTCTTCACCGGCAAACAGCGTGATGTTGCTACCGGTGGCCGTGTTGACCGCTTCAACAAGCGCTTCAGCATCCCGGGCAGCAAGTAAGTTGCCAGAAGAAGCCGCCTCAGGGCGGCTTTTTTGTCTCTTCCGCCTGCCTGGGCGGGAAAGAAAAAAGGGCGGAAGATTATTCCGCCCTTTTTATCGTCTCAGTATTCCCACGTATCCGGGTCGATTCCCAGTTCACGCATAATCGCTTTCGCCGCTTCCGGGATCTCATCGCTGCGCTCTTTACGCAGGTCTTCATCGTTAGGCAACGGTTGTCCGGTAAAGGCATGCAGAAACGCTTCGCACAGTAGCTCGCTGTTGGTCGCGTGACGCAGGTTATTCACCTGACGACGCGTGCGTTCATCGGTGAGGATTTTTAACACCTTCAGAGGAATGGAAACCGTAATTTTCTTTACTTGTTCACTCTTCTTACCGTGCTCAGCGTATGGGCTGATATATTCGCCGCTCCATTCAGCCATGAGATACCTTAATCCTCTGTTTATTAGTGAAGGGCCAGAATATTCCGCCCGGGCTATAATTGCGCGTAGTTTACCGTATGCGCGGGCTTTCTGACATGAGATAAGCCGCCGACGACGTGCGCTAATGCATATAATTTTAACGGCTATTTGCACTTTGCTCAATCTATACGCAAAGAAGTTTAGATGTCCAGATGTATTGACGTCTATTGTGACAATGATTACTCTGGAGCCTGACTTTTCACCGATTCAGCCCAGGAACTTCCCAACATGACGCGTAAACAGGCCACCATCGCAGTGCGTAGCGGTTTAAATGACGACGAGCAGTACGGTTGCGTTGTCCCGCCGATTCACCTCTCCAGTACCTATAACTTCACCGGCTTTAATGAACCGCGCGCCCACGACTACTCCCGTCGTGGCAATCCGACGCGCGATGTGGTGCAGCGCGCCTTAGCGGAGCTGGAGGGCGGCGCCGGCGCGGTGCTGACCAATACCGGAATGTCGGCGATCCTGCTGGTGACGACGGTGTTCCTTAAACCTGGCGATCTGCTGGTGGCGCCGCACGACTGCTACGGCGGCAGCTACCGTCTGTTCGACAGCCTGGCGAAGCGCGGCTGCTATCGCGTCCAGTTTGTCGATCAAAGCGATGAGCAGGCGCTGCGGGCGGCGCTGGCGGAAAAACCGAAGCTGGTGTTGGTGGAAAGCCCAAGTAATCCATTGCTGCGGGTGGTGGATATTGCGAAAATCTGTGGTCTGGCGCGTGAGGCCGGGGCAATTAGCGTGGTGGACAACACCTTCCTGAGCCCGGCGTTGCAAAACCCGCTGGCGCTGGGCGCCGATCTGGTGCTGCATTCCTGTACCAAATACCTCAATGGTCACTCCGATGTGGTGGCCGGGGTGGTGATTGCCAAAGATCCGGCAACTGTCACCGAACTGGCATGGTGGGCGAATAATATTGGCGTCACCGGCAGCGCCTTCGACAGCTATCTGCTGTTGCGCGGGCTGCGGACGCTGTCTCCACGGATGGAAGTGGCGCAGCGAAATGCCCTGGCGATCGTTGAGTATCTGAAAACCCAGCCGCTGGTGAAAAAGCTGTATCATCCATCGCTGCCGGAAAACCAGGGGCATGAAATTGCGGCGCGTCAGCAAAAAGGTTTTGGCGCAATGTTAAGCTTCGAGCTTGACGGTGACGAGCAGACGCTGCGCCGTTTTCTGAGCGGGCTGTCGCTGTTTACACTGGCGGAATCGCTGGGGGGCGTTGAAAGCCTGATTTCCCATGCGGCAACGATGACGCATGCCGGCATGGCGCCTGAAGCGCGTGCCGCCGCCGGAATTTCAGAAACGCTCCTGCGTATATCGACCGGTATTGAAGATGGTGAAGATTTAATTGCCGACCTGGAAAATGGCTTCCGGGCAGCAAACGAGGAATAAAGATGAGTGTGATTGCGCAGGCAGGGGCGAAGGGTCGTCAGCTGCACAAATTTGGTGGGAGTAGTTTAGCGGATGCGAAATGTTACCTGCGCGTCGCGGGGATCATGAAGGAGTATTCGCAGGCGGGGGATATGATGGTCGTCTCCGCCGCTGGCAGCACCACCAACCAGCTGATCAGCTGGCTTAAGCTTAGCCAGAGCGATCGCCTTGCTGCGCATCAGGTTCAGCAGTCGCTTCGCCGCTATCACACCGAGCTGATTGGCGGTCAGCTGGAGCCTGCGGCGGCGGATACGTTGATAGCCGCCTTTATCCACGACCTTGAGCGTCTGGCTGGTCTGCTGGACGGCGGGGTTTCCGAAGCGGTCTATGCGGAAGTGGTCGGCCATGGGGAAGTGTGGTCCGCGCGCCTGATGGCGGCGGTTCTCAACCAGCTGGGTATGGAAGCCGCCTGGCTGGACGCGCGCGCGTTCCTGCGCGCGGAACGCGCCGCGCAGCCGCAGGTGGATGAAGGATTATCCTATCCGCTGCTGCAGCAGCTGATGGCGCAGCATCCTAACAAACGTCTGGTGGTGACCGGCTTTATCTCCCGCAACCAGGCCGGCGAAACCGTCCTGCTGGGCCGTAACGGGTCTGACTACTCTGCCACCCAGATCGGCGCGCTGGCGGGCGCCTCCCGGGTCACTATCTGGAGCGACGTTGCCGGGGTGTACAGCGCGGATCCGCGCAAGGTGAAAGACGCCTGCCTGCTGCCGCTGCTGCGTCTGGACGAAGCCAGCGAGCTGGCGCGCCTGGCCGCGCCGGTGCTCCATGCCCGCACGCTACAGCCGGTTTCCGCCAGTGATATCGATCTGCAGTTACGCTGTAGCTACACGCCGGAACAGGGTTCCACGCGCATTGAGCGCGTGCTGGCCTCCGGTACCGGCGCACGGATTGTCACCAGCCATGACGACGTCTGCCTGGTGGAGTTCCAGGTGCCGGCCGGTCACGATTTCAAACTGGCGCATAAAGAGCTGGACGCTCTGCTCAAACGCGCCCAGCTGCGCCCGTTAGCCGTTGGCGTCCATGCCGACCGTAAGCTGCTGCAGTTCTGCTATACCTCCGAGGTGGCCGACAGCGCGCTGAAATTGCTCGATGAAGCCGGTCTGCCGGGCGAGCTGCGTCTGCGTCAGAAGCTGGCGCTGGTGGCGATGGTGGGCGCGGGAGTCACCCGTAACCCGCTGCACTGCCACCGTTTCTGGCAGCAGCTCAAAGGGCAGCCGGTGGAGTTCACCTGGCAGTCTGAAGAGGGGATCAGCCTGGTGGCGGTGCTACGCGCCGGGCCGACGGAAAGCCTGATCCAGGGGCTGCATCAGTCCTTGTTTCGCGCCGAAAAGCGTATTGGCCTGATGCTGTTCGGCAAAGGGAACATTGGTTCCCGCTGGCTGGAGCTTTTCGCCCGTGAACAAACTACGCTCTCGGCGCGTACCGGTTTCGAGTTTATTCTCGCCGGCGTAGTCGACAGTAAACGCAGCCTGCTGAATTACGACGGGCTGGATGCCAGCCGGGCGCTGGCTTTCTTCAACGATGAAGCGGTGGAGCAGGATGAAGAGTCGCTGTTCCTGTGGATGCGCGCGCACCCGTATGATGATTTAGTGGTGCTGGACGTCACCGCCAGCGAACAGCTGGCCGACCAGTATCTTGATTTCGCCAGCCATGGCTTCCACGTCATTAGCGCCAACAAGCTGGCGGGCGCCAGCAACAGTGATAAATATCGTCAGATCCACGACGCGTTTGAGAAAACGGGGCGCCACTGGCTATATAACGCCACCGTGGGCGCCGGCTTGCCGGTGAACCATACAGTGCGCGACCTGATTGACAGCGGCGATACTATTCTCGGCCTGAGCGGTATCTTCTCGGGAACGCTCTCCTGGCTGTTCCTGCAGTTTGATGGCACCGTGCCGTTCACCGACCTGGTGGATCAGGCGTGGCAGCAGGGGCTGACCGAGCCGGATCCGCGCGTCGATCTGTCCGGTAAGGATGTGATGCGTAAGCTGGTGATCCTCGCGCGGGAAGCGGGCTATGACATCGAACCGGATCAGGTGCGTGTGGAATCACTGGTGCCGGCGCACTGTGAAGAGGGGTCGGTCGATCACTTCTTTGAGAATGGCGAAGAGCTGAACGAGCAGATGCTGCAGCGTCTGGAAGCGGCCCGCGAGATGGGGCTGGTGCTCCGCTACGTGGCGCGCTTTGATGCCAACGGCAAAGCACGCGTCGGTGTGGAAGCGGTACGCGAAGAGCACCCGCTGGCGGCGCTGCTGCCGTGCGATAACGTGTTTGCCATCGAAAGCCGCTGGTATCGCGATAACCCGCTGGTGATCCGCGGGCCCGGCGCCGGGCGCGATGTGACCGCCGGGGCGATCCAGTCGGATATTAACCGCCTGGCGCAGCTGCTGTAAGCGTCGCGTTATACTCTTGAACCAGTGAGGCCACTATTTGCGTTACGCGCCCTGCGGAATACAGGGCGCTCTGCGCAAACGCGGGTCTGTTTTTCAGCCATATTGTAAACCGTCGGCTGGCCGCAAGGTCTGGTAGAAAGGCGTTCTCTTCTGCAGTGCCGGCAAGCCGGCAGACCATTTTCTGATTCTCTTCCTGCGTCCAACGCTGCCATGAGTTTTGCCACCAGCCATGATGGGTTTTCCCCTGTAGCTGCCACGGAGCCGGGCTGGCTGGGTTCCTTATCTCTTCTTCCACATACCATAGATCGCCTTGCCGCTGACGAAAAAGCGGCGCCCAGGCAACGATCGCCGCGCCGCGTAAAAAGCATTCATGCGCAATAACGTGCGTTTTCACCTCTGGAAACCGCTGGCTGAGCAGTTTGAAATGACCGTGCGCGGCGATAACCGGGCGCAATATATTGCCGCGGGCATGGCGCTTTTGCATTGCGCTGCCGTACTGGATTTCATCGAACTGACTGCGTTGTAAAAAGCGCATTTCAGTGAGAGAAATACGTTGAATAATATCGTCAGTCTCCTCCCTGTCGGCTTGTCCGCCGCGCCAGTGATAGCGTAATGATTCGCCTACCGCGAAAGGAGTGAAATTAGAGGTAAGATGAATAACATTACCGCGCACGGCATCAAAGCTTAATAAAAAATAGAGCTTTTGCCCGGCGGCATTACCCTGGAATGGCGCTATCAACGGTACGCTGCAAATACGTCGTGGGGCTTCAATTGGGGCGATGTGTGGGAATTTTGGCGTCCAGACCTTTTTACAGTGGCGGCACTGAAGGCGTTGCGTACCCTGCGGATTGCGGCCGTAGCGAATAATATCCCGCTGATAGCATACCGGGCAAAAATAGCCGTAGCGGCGGGCATGATCCGTCAGATAAGCCGCCAGCCAGGGGCGGAATTCCCGTTCGTTAAACAGGGGGGGATAGCTGCCGCAGGCTGCGCAGTAGAGCGCCGGGTAGCCCAGCCGAAAATTCGGGAAATGATACTCAGCCGCAGACGGTAAACCTAAATTGCGGCAGCCAAAAGTTTTACAGGCATTAATGGTAAAGAGAGTATCCACTGGCAGGTCAATACCAACGATTTTTACAGGTCGTTAATTTTGTCCTGCTCAGGTTGCATACAACTGCGAATGCTCTCACATAAAAAAGTCTTTCAGAACGTAACTTAGCGGTTCTTTATCACTCTGAAAGGAACTCCGATGAAACTAAAAACAATGAGCGCAGCACTTATGTTAACTTTGCCTTTCTGGGCCTGCGCCAAAGATGTCACCATCATTTATACCAACGATCTTCATGCCCATGTCGAACCTTATAAAGTGCCATGGATAGCGGATGGTAAACGAGATATTGGCGGTTGGGCGAATATCACGACGATGGTGAAACAGGAAAAAGCGAAAAATAACGCGACCTGGTTTTTTGATGCCGGGGATTATTTTACCGGGCCTTACATCAGTAGCCTGACGAAGGGCAAAGCGATAATCGATATTATGAATACGATGTCCTACGATGCGGTGACTATCGGTAATCATGAGTTCGATCACGGCTGGGATAATACGCTGCTTCAGCTTAGCCAGGCGACATTCCCGATTGTTCAGGGCAATATTTTTTATCAGAACAGCGATAAATCGTTCTGGGATAAGCCCTATACCATTATCGAAAAAGATGGCGTGAAAATTGGCGTGATTGGCCTGCACGGCGTGTTTGCTTTTAATGACACCGTTTCTGCCGCGACGCGAGTGGGTATCGAAGCGCGTGATGAGGTGAAATGGCTACAGCATTATATCGATGAACTTAACGGTAAAGTGGATCTGACCGTGGCCCTGATCCATGAAGGCGTCCCGGCGCGTCAGTCGAGCCAGGGGGGAACCGATGTGCGTCGTGCGCTGGATAAAGATATTCAGACTGCGGGTCAGGTGAAAGGTCTGGACGTTTTAATTACCGGCCATGCTCACGTTGGCACACCGGAGCCCATTAAAGTGGGTAATACGTTGATTCTTTCTACCGATAGCGGCGGCATCGATGTGGGTAAACTGGTGCTGGATTATCAGGAGAAACCGCACCAATTCACGGTGAAGCACTTTGAGCTGAAGACGCTTTATGCCGATGAATGGAAGCCTGATCCGCAGACAAAACAGGTCATCGACGGCTGGAATAAGCAACTTGATCAACTGGTGCAGCAGGTCATTACACAATCGCCCGTTGAACTGACCCGTGCGTATGGTATCTCTTCGCCGTTGGGCAATCTTGCCGCTGACGCCTTGCTGTTGGCAGCAGGTAGGAGTACGCAGATGGCGTTAACCAACTCGGGCGGGATCCGTAATGAAATCCCCGCCGGAGCGGTAAGCATGGGGGCCGTTATCAGCACCTTCCCGTTTCCCAACGAGCTGGTCACCATGGATCTAACCGGGAAGCAGTTGCGTAGCCTAATGGAGCATGGCGCCGGGTTGAGCAACGGCGTGCTGCAGGTCTCCCGGGGACTGGAAATGAAGTATGACAGCAGCAAACCTGTGGGCCAGCGCGTTGTGTTATTCAGGCTAAACGGTAAACCGATTGACGATACGACGGTTTACCATATTGCCACCAACAGCTTCCTTGCAGATGGCGGCGATGGTTTTGTCGCGTTTACCGAGGGGCAGGCGCGTAATACCTCCGGCGGCTATTACGTTTCAAATGCGGTCGTAGACTATTTCAAAGCCGGGCAAAAGAAGATAACGGATGAGCAGCTTAACGGGCAGCGCGTTGTCGATGTGAAGAAATAAGTTTTTAAGGCCGGGCAGTCAGCCCGGCCTTAAGCGATCAGTGGGCCGCAAATACCGCCCTGGCGGCAAACAGGCCGTTGAGGGCCGCCGGGAATCCGGCATAGACTGCCATCTGCATGATCGCTTCCGTAATCTCCTCTTGCGTCAGGCCGACGTTTAATCCCGCGGCAATGTGTACTTTCAGCTGTGGCTCGGCGTTACCCAACGCCGTGAGCGCGGCGATGGTGGCGATTTCCCGGCTGCGTAAATCGAGCCCTGGCCTGGCGTAAATATCGCCGAAGGGGAACTCAATCAGATAGCGGGCGAAATCGGGGGCGATATCCCGCAGGCTGCCGACGACGGCTTCCCCGCCCTTACCATCCACCCGCTGAAGCATTTCCTGACCGATGATATAACGTTCGCTGGACATCGTTTTTTCCTCTCTGTGATGGTGCGTTAAGAGGAAGGGTAGGGAAGTGTGCCGGACTTGAGTAATACCCTTTTCGTGATACCTTTTCAGTATGACAACTTCGCGATTACATTCCCTGGATATTCGCCTGCTGCGCGCCTTTGCCGTGGTAGCGGAGGAAAATAACATCAGCCGGGCGGCGCAGCGGTTATTTATCTCGCAGCCGCCGCTGAGCCGCCATATCCGCCATCTGGAAGCGCAGCTGGGGGTGACGCTGTTTCAGCGCCATAGCAAAGGCCTGATCCTGACCGACGCGGGTAGAGAGGTGCTGGAGATGATTCAACCTCTGCTGGCGCTCCAGGAACGCACGCTGGCGGCATTGAGTGAGCTCGCCGCCCACTCGCCGCAGGCTCTACGTCTGGGCGTGACGACGGCCTTCGAACAGGGCATTTTCGCCGCCGTTGAGGCTGCGCTGAGCGAACATACCCGCGCGTTGCATATCACCCGCCACGCCTCACCGGCGCTGGCTCAGCAGGTACGCAAAGGCAAACTCGATGCGGCGCTGGTCGCGTTGCCGCTCAATACTGAAGGGCTGCACCTGTACCCATTGCCGTATCATGAGCCGCTCATTGCGGCATTACCGGCCTCCTGGCCGGAAGCCGCCAGGCCAGGGCTGACGTTAAGCGCGCTCAATCATCGGCCGCTGTTCTGGTTTAAACGCGAGCGTAATCCTGGTTTCTTTGACTACACGCGCCGCATTTTCGACCGGGCTGGCTATGCCCCGACGTATGTGGAAGAGCCGGCCGAGCATGATGTGCTGCTGGCGCGTATTGCGCGCGGGGAAGGCATGATCCTGCTGCCGGCGTCCTTTTCCGCGATTCAGCGTCAGGGGGTGGCGTTCTGCCCGGTGGCTGAGGGCGACGCGATGCCGTTAAGCCTTGGGGTGATTTATCCGCCTCACCAGGCAGAGTCCGTGCAGCAATGGCTTTCTCTGCTGGATGGCATTCTGGCGACTGGCTAGTCTCAGGCTGACTCGCGAGCCACCTTATATTGCCCACCGAGCCGCTTCCTGAGCGTGGCCAGGTGATCGGAAGATGAACTTTTTTCAAGTAGGTGACCTATTCCTCACTCTTTACGCAGATTTTTCTATTGACGCCCGCGCGCTTTTCCGTCATTTTTACATCTGGACGTCTAAACGTATAGAAGTTCGCAATATAACAGCCATTACATGCGATTGATGAGGTAAGGTATGAGCTTTTTTCACGCCAATCAGCGGGAAGCCCTGAATCAGAGCCTGGCGGAAGTCCAGGGCCAGATTAATGTGTCTTTTGAATTCTTTCCGCCGCGCACCAGTGAAATGGAGCAAACCCTGTGGAAATCCATTGATCGCCTGAGCAGTCTGAAACCGAAGTTTGTTTCGGTAACCTATGGCGCGAACTCTGGCGAGCGCGATCGCACCCACAGCATCATCAAAGGCATTAAAGAGCGAACCGGTCTGGAAGCAGCGCCGCACCTGACCTGTATCGATGCCAGCCGCGATGAGTTGCGCACTATCGCTCAGGATTACTGGAACAACGGTATCCGCCATATCGTCGCCCTGCGCGGCGACCTGCCGCCGGGCAGCGGTAAACCGGATATGTACGCCGCCGATCTGGTGACGTTGCTGAAAGAGGTAGGCGATTTTGATATCTCTGTCGCCGCGTATCCGGAAGTGCATCCGGAGGCGAAAAGCGCGCAGGCGGATTTACTGAACCTGAAGCGCAAAGTAGAAGCAGGGGCCAACCGCGCGATCACCCAGTTCTTCTTCGATGTGGAAAGCTACCTGCGTTTTCGCGATCGCTGCGTCTCGGCAGGCATCGACGTGGAAATCATTCCCGGTATCCTGCCGGTCTCCAACTTTAAACAGGCGAAAAAGTTTGCGGATATGACCAACGTCCGTATCCCGGTGTGGATGTCAAAAATGTTCGAAGGGCTGGATAACGACGCCGAAACCCGTCAACTGGTGGGGGCGAATATCGCCATGGACATGGTGAAGATCTTAAGCCGGGAAGGGGTCAAGGATTTCCACTTCTACACCCTGAACCGCGCCGAGATGAGCTACGCCATCTGCCATACGCTGGGCGTACGCCCGGCCTGAGTTTTCATTAACGTTTAGTGCGATGGCGAAGCCGGTATTCGCCATCGCTTTTTTTTGCCCAAAACGCTGATACAGGTCAGGGGAGAGCAGAAGATAAAGCGCGTATAGTGCCAGCCTGATAATTGACAGGGATGGGTTATGCAATGGCAAGGAAGAGCGATCCACTGGCGTTTGGCGGGTTGGCGTTATTAACGCTGATCTGGAGCTTTAGCTGGATCGCGATGAAGCAAGTGACGAGCTATATCGGCGCTTTTGACTTCACGGCGCTGCGCTGTATTTTTGGCGCCGTGGTGCTATGGATAGTGATGTTGATCCGCGGTAAAGCGCTCAAGCCGACGCCTTTCGGCTACACCCTGGCGATCGCGTTATTGCAAACCTGCGGCATGGTCGGTCTGGCACAGTGGGCGCTAATGAGCGGTGGCGCCGGTAAAGTGGCGATCCTGAGTTATACCATGCCATTCTGGGTAGTGGTGATGGCCGCGTTATTCTTAGGTGAGCGCATGCGGCGATGGCAGTATATCGCCATCGGGGTGGCATGCGTGGGCCTGATACTCGTACTTCAGCCTTGGCAACTCGACTTTACTTCCCTGAAAAGCGCCTTGCTGGCGATCCTCTCTGGCGTGAGCTGGGGGGCAGGTGCGATCGTCGCGAAGCGTATGTATACCCGGTATCCGCAGGTTGATTTGCTGGCGCTAACGACATGGCAGATGCTATATGCCGCCGTAGTAATGAGCGTAGTGGCCTGGCTCGTCCCGCAACGGGCGGTAGACTGGCAGCCCGACGTTTTCTGGGCCCTGGCTTACAGCGCAATCCTTGCAACGGCGCTGGCCTGGAGTCTGTGGCTTTTTGTACTGCGTAATTTACCGGCAAGTATAGCCGGTCTGAGTACGCTGGCCGTACCGGTCTGTGGCGTGCTATTTTCCTGGTGGCTACTACATGAAAATCCAGGAAAGGTGGAAGGTTGTGGCATTGCGTTGATAGTACTGGCGTTGGCGATGATCAGTATCAAGAGACGAGGGGCATAGCCTGCTCCGGCCTGCAGAGATGCATAAAAAACACCCGGCTGTCGCCGGGTGTTTTGCTCTGGTTTATTCCCATTCCTGCAGGAAGCGCTGACCATACTGGTCGGCCACCAGCAGCGCGGCGTAGACCTGGTCGGAATCAACGCCGCCCGGCATATTGTGAATGGTTTCGCCTTCAGCGCAGGCGGCTTCCGCCACCAGACGCATTTTGGTCGGGATATCACCTTTGATATCCAGCTGCGCCAGGGTGATCGGCAGCCCAACGCTGTGGCACAGCGCGGCGACGGTCTCTATTTCGTCCACCGGCGCATTTTCCAGCACCAGCTGCGTCAGGGTTCCGAACGCCACTTTTTCCCCGTGATAATAGTGATGGGCGTCAGGGATGGCCGTCATGCCGTTATGAATCGCGTGCGCCGCCGCGAGACCACCGCTTTCGAAACCCACGCCGCTCAGATAGGTGTTGGCTTCCACCACCCGCTCCAGCGCCGGGGTGACCACGTGCTGTTCGGCGGCCAGCATCGCTTTTTCACCCTCTTCGAGTAAGGTGTTGTAGCTAGCTCGGCCAGCGCCAGCGCCGCCTGGGTGCACTTCCCGCCCGCCATGGTGGTGGCGCCGCTACGGGAGCAGGCGCGGGCTTCGAACCAGGTAGCCAGCGCATCGCCAATCCCGGCGGCCAGCAGGCGGGCCGGCGCGCCGGCAACGATCTGCGTATCGACAATGACCATGTTGGGGTTGCGCGGCAGCATCAGGTAGCTGTCGAATTCCCCTTCGTCGGTGTATATCACCGACAGCGCGCTGCACGGCGCATCGGTGGAGGCGATGGTGGGGGCGATCGCCACCGGCACATTCATAAAGTGGGCCAGCGCTTTCGCGGTATCCAGGGTTTTGCCACCGCCGATCCCCAGCACGGCGGTGCACTTCGCGTTGCCGGCGATATCGCGTAGGCGGTTGATTTCATTATGCGAACACTCACCGCCAAACGGCGCGATTTCAGCCGCCAGGCCAGCGTCGGCCAGGCTTTTACGCAGCATCTCTTCCGCAAACCCCAGGACGAACTTATCACCGACCACCAGCCAGCGCTCGGCCAGCGGTTTCAGATAGTCGCCGAGGCGCTTGATGGCGCCTGCGCCCTGGATATATTTGCCTGGTGATTGAATAATGCGATCCATTTCGATTCCTCCTCGATGACCGTGACGCCGCCCGCAGGCGGCTCGCGGATCCGGTTACAGATTCAGCGTGCCAAAGGCGTTATTCCAGTCCTGTTCAAACTTCTCTATGGCTGACTCTACCGCAGGGGTGCCGAGCATTTGTTGCGCTACATCTAGTGGAAGGGTGATTGCTTCGCAGCCAGCCAGCAGACAATCCAGCGCCTGGCGTGGCGTTTTGAAGCTTGCCGCCAGAACTTTGCTCTCGGGCGCATGCATTTCCAGCAGGGATTGCAGCTCCTGCACCATGCGGATGCCGTCCCCGCCCTGGGCGTCGACGCGGTTAACGTAAGGCGCGACGTACTTTGCGCCGGCCAGCGCGGCCAGCAGGCCTTGCGAAGCGCTGTAGACGGCGGTGCCAAGGGTCGGGATGCCTTCTTTCTTCAGCAGTTTGATAGCGGCGAGCCCTTCGGCGGTGACCGGGATTTTGACCACAATGCCCGGCACGGCATTGCTCAGACGTTTGGCCTCTTCCACCATGCCCTGCGCGTCGCGGCTCATGGTCTGCGCGAAGAGGGTGCCCTCCGGACCGACGGCTTTTTGCAGGCGCGGCAGCACATCCCAGACCGGGACTTTACCGGCGGCGATAATGCTCGGGTTGGTGGTTACCCCGGCCAGCGGGTAGATGCGGGCCAGGCGTTCCACTTCGGCGACGTTGGCGGTATCCAGATAGAGTTCCATTGTGTTTTCCTCAATGCTTAATTCGGTGCTGTCGTTGAGGTAAGCATACGGCTTTCGTTCGAAGGATAGCCAGATGACAAATTTGCCAAAAACTGGATAAATGTACGCATCGTGATTAAGGATGATTTAGATCACATTTATCGGCGCTAGCTGGGATGGGAGGTAACTATAGCGCGCACAAAAGTCAGGTTTAACACACAAAAATCTAGTTTTTTACCGGGGATGCTTTTTCCGTCAGCTGGCTATGGTACTGGCGGCGGTATTCAGACGGCGAGCGTTCCGTAGTTTTGCGGAACAGGCGGCAGAAGTAGTTGCTGTCGGCGAAGCCGCAGGCGTGGGCGATGTCTTTCACTTTCATATCGTGGCCCTTCAGCAGCATACGGGCCTGTTCGAGACGAATATGGTTTAGATATTCATTGAAGCCCATTGGCCCACATTTCTGGAACAGATGGGAAAGATAGTTGGGAGAGAGGTAGAACGCCTGGGCCACCGATTCCCGGCTCAGCGGTTCCGCATAATGGATGTCCATATATTGGCGGATCGCTTCAAACAACGCCTGGCTGCGCGAGGAGGTTTGCGCCTGGCTGCCGAGAAGATCATGGCAGTGGCTGAGCAGGCTGACGACGATGCTGCGGGCGGTTTGCTGCTCCTGCGGTTGCATCCGGAGTTCATTGAGCGCCTGCAGCAGAAATGATCCGACGCGCGGCCCGCGGCGCAGCGCCTGCCGCTTGTCGACAACAGTTATCGCCTTGCCATTCCAGTGCTGCAGCGAGCACTCCAGCTGCTGCTTAGCGAACAGGATGCTTAACAGCAGGCAAGGCGCTTGCCACTGCGGGCAGTTCCAGCTATCGCCAGGAATATAGAGCACGTCGTTGGCTTCGAGGGGAGGGGCGTTATCGCCGAGCGCCTGGTCGGGCAACTGCCCATCGAGGAGGATATTCAGACGGGGTAAATCCACCTGCACCACCGGCTCAGCAGGCGAGCGCGTCTCGCCGGCGAAATAAACCCGGCCGAGGCTGGTCTGCTTTTTTAGCAATGCATCAATAAGCTGATTGATATCGTTGTCCATCATTCTTCCGTTCAGCGCATCACCCTTTTCATCATACCGGACATTATTCCAGCGGTAAAAGCGCTTGCCTGTCGCTCTTGCCTCCCAGATAAGATATGTTATATCGTAACAATTTGTCGCCATTGATAGCAAACTCAGGAGAGAGTAATGACCAGAAAGATCCCCCTGCTGGCCTTAGGATTCGGCATGGCTTTAGCCAGCGCCCAGGCGTTCGCCCACGGCAACCATAGCCATGGCCCGGCGTTAACCGAAGTGGAGCGTCAGGCCAGCGAAGGCATTTTTGCGGATAAAGATGTGCAGGACCGCGCGCTGAGCGACTGGGAAGGCGTCTGGCAGTCGGTGAACCCGTATCTGCTCAATGGCGACCTCGATCCGGTGCTGGAGCAGAAGGCGAAAAAGCCCGGCGGCAAGAGCGTGGAGGAGTATCGCGCCTATTATAAGAAGGGCTACGCCACCGATGTGGAGCAGATTGGCATTGAAGATGACGTGATTGAGTTCCACGTTGGCCAGACCGTCAATAGCTGCAAATACCGCTATTCAGGCTATAAAATTCTGCATTACGCCTCCGGTAAGAAGGGCGTGCGTTATCTGTTCGAGTGCCAGCAGGGCGATGCCAAGGCGCCGAAATTTGTGCAATTCAGCGACCATATCATTGGCCCGCGTAAATCACAGCATTTCCATATTTTCATGGGCAATGAATCACAGGAGGCGTTGCTGAAAGAGATGGATAACTGGCCGACCTATTATCCGTATGCGCTGCATAAAGAACAGATCGTTGATGAGATGCTGCACCACTAGAACGGGCGGAAAACCCCCGGCCGGGCGGCCGGGGGGAGATAGATTAACCGGTGTTACGCATACCGGCGGCGACGCCGGCGATGGTGACCATCAGCGCTTGTTCAACGCGCGGATCCGGGTCCTTGCCCTCTTCTTCAGCCTGGCGTGAACGGTGCAGCAGTTCCGCCTGCAGGACGTTCAGCGGGTCGGTATAAATATTACGCAGCTGGATAGACTCGGCGATCCACGGCAGGTCGGCCATCAGATGGGAGTCGTTGGCGATGGCCAGCACGACGTTGATATCGGCAGCCAGCAGCTTGCGCAGCTCGGAACCCAGCGCCCACAGCTCCGGCTTCACCAGGCGCTGATCGTAGTACTCCGCCAGCCACAGGTCGGCCTTCGAGTAAACCATCTCCAGCATGCCGAGGCGGGTAGAGAAGAACGGCCAGTCGCGACACATGGCTTCCAGTTCACTCTGTTTTCCACCTTCGACCACCTTCTGCAGCGCAGCGCCAGCGCCCAGCCAGGCCGGCAGCATCAGGCGGTTCTGGGTCCAGGCGAAGATCCACGGAATGGCGCGCAGCGACTCGACGCCGCCGGTTGGACGACGTTTTGCCGGACGCGAACCCAGCGGCAGTTTGCCCAGCTCCTGCTCCGGGGTCGCAGAGCGGAAGTAAGGGACGAAATCTTTGTTTTCACGCACGTAGCCGCGATACATCTTGCACGACACGTCGGACAGCTCGGCCATGATGTCGCGCCATTCTGCTTTCGGCTCCGGCGGCGGCAGCAGGTTGGCTTCCAGAATGGCGCTGGTATACAGCGACAGGCTGCTGATGGTGACTTCCGGCAGGCCGTACTTAAAGCGGATCATCTCGCCCTGCTCGGTAACGCGCAGGCCGCCTTTCAGGCTTCCCGGCGGCTGCGAGAGCAGCGCGGCGTGGGCCGGCGCGCCGCCGCGGCCGATAGAGCCGCCGCGACCGTGGAACAGCGTCAGTTCAATACCGGCTTTTTCGCAGGTTTTGATCAGCGCGTCCTGCGCCTGGTACTGCGCCCAAGAGGCGGCCATCACGCCGGCATCTTTAGCGGAGTCAGAGTAGCCGATCATGACCATCTGCTTGCCCTGGATAAAGCCGCGGTACCAGTCGATATTCAGCAGCTGGGTCATGACGTCGTTGGCGTTGTTGAGGTCATCCAGCGTTTCGAACAGCGGGGCCACCGGCAGAGCAAAGCCAATCCCGGCTTCTTTCAGCAGGAGATGAACCGCCAGCACATCGGACGGCGTTTTCGCCATCGAGATCACGTAGGCGGCGATCGATCCGCGCGGCGCCTCGGCGATCACCTTGCAGGTGTCGAGAACTTCACGCGTCTCTTCGCTTGGCTCCCACTGGCGCGGCAGCAGCGGACGTTTGGAATTCAGTTCGCGGATCAGGAAAGCCTGTTTGTCGGCTTCCGACCAGCTTTCGTAGTCGCCGATCCCGAGGTAACGGGTCATTTCACCCAGCGCTTCGGTATGGCGGGTGCTTTCCTGACGAATATCAATACGCACCAGCGGTACGCCGAAAGACTTCACGCGGCGCAGGGTGTCGAGCAGCTCGCCGTTGGCGATAATGCCCATGCCGCAGGCCTGCAGCGATTTATAGCAGGCGTACAGCGGCTCCCACAGCTGCTCGTTCTGAGTGATCAGTCCCGCCGGTTTCGGCAGCTTCTGACCTTTCAGACGCGCTTCCAGCCAGGCCTGGGTCTCCATCAGCTGAGAGCGCAGTTTTTTCATCAGATAACGGTACGGTTCCTGAGCGCCCTCGGCGCCAGCCAGGGCGCACAGCTCGTCGGTACACTCCACCATCGACAGCTCGGAGATCAGCACCTGCACGTCTTTGAGGAACAGGTCGGTCGCTTTCCAGCGGCTGAGCAGCAGCACGTGGCGGGTGATGTCGGCAGTCACGTTCGGGTTGCCGTCGCGGTCGCCGCCCATCCACGAGGTGAAACGCACCGGGACGAAGTCCACCGGCAGCTGATAGCCAAGGTTGGCTTCCAGCTGTTCGTTCAGCTCGCGCAGATAGTTAGGCACTCCTTCCCACAGGCTGTTTTCCACCACCGCGAAGCCCCATTTGGCTTCATCGACCGGGGAAGGGCGGTGCTTACGAATTTCATCGGTATGCCACGACTGGGCGATCAGCTGGCGCAGACGGCGCATTAGCTGATGGTGCTCGTAGTCAGCGATATCTTTGTTGTCCAACTGCTTAAGGCAGTTGTTCACTTCCACCATTTTATGGATCAGCGTCCGGCGGGTGATCTCGGTCGGGTGGGCGGTTAACACCAGCTCCAGAGACAGCGATTCCACCGCTTGTTTGATGGTCTCTTCGTTGAGATTGGGTTGGTCTTTGAGCTTTCTCAGGGTACGCGCAATGACTTCCGGATTGCTGGCCGCTTCGCCATTGGCCGAAATGCTGTGGTACTGCTCAGCGGTGTTGGCCAGATTCAGAAACTGGCTGAAGGCACGGGCCACCGGCAGCAGTTCGTCGTTTGACAAATTCTGCAGCGTGGTCAGCAGCTCCTGGCGGTTAGCTTCGTTGCCGGCGCGTGAAGATTTGGACAACTTACGGATAGTTTCGACACGATCAAGAATATTTTCTCCCAATGCATCCTTGATGGTATCGCCCAGCACCTTGCCGAGCATACTGACATTACTACGCAATGCGGAATATTGTTCGTTCATGTTACCCCAGACACCCCATCTCATTTTATTTTGTTATATCCGCTGCGCTGGAACGTGAGCAACGGATAAGCAACCCGTCTTTTATAAAGCCACGTAAATACCCCCACGTCAATTACTGCGAAATCGCTTCAGCAAACGAGTAAATCGCCGTAATTTGCGAAATTTAATTCAGGGAGCGCTGGATAAGCATCGCTTATGGAAATGTGACGATCGTCACCGTTCCGCCCCGGGAGAACGGGGCGGAAAAAGAGGGCGATTTTAGTGCCAGCAGAAGTGATGAACCACCTGGCTAATCAGCTCCCGGGTCGGCTTGATAAAGCGCGTCTCCAGATACTCGTCAGGCTGATGGGCCTGATTGATGGAGCCCGGGCCGAGAACCAGCGTCGGACACAGCGTCTGGATAAACGGCGCTTCGGTGCAGTAATTCACCACGTCGGTCTGCGCGCCAAGCAGTTTCTCGACCACCTGCACCAGCTTATGGTCCGGCGGGCACTCGTAGCCGGGGATCGGCGGATGCAGCTCAGAGACCGTCAGGCGGCCCGGCCAGCGTTCGCTGACCGGGGCCAGCGCCTCGCCCAACAGACCATTAAGATCGTTTAGGGTCATCCCCGGCAGCGGGCGGATATCCATATGCAGTTCACAGCAGGCGCAGATACGGTTTGAGGCATCGCCGCCATGGATAGCGCCCAGGTTGAGGGTTGGGTAAGGGACCGTAAACGCCTCGAAGTGATAGCGCTCTTTTAGCAGATCGCGCAACTGCATAATCCGGCCGATGGCGTCGTGCATCAGCTCAATCGCGTTGACCCCGCGCGCCGGATCGCTGGAGTGGCCGGACTGGCCCTGAATACGGATCGCGTTGGACATATGGCCTTTGTGGGCGCGGATCGGCTGCAGGGAGGTGGGCTCGCCGATGATGGCGCAGTCCGGGCGCAGCCGGGTGGTTTCGGCAAAGTAGCGCGCGCCGGCCATGCTGGTCTCTTCGTCGGCAGTGGCCAGAATATACAGCGGCTTTTTCAGCGTGGTGACGTCGACATCGCGCAGGGCGTCGAGAATAAAGGCGAAGAAGCCTTTCATATCGGCCGTGCCGAGGCCGTAGAGCTTGTTATCGTGTTCGGTGAGGGTGAACGGGTCGCGCGTCCAGCGGCCATCATCGAACGGCACGGTATCGGTATGCCCGGCGAGCAGCAGGCCGCCGGCGCCGTGTCCGGTGCTGGCCAGCAGGTTGAATTTATGGCGCGTATCCGGCACCGGCTGTATCTCAACATTGAAGCCGAGATCGCGGAACCAGCCTGCCAGCAAATTGATTAAAGACTCATTGCTTTGATCGAGAGCCTCTTCAGTCGCGCTGATGGATGGTGTGGCGATCAACGCGCGGTAAATCTCGATAAAGGGCGGTAAATTGTTTTTCATTGTTGACACACCTTGGGTCGTGATAGTATCAATATTCATGCATTTATTGTGAATAAAAATACAATATCGTTGAGCGTAAGAAAACCCATCGAATGTAAGGAGATGCGCTTCCAATGTTAAATACGCTGATTGTGGGTGCCAGTGGTTATGCCGGCGCAGAGCTGGTGACCTATATCAATCGTCATCCGCATATGAACATAACCGCTTTGACGGTCTCCGCGCAAAGCAATGATGCGGGAAAATTAATTTCCGACCTGCATCCGCAGCTCAAAGGCATTGTCGATATGCCGCTGCAGCCGATGTCCGATATCAGCGAATTCAGCGCTGGCGTGGACGTGGTGTTTCTCGCCACCGCGCACGAAGTGAGTCACGATCTGGCGCCGCAGTTTCTTGCCGCTGGCTGCGTGGTGTTCGATCTCTCCGGTGCCTTCCGCGTTAACGATGGGGCGTTCTACGAAAAATATTACGGTTTCACTCATCAGCATCCCGACCTGCTCAAACAGGCGGTGTATGGTCTGGCGGAGTGGAGCGCGGATGCGCTTAAAGACGCGCAGTTAATCGCAGTGCCAGGCTGCTATCCGACGGCGGCGCAGCTGTCGCTGAAGCCGCTGATTGAGGCCAATCTGCTGGATCTCAACCAGTGGCCGGTAATCAACGCTACCAGCGGGGTGAGCGGCGCGGGTCGTAAGGCCGCGATCGGCAACAGCTTCTGTGAAGTTAGCCTGCAGCCGTACGGCATATTTAACCATCGCCATCAGCCGGAGATTGCCAGCCACCTCGGGGCAAAGGTAATTTTTACCCCGCACCTGGGTAATTTTAAGCGCGGCATCCTGGAAACTATCACCTGCCGCCTGAAGCCGGGCGTCGGCCATGCGCAGATCGCGGCGGTTTACCAGCAGGCTTACGCCGATAAACCACTGGTACGTTTATATGATAAAGGCGTGCCCGCTTTGAAAAGCGTCGAAGGCCTGCCATTCTGTGATATCGGTTTTGCCGTGCAGGACGATCATCTCATCGTCGTCGCGGCAGAGGATAACCTGCTGAAAGGCGCCGCAGCGCAGGCGGTGCAGTGCGCGAATATTCGTTTCGGCTTCGCTGAGACGCAGTCTCTTATTTAAGGTGTGATGATGAACCCATTAATTATCAAACTTGGCGGCGTATTACTCGATAGCGAAGAAGCGCTGGAGCGCCTGTTTACCGCGCTGGTTAACTACCGTGAAGCGCACCAGCGTCCGCTGATTATCGTCCACGGCGGCGGCTGCGTGGTGGATGAGCTGATGAAGCAGCTCAACCTGCCGGTGCAGAAGAAAAATGGCCTGCGCGTTACGCCGGCTGAGCAAATCGACATCATCACCGGCGCGCTGGCGGGAACCGCCAACAAGACGCTGCTGGCGTGGGCGAAAAAACATGGTATTTCCTCGGTAGGCCTGTTCCTCGGCGATGGCGATAGCGTGAAGGTCACGCAACTGGATGCTGAGCTGGGCCATGTCGGGCTGGCGCAGCCGGGCTCCCCGGCACTGATCAACACCCTGTTGGCCGGCGGTTACCTGCCGGTGGTGAGCTCTATCGGGGTGACCGATGAAGGCCAGCTGATGAACGTCAACGCTGACCAGGCGGCGACAGCGCTGGCGGCCACCCTGGGGGCGGATCTGATCCTGTTGTCTGACGTTAGCGGTATCCTCGACGGTAAAGGGCAGCGCATTGCCGAGATGACCGCCGAGAAAGCGGAACAGCTGATCGAGCAGGGGATTATCACCGACGGCATGATTGTTAAAGTGAATGCGGCCCTTGACGCCGCACGTGCTCTGGGCCGTCCGGTGGATATCGCCTCCTGGCGTCACGCCGAGCAGCTGCCGGCGTTATTTAACGGCACGCCGATCGGCACACGTATTCTGGCTTAAGATTTCATGCCCGGCGGCGCGTCGTCTGCCGGGCTTACAAGACCGTAGGCCGAGCGGCACAATGCCGCCGGCGGAACTAACGAATAAAGGAAGCATGTTATGGCACTTTGGGGCGGGCGTTTTACACAGGCAGCAGATCAACGGTTCAAACAGTTCAACGACTCGTTGCGCTTCGACTATCGTCTGGCGGAGCAGGATATCGTTGGCTCTGTCGCCTGGTCGAAAGCGCTGGTAACGGTCGGCGTTCTGAGTGCCGCTGAACAGCAGCAGCTGGAAGAAGCGCTGAACGTGCTGCTGGAAGAGGTGCGCGCCAATCCGCAGCAAATCCTCGCCAGCGATGCCGAAGATATTCACAGCTGGGTGGAAGGCAAGCTGATCGATAAAGTGGGCCAGCTGGGCAAGAAACTGCACACCGGGCGCAGCCGTAACGACCAGGTCGCCACCGATCTTAAACTGTGGTGCAAAGATACCGTTGTCGAACTGCTCTCGGCGAACCGCCAGCTGCAGAGCGCGCTGGTGGAGACCGCCCAGCAGAATCAGGACGCGGTAATGCCGGGGTACACCCACCTGCAGCGCGCCCAGCCGGTGACGTTCGCGCACTGGTGTCTGGCCTACGTTGAAATGCTGGCGCGTGACGAAAGCCGTCTGCAGGACGCGCTGAAGCGCCTCGACGTCAGCCCGCTGGGCTGCGGCGCGCTGGCGGGGACGGCGTATGAGATCGACCGCGAGCAGCTGGCCGGCTGGCTGGGCTTTGCCTCCGCCACCCGCAACAGCCTCGACAGCGTGTCCGATCGCGATCATGTGCTGGAGCTGCTTTCCGATGCGGCTATCGGTATGGTGCATCTGTCGCGCTTTGCGGAAGATCTGATTTTCTTTAACTCCGGCGAGGCGAACTTCGTCGAGCTTTCCGACCGCGTGACCTCCGGCTCCTCGCTGATGCCGCAGAAGAAAAACCCGGACGCCCTGGAGCTTATCCGTGGCAAATGCGGCCGCGTGCAGGGTGCGCTGACCGGCATGATGATGACGCTGAAAGGACTGCCGCTGGCCTACAACAAAGACATGCAGGAAGATAAAGAGGGGCTTTTCGACGCCCTGGATACCTGGCTCGACTGCCTGCATATGGCGGCCCTGGTGCTGGACGGCATTCAGGTAAAACGCCCGCGCTGTGCGGAAGCGGCGCAGCAGGGCTATGCCAACGCCACTGAGCTGGCGGATTATCTGGTGGCGAAAGGCGTACCGTTCCGCGAGGCGCACCATATTGTCGGTGAAGCGGTAGTGGAAGCCATTGCGCAAGGGAAACCGCTGGAAGCGCTGACCCTGGCCGATCTGCAGAAATTCAGCCCGGTGATTGCGGACGATGTGTATCCGATTCTGTCGCTGCAGTCCTGCCTCGAGAAACGCGCAGCGAAAGGCGGCGTCTCGCCGCAGCAGGTAGCCCAGGCTATCAACGAGGCGAAGGCTCGTTTAAGCTAATCCTTAGATATCTGCCCTCCCTGACCCGGCCAAGCCCAGCGACGCCGGGTTTTTTATGCAAAAAAAAAGCGGACGCAAGGTCCGCAAAAGTTCACGTTGGCTTTAGTTGTTCGGGTAGAGAAACAGTGTGACGGGTCAGTGATTTTCACAGGTAGACCGTCTTTATGGGCGTATTATTGAACAGAAAACTTGATAGGGATAATCGTTCGTTGCTATGCTATCTATCGCCATGGACTATCGTGGCGATGGAGGATGAATAATGAATATTCGCGATCTTGAATACCTGGTAGCGCTCGCCGAACACCGCCACTTCCGGCGGGCGGCTGACTCATGCCATGTGAGCCAACCGACGCTCAGCGGACAGATCCGCAAGCTGGAGGATGAGCTTGGCGTCATGCTGCTGGAGCGCACCAGCCGTAAGGTTCTGTTTACCCAGGCGGGGCTGTTGCTGGTGGATCAGGCGCGTACCGTGTTACGCGAAGTAAAAGTGCTCAAGGAAATGGCAAGCCAACAAGGGGAAACCATGTCCGGGCCGCTGCATATCGGCCTGATCCCGACAATTGGCCCGTACCTGCTGCCGCACATCATTCCGATGCTGCATCAGACCTTCCCGAAGCTGGAAATGTATCTGCACGAAGCGCAGACCCATCAGCTGCTGGCTCAGCTCGACAGCGGTAAGCTCGACTGCGCCATCCTGGCGCTGGTCAAAGAGAGCGAGGCCTTTATCGAGGTGCCGCTGTTCGATGAGCCGATGATGCTGGCTATTTATGAAGATCATCCGTGGGCGAACCGCGATCGGGTGCCGATGTCGGATCTGGCCGGTGAAAAGCTGCTGATGCTGGAGGATGGCCACTGTCTGCGCGATCAGGCGATGGGCTTCTGCTTTGAAGCGGGGGCGGATGAGGATACCCACTTCCGCGCGACCAGCCTGGAAACGCTGCGCAATATGGTGGCGGCAGGCAGCGGCATTACCCTGCTGCCGGCGCTGGCGGTGCCGCAGGAGAGAAAACGCGATGGCGTAGTCTACCTGCCGTGCATTAAGCCAGAGCCAAGACGCACCATCGGTCTGGTTTATCGTCCAGGCTCCCCGCTGCGCAGCCGCTATGAACATCTGGCGGAGGCCATCCGCGGCACGATGGATGGCCATTTCGACAAGGCGTTAAAACAGGCGGTTTAAGCCGTTCAGCGCGGCAACCCGGTACGCTTCCGCCATGGTCGGGTAGTTAAAGGTGGTGTTGACGAAGTACTCAATGGTGTTGCCACCGCCTTTCTGCTCCATGATCGCCTGGCCGATATGAATAATTTCGGCCGCGCGCTCGCCAAAGCAGTGAATGCCAAGGATCTCCTTGGTTTCACGATGGAACAGGATCTTCAGCGTACCAACGCTCATACCGACGATTTGCGCCCGCGCCAGGTGTTTAAACTGGGCGCGGCCCACCTCATACGGCACTTTCATCGCCGTCAGCTGCTGCTCGGTTTTCCCGACGGAGCTGATTTCCGGAATGGTATAGATCCCGGTCGGGATATCTTCAATCAGATGCGCTGAGGCTTCGCCTTTCACCAGCGCCTGGGCGGCAATGCGTCCCTGATCGTAAGCGGCAGAAGCCAGGCTTGGATAGCCGATGACATCGCCAACCGCATAGATGTGCGGGAGGGCGGTCTGATACATGCTGTTGACCTTCAGCTGACCGCGGCTGTCGGTCTGCAGACCGATATTTTCCAGCGCCAGGGTGTCGGTGTTGCCGGTGCGGCCGTTAGCGTACAGCAGGCAATCGGCCTTCAGCTTTTTGCCGGACTTCAGGTGCATGATCACCCCGTCATCCACCCCTTCAATTTTCTCATACTCCTCGTTGTGGCGAATAACCACGCCGCTGTTCCAGAAGTGATAAGAGAGCGAGTCTGACATCTCCTGATCGAGGAAGGCCAGCAGACGATCGCGGGTGTTGATCAGATCGACCTTCACCTCCATGCCGCGGAAGATCGACGCATATTCACAACCGATCACCCCGGCGCCGTAAATGATCACATGGCGCGGCTCATGCTGCAGGCTGAGAATCGAATCGCTGTCATAGATGCGCGGGTGGTGGAAATCGACATCCGCCGGATGGTAGGGGCGCGATCCGCAGGCGATAACGAATTTCTCCGCGGTCACAGTCTCGACCGTGCCGTCATGGCACTCCAGCGCCAGAGTATGCTCATCCACGAAGTGGGCATTGCCCTGCAGAATTTCACAGTGGTTGCGCTCATAGAATCCCTGGCGCATATGAGTCTGCTGGTTGATGACGCTGTCGGCATGGTTAAGGATGTCGGCGAAAGAAGAGCGAAGAAGGCGGGAGTGGTCGCTGTAGAGGGGGTTTTGGTTAAACTCGATAATACGGCTGACGGCATGGCGGAGGGCTTTCGACGGGATGGTGCCCCAGTGGGTGCAACCGCCGCCGACATTATGGTAGCGCTCGATGACGGCAACGCGTGCTCCCTGTTTCACCAGTCCCATGGCGGCGCCTTCCCCGCCAGGACCGGAACCAATCACTATTGCATCATAATCCCAAGAGTGTGACATGGCATTACTCACCTGTTTTATACATAAAATAAACACGATGATAACATTCGCTGCGCTTTAACCCAATTATCGTTGTGCTTTTTTGCAGCATAAAAGCAGAAACGGCTCGTAAACAATCATTCACAATCCAGGGCAAACCGATTAGTTTTAATCTCTGGTATAGTGCCAGCAGGGCTATTGGAAGGATTCATACATCGTGATGGGCGTAAGAGCACAACAAAAAGAAAAAACCCGCCGTTCGCTGGTGGAAGCGGCATTCAGTCAACTTAGCGCTGAGCGGAGTTTCGCCAGCCTGAGCTTGCGTGAAGTGGCCCGGGAAGCAGGGATCGCGCCGACGTCCTTTTATCGTCATTTTCGCGACGTCGATGAGCTGGGCCTGACGATGGTCGATGAGAGCGGACTGATGCTGCGCCAGCTGATGCGCCAGGCGCGCCAGCGGATAGCCAAAGGCGGCAGCGTGATCCGCACCTCGGTCTCCACCTTTATGGAATTTATCGGTAACAACCCGAACGCCTTCCGCCTGCTGCTGCGTGAGCGCTCGGGAACTTCTGCGGCGTTTCGCGCCGCCGTCGCACGCGAGATCCAGCACTTTATTGCGGAACTCGCCGACTATTTAGAACTCGAAAACCATATGCCGCGCGCCTTTACCGAAGCGCAGGCTGAAGCTATGGTCACCATCGTTTTTAGCGCTGGCGCGGAAGCGCTGGATGTCGGCCCTGAGCAGCGCCGGCAGCTGGAGGAACGGTTGGTACTGCAGCTTCGAATGATCTCGAAAGGCGCGTATTACTGGTATCGCCGTGAACAAGAAAAAATGTCACATCATTCCGAATAACGTGAAGGACGAGCAATGAAACACTCAGTTCAAGATAAAGGTACGCTGCTGCTGGCGCTGATTGCCGGGTTATCCATTAATGGCGCCTTTGCGGCGCTGTTCAGTTCGATAGTTCCGTTTTCCGTCTTCCCCATTTTATCCCTGCTGCTGACGGTCTACTGTCTGCATCAGCGCTATCAGAATCGCAGTATGCCCGTTGGGCTACCGGGCCTGGCCGCCGCCTTTTTTATTCTCGGGGTGCTGTTGTACAGCACCGTCGTGCGTGCGGAGTACCCGGATATCGGTTCTAACTTCTTCCCGGCCGTTCTGTCCGTCGCGATGGTCTTCTGGATCGGCTACAAGATGCGTAACCGCAAAGATACCGCAGCCGAGTAAGCCGCCAGCGGTAAAAAAACCGGCAATATGACGTTGCCGGTTTTTTTGGACCTATTTGCAGGTCAGCAGGACGCCGCACTCCATGTGATGGGTATACGGGAACTGGTCGAACAGCGCCAGCCGGGTAACGTTATGCGTCTGGCTTAGCGTTTCCAGATTGCGACACAGCGTTTCCGGGTTGCACGAAATGTACAAAATACGCGGATAGGCCTGCACCATTTTTTCCGTCTCGCTGTCCAGCCCGCTGCGCGGTGGATCGACGAAGATGGTTTCGCACTGATAGCTATGCAGATCGATACCCTGCAGCCGGTTGAACTGCCGCACCCCGTTCATCGCCTGAGTAAACTCTTCCGCCGCCATGCGGATAATCTGCACGTTGTCGATATGGTTAGCGGCGATGTTGTACTGCGCCGCCGCCACCGACGGTTTGGCGATTTCGGTGGCCAATACGCGATCGAAATTACGTGCCAGCGCCAGCGAGAAGTTACCGTTGCCGCAGTACAATTCCAGCAGGTCGCCAGTCGCCCCTTTGGTGACATCCAGTGCCCACTCCAGCATCTGAATGTTCATGGCCGCGTTCGGTTGGGTAAAGCTGTTTTCCACCTGACGGTAGATCATCTCCCGCCCGCCAACCGGCAGGCGTTCATCTATATAGTCTTGATCGAGCTCGATTTTGGTTTTGGTCGCCCGCCCAATCAGATGCACATTGAGCCCCTGGGCTCGCAGGGCGTCACGCAGCGCCTCCGCTTGCTCTCGCCAGGCATCGTCCAGCTTTTTATGATACAGCAGCGAAACGACCGCCTGGTTGCTGAGGGTGGTCAGATAGTCAATCTGGAACAGCTTCTGGCGTAGCACGGGATTGTTGCGTACGCCCTCCAGCATGGCGGTCATCAGCTGATTGATCAGCGCGCTGGCGGCCGGGAAGCTGTCAACGCGAATCCGCGACCGGGTCTGCTGATCGAAAATAATATGGTACAGATCGTCGCCATCGTGCCACAGACGGAACTCGGCGCGCATACGGTAGTGGCTGACCGGCGAACGAAACACTTCCGGAACCGGCGCGGCAAAAGGCGCCATCATGGTTTGCAAACGGACGACTTTTTCTGCCAGCTGCGCTTCGTATTGTTCGGTAGGAAGGTGTTCGGGGGTCATGATGTATCCTGAATAAAATAAGTACGCGGGGATTGTAGGGAAAGCGCCGGGGATGTCCAGCCTCGAATGCCGCGGGAAATATAATTAGCAGTCTGGACATCTATATGGTTCTGATTGTAGCATTCGCCTACCGGTCCTGTGAGTTAAAAGGGAACCCAGTGGAAATCTGGGGCTGACGCGCAGCGGTAAGGAAGGTGAGAAATGAGCGCACTCGGTGCAGACACTGCGGCTAGCCGTGGGAAGTCATTATTTCTTGAAACAGCCTCCAAGCCCGAAGACCTGCCGGAATACGTCGCACTGGGTTTTATCGTCGCGAGCAACTGATAAAACCTGCGGCATCCTTTTTCTGTTTCGGATGCTTTTACAATGATTAAAAAAGCTTCGCTGATGACGGCCTTATCCGTCACGGCATTTTCCGGCTGGGCGCAGGATAGCAATTCAGATACGTTGGTGGTGACAGCAAACCGTTTTCAACAGCCGGTCAATACCGTGCTGGCGCCGACCGACATTGTGACGCGCGATGACATCGACCGCTGGCAGTCCAAAGATTTAAACGATGTCATGCGTCGTCTTCCCGGGGTCGATATTGCCCGCAACGGCGGCATGGGGCAGAGCGCTTCGCTGTATGTTCGGGGGACGGAGGCTCGTCACGTGCTGGTGCTGATCGACGGTGTGCCGATGGCGCGTCCGGGGATCTCCAACGGCGTAGATATCAGTCAGATCCCTATCTCACTGGTCCAGCGGGTGGAATACATCCGCGGCCCGCGCTCCGCGGTGTACGGCTCCGGAGCGATCGGCGGGGTGGTGAACATCATCACCATGACCGATTCAGACCGTTCACAGGTTAACGTCGGAATGGGGAGTAACGGTTATCAGACTTATGACGGCGCCATTAATAAACGTTTTGGCGATACCGTAGTGACTGCAGCTGGTGCTTATCAGACCACAAAAGGTTTTAACGTCCAGCCGAATTCGCCGTACAGCGGCGACAGCGATCGTGATGGCTATCGTAACAAGCTTTTCCTGGGCGGTGTGCAACATAAGTTTGACGATAACTTCTCTGGTTTCTTCCGGGGCTATGGTTACACAGCCAATACTGACTACGATCAGGGCTCGTATGGCTATGTTGGCGGCAATGATGAAAGACAGAATTACACGCAGTCCTGGGACACGGGTCTGCGTTACAGCTCCGGTATCTATTCCTCCCAGCTGATTGCTAACTATCAGCGCATCAAAGATTACAACTACAGCAGCGACGCTGGCCGCTATGCCGCGGGCACCACCCTGGATGATATGGAACAGCGCTATATCCAGTGGGGTAATAACATTGAGGTTGGGCACGGGGCGATTAGTGGCGGCGTCGACTGGAAGCAAGAAAAGCTCACCTCCAGTAGCACAACATTGTCTGATGCCTACAAACGCGATACCACCGGTCTTTACCTGACCGGGCAGCAGCAGATTGACAGTGTGACCCTGGAAGCATCCGGACGTGAGGATCATGACGAGCAGTTCGGATGGCACGGTACTTGGCAGACTGCGGCAGGCTGGGAGTTTATTGATGGCTACCGGGCTACGCTCTCTTACGGTACCGGATTCCTGGCGCCGTCACTGGGTCAGCAATATGGCGCGACGCGTTTTGCTTCGTTTTATGGGCCTGGCATTGCTTCCAACCCAAACCTGAAGCCGGAAGAATCTAAACAGTGGGAAGCCGGAATTGACGGGCTAACGGGGCCGCTGGATTGGCGAATCTCAGCATATCATTATGAGATTCAAAACCTGATCGACTATAAAAACAATCAATATATCAACGTGAAGTCAGCCACGATTAAAGGTCTGGAGTGGACGGGGAACGTGACGACTGGCCCGGTGGAGCATCATCTGACGTTGCAGTATGTCGATCCGCGTGATGATGATACTGGCAAGGTACTCTATCGCCGCGCGAAGCAACAAGTGAAGTATGAACTGACCGGACAGATCTACGATCTTGACTGGAACGTGATGTATCAGTACCTCGGCAAGCGTTACGATGATGACTACGACAATGGGCGCGATGTCAAAATGGGCGGTCTGAGCCTCTGGGATGTCGGTTTATCGTATCCCGTCACCTCACACCTGACAGTTCGTGGTAAAATAGCCAACCTGTTCGATAAAGATTACGAGACAGTTTATGGCTACCAATCTGCAGGACGGGAATACACCTTGTCTGGCAGCTACACCTTCTGATCCACGTCCCACCGTGCTGGTGTTTGATTCCGGCGTCGGTGGGTTGTCGGTTTATAATGAGATTCGGCAGCTGCTGCCGAATCTGCATTACATCTATGCTTTCGATAACGTTGCCTTCCCCTATGGCGAGAAGAGCGAGGAGTTTATCGTTGAGCGCGTTGTGGAAATCGTCACCGCTGTCCAGCAGCGTTATCCCCTGGCGCTGGCGGTGATCGCCTGCAATACCGCCAGTACCGTCTCCCTGCCTGCCCTGCGTGAAAAGTTCGCTTTCCCCGTCGTTGGCGTGGTGCCGGCGATCAAGCCCGCTGCCCGTTTAACGGCGAACGGCATTGTTGGCCTGCTGGCGACGCGCGGTACCGTAAAGCGTCCTTATACCCGTGAGCTGATCGACCGCTTTGCCAATGAATGTCGGATTGAAATGCTGGGGTCGGCGGAGCTGGTGGAGCTGGCGGAAGCGAAGCTGCACGGCGAGCCTGTGCCGTTAGAAGAGCTGCGCCGTATCCTGCGCCCATGGCTGCGGATGCAGGAGCCGCCGGATACGGTGGTGCTGGGCTGCACCCACTTTCCTCTTTTACAGGAGGAGCTGCAGCGCGTTCTGCCGGAAGGCACACGGCTGATCGATTCCGGCGCGGCGATTGCCCGTCGCACCGCCTGGCTGTTAGAGCATGAAGCGCCGGATGCGAAGTCCAGCGACGAGAATAAGGCATTCTGCATGGCGCTGACGGCAGAAACAGAACAGCTTTTACCCGTTCTGCGTCGCTATGGCTTCTCGACGCTGGAAAAATTACCGCTCTAAGGGCGTTTTGCACAAAAAAGAGACGGTTGAATAATTTTTTGAAAACAGGGCTTGTCAACGTCTCAGAACTCCCTATAATGCGCCTCCACTGACACGGAACAACGGCAAGCAAGCCGCCGGGTCGGCAGGGTTTTAGCGGTGAAGTTCAGCGCTAAAAACTGACAGAGAAAAGCAAAATAAGGGCTTGACTCTGAATGAGGAAAACGTATTATACGGGACCTCGCAACGGTGAGCTGAAAGCCGCGTTGCAACTGCTCTTTAACAATTTATC
>NZ_JAGRQZ010000012.1:0-203849 GCF_018223915.1 Klebsiella sp. 64
ATACAGATTAATCGATACGTTGGTGAGACGTGTTGATAAAACAGAATTTGCCTGGCGGCACTAGCGCGGTGGTCCCACCTGACCCCATGCCGAACTCAGAAGTGAAACGCCGTAGCGCCGATGGTAGTGTGGGGTCTCCCCATGTGAGAGTAGGGAACTGCCAGGCATCAAATTTAGCGTGCTGATATGGCTCAGTTGGTAGAGCGCACCCTTGGTAAGGGTGAGGTCCCCAGTTCGACTCTGGGTATCAGCACCACTTTTTAGGTTAAAGTTCGGCACGTTGTAAAGAATTTGTCTGGCGACAATAGCGCGGCGGTCCCACCTGACCCCATGCCGAACTCAGAAGTGAAACGTCGTAGCGCCGATGGTAGTGTGGGGTCTCCCCATGTGAGAGTAGGGAATCGCCAGGCATCAAATAAAGCAAAAGGCCCAGTCGAAAGACTGGGCCTTTTGCTTTTGTGTTATCTGTTGTTTGCCGATGAGCTTCTTTGCTGCCCAGGGAAAATCTAACTGGCATCGATATGAACATTGCGCAGCAACGGCCCGGAGAGAGGGAAAGGACGTTCGCCATCATTGCTCACCATCAGAGTAAAGGCCCGCTCTTCGACCGGGCCTTTGGTGTTTGTTGGTTCTGAACCCTGAATCTGAAAAGTTTGCCGATAGCGATGGACGACTCATTGCCAGCGGTCCCTGGCAACAACAACGGCTAAGAAAGCTGGCGAACTATCGTCAGGAAGAACCTGAATGATCGCTTACTTTGGGGAATGGAGTGGAGCAGATACAGGGGATACACCTGTATCTGCGGTTGGGGAAGCGATCTAGCGGGTCAGAGCAACGATCCCTAACGTGAGGCCGGCTACCGCGGCCGCACCCCCGGCGATTGCGCCTGCGGTTTCCCAGTTGTCTTCTGTTGTGCCTTTCATACAGGTATTGGTATGGACTAAGCGGCCTTGCGAGTCATAAACCGGTACGCAGGGAGAGTCATGGGCACAGCCTGCCAGCAGAGAGGCCAGCAGCGCCACGATTAAATACTTTTTCATGATATTACCTCTGGATAATCCGCTGGGTTGTACTGAAAGCCAGTGCAGAACGGAATGGCTTATTTTATCACCGCGAATTGTCCGGGCCGGAGGCCGAAATCATCTCAATATATGAGCCGCGTAAATATCGTGAAGATAAGCGCGGGAATATGCAGAAAAGATGGAGAGAAAGATTGTGATTCAGCGATGCTGCGTGCGATGGCGGTTGCCAGACTGCGGCGCGTTTAGCTGGCTGCCAATATTGCATGCGAAAAAAAGCGCCCGCAAGGGGCGCCTTCAAGACATAGCCGAGTTATTCAGCGTGCCGGGTAAAGCGTCGTCTAACGACCACGAAGAACACCGGAACAAAGAAGATCGCCAGCAGCGTCGCGGTCAGCATCCCGCCCATCACGCCGGTGCCAACCGCATTCTGCGCCCCGCTGCCGGCACCATGGCTAATCACCAGCGGCATGACCCCGAGAATAAAGGCCAGAGAGGTCATCAGAATAGGCCGCAGGCGCATCCGCGATGCCTCCAGCGTGGCCTCAATGATCCCTTTCCCTTCTTTCTCCATCAGATCCTTGGCGAACTCGACGATCAGGATCGCATTCTTGGCCGACAAACCGATCGTGGTCAAGAGTCCGACCTGGAAGTAAACGTCATTATTCAGCCCACGCAGCGTGGCGGCTAACAGCGCGCCAATGACCCCTAGCGGAACCACTAACATGACTGAGAAGGGGATCGACCAGCTCTCATACAGCGCCGCCAGACACAGGAAGACGACGATCAGCGAGATGGCATAGAGCGCAGGCGCCTGGTTGCCGGAGAGCCGTTCCTGGTAAGACATCCCGGTCCAGTCATAACCGATGCCGCTCGGCAGTTTACTGGCCAGCGTTTCCATCAGCGCCATGGCTTCCCCGGTACTTTTGCCTGGCGAAGCTTCACCGAGGATCTCCATAGATGGCAACCCATTGTAGCGCTCCAGGCGCGGCGAGCCATATATCCAGCGTGAAGTGACAAAGGCGGAGAACGGCACCATTTCGCCGTTGGCGCTGCGAACATACATGTTGTTAATGTCGCTCGGCAGCATACGGAAGTGGGCATCAGCCTGAACGTACACTTTTTTCACGCGGCCGCGGTCAATAAAGTCATTGACGTAGTATCCGCCCAGCGCGGCTGATATCGTTTCATTGATATCAGAGAGTGATACGCCCAGCGCCTGCGCTTTTTCCTGATCGACATCCAGTTTGAACTGAGGGGTATCTTCCAGCCCATTAGGGCGTACCCGAACCAGCTGATCCGGATGCTGTTTCACCATGCCCAGCAATTGATTGCGCGCCTGGGTCAGAGCGGTATGACCGAGTCCGCCCTGGTCGATCAGTTCAAAGTCGAAGCCGGTGGCGGTACCCAGCTCAATAATGGCTGGCATGTTGAACGGGAAAACCATGGCGTCTTTGATCTGGCTAAAGGCTACGGTGGCCCGCTTGATGATGGACTCCACGCTGTTTTTATCGCCGCTGCGTGCTTCCCAGGGCTTCAGGCTGACAAACGCCATACCGGAGTTTTGTCCCTGGCCGCTGAAGCTGAAGCCGTTAACGGTAAAGACGCTTTCGACGTTGGCCTTCTCGTTATGCAGGTAGTAGTCTGTCACCGTATCCAGGACCTTCTGCGTGCGCTCCTGGGTAGCACCGGACGGCAGCTGGATCATGGTCAGGAAGACGCCCTGGTCTTCGTCGGGCAGAAAGGACGTGGGCAAGCGCATGAACAGCACGGCCATCCCCACGACGATCAGCAGGTAGATCACCAGATAACGGCCAGTTCCACGTAAAATACCGCTGACGCTGTTGGTATAGTGGTTAACGCTCTGGTCGAAGCGGGCGTTAAACCAGCCGAAAAATCCTTTTTTCTCATGGTGTTCAGCTGAGGCTGGCTTCAACAACGTGGCGCAGAGCGCCGGCGTCAGTACCAGCGCAACCAGCACGGAGAGCGCCATGGCGGAGACGATGGTGATTGAAAACTGACGATAAATCGCGCCGGTTGAGCCGCCGAAAAAGGCCATCGGGACAAATACTGCGGAGAGCACCATGGCGATACCCACCAGCGCTCCCTGGATCTGCGACATAGATTTTTCCGTCGCTTCTTTTGGCGAGAGCTTCTCCTCAACCATCACACGTTCGACGTTTTCCACTACTACGATAGCGTCATCGACCAGCAGACCTATCGCCAACACCATGCCAAACATTGTCAGCGTGTTGATGGAGTAGCCAAACATCGACAATACCGCGAAGGTTCCCAACAGCACCACGGGTACGGCAATGGTTGGAATGAGCGTTGCGCGCATGTTCTGCAGGAACAGATACATGACAAGAAAGACGAGAATAATTGCTTCAAAAAGCGTTTTGACCACTTCGTGAATGGAGATTTTGACGAAAGGGGTCGTATCATACGGATAAACCACCTTCATCCCCTGAGGGAAGTAGGGCTGCAGCTCGGCCAGCTTCGCTTTAATCGCGGTGGCGGTATCCAGGGCGTTGGCGCCGGTCGCAAGCTTAATACCCAGACCAGAGGCAGGTTTACCGTTAATTCTGGCGACAACGTTATAGTTCTCTCCCCCCAGCTCAATGCGGGCGACGTCTTTCAGATGGACGACAGAGCCATCGGCATTGACCCGCAGCGTGACCTTGCCAAACTCCTGCGGATCTTTGAGCCGCGTCTGAGCGATGATTGACGCGTTCAACTGTTGGCCTTTCAGCGCTGGCGTACCGCCGAGCTGACCCGCGGCGATCTGATCGTTCTGGACCTGCAGCGCATTGATGACGTCCACCGGCGTCAGGTTGTATTTATTCAGCAGGTTGCCATCCAGCCAGACGCGCATGGCGTATTGCGCGCCGAACAGCTGCACATCGCCCACGCCGTTGAGGCGGCTAATAGGATCTTTGACATTGGAGGCGACATAGTCAGAGATATCGTCCTGGGTGGTGGTCGGGTTATCAGAGATAAAGCCGGCGACCAACAGGAAGCTGCTACTGGATTTCTCGACGCTAATCCCCTGCTGCTGTACTTCCTGGGGCAGCAGCGGCGTGGCCAGCTGCAGTTTGTTTTGCACCTGTACCTGGGCAATATCGGGATCGGTACCCGATTTAAAGGTGAGCGTAATGGTTACCGAACCGGCAGAGTCGCTGGTCGACGACATATACATCAGGTTGTCGATGCCGTTCATATTCTGCTCGATAACCTGGGTGACGGTATCCTGTACGGTCTGGGCATCTGCACCGGGGTAGGTGGCGGAGATCGCTACCGCAGGAGGGGCGATTGTCGGGTACTGAGCTATCGGCAGCTGCAGGATGGCCAGGCCGCCGGCAATCATCATAATGATAGCCAGCACCCAGGCGAAGACCGGTCGATGAATAAAAAACTTAGACATGGCTGGGTATCCTTATTGCACGGCCGGCGCCGCACGCTCCGCTTCCGCTTTGACAGTGACGCCTGGACGAACTTTCTGTAAGCCGCTGACAATCACTTTATCGCCCGGCTTCAGCCCACTGGTGATAAGCCACTTATCGCCAACGGCCTGAGTCGCGACCACTTCCCGGGTTTCAACCTGGTTTTTGTCATTCACCAGCATCACAGAGGCATCACCACGCGGCGTGCGGGTCACCCCTTGCTGCGGTACCAGGATAGCCTGCGGATCGACGCCTTCGTCTATGCGGGCGCGGACGAACATCCCCGGCAGCAGGACATGCTGCGGGTTAGGGAAGATAGCGCGCAGAGTAATTGAGCCCGTACTTTCATCAACAGTGACGTCAGAAAACTGCAGTGAACCTTTGAGCGGATAGGCCTGGCCGTTCTCCATGACCAGCTCAACGCTTTTGGTATCACCGCCGCGCTGCAGGCTTTCCTGCTTAAGGCGCATGAAGTCATTACTGGACTCCGTCACGTCAACATAGATGGGATCGAGCTGCTGGACGGTAGCCAGGGCATCCGACTGGCCGTTGGTGACCAGCGCCCCTTCGGTGACGCTCGATTTACCGATGCGCCCGCTAATGGGGGAGGTTACTTTGGTGTAGGCCAGGTTGATACGGGCCGTTTCCACGGCAGCTTTGGTGGCGATGACATCGGCATCGGCCTGGCGGGCGGTGGCCACTGCCTGATCGTATTCCTGCTGGCTGATATATTTAGTACCCAGCAGTGGAACGTAGCGTTTCACCGTCAAATGGGCGATAGCGGCCGCGGCTTCGGCTTTGGCCTCATCGCCTTTGGCGCTGTTCCACGCCGCCTGGTAGGTCGCCGGATCGATCTGATAGAGCGACTGGCCTGCTTCGACATCACTTCCTTCAACAAAGTTACGCTTCAGAATGATACCGCTCACCTGGGGGCGGACTTCCGCTACGCGAAAAGCAGAGGTTCGGCCCGGCAGTTCGGTGGTGACTGATAGCGGCGCGCTGTTGACGACATGGACCGTCACCTGCGGCGCCCGCGCATGGGGTTGCTGGTTGTCAGAATTATCGCAACCGGTTAGCAATAAGGCCGAGATAATTAAACCGGATAAAAGTGTCACTCTGGCGTGAGTCGTCATGGCGGTTCCTTATAGATTACGTACCCAATCAGGCGGCGAATCTGTGAAAGAAAGAGGGAATCAAAAAGCAGTTTGCCATCCTACAAATAAACGCTGTTGGATGTAAGAGATACTTATTTTTAAGCAGTCAGCAAGGCACGCAAAAACAAAAAAATGGTCACTGTAGTATTGCGATTTATCGCAATTGTAAAAGTTGATAAATAGACATTATTTCAGTGAATGTATTTTCCGGTGATATTCACTTGAATAATTAATTCTCTTTTTGCATCAGGATTAACTTGTCTGCATTTTTGCTAAATAATACTTCATGGCAAATGCTAGATTAATTCTAATTAAGAATATCCTATATTATCTGCTTATCGGGAAGTGGGGCCTTGTATGGCAAGAAAAACAAAAGAAGAGGCGCAGCGCACGCGGCAGCTCCTGATTGAGTCCGCAATCCAGCAGTTCGCCCTGCGCGGAGTAACCAACACCACCCTGACGGATATCGCCGATGCGGCGGGAGTGACTCGCGGCGCGGTGTACTGGCATTTTGCCAGTAAGACGGAGCTGTTTAATGAAATGTGGCAGCAGCAGCCGCCGCTTAGAGATTTGATTCAGCCCAGTCAGGCCATAGAGTACGAACAGGAGCCGTTAAATGCTTTACGCGAGCGGTTTATTGCAGGCCTGCGCTATATTGCTACGAATCCTCGACAGCGCGCTCTGATGCAAATTCTTTATCAGCGCTGTGAGTTTTCCAGTGATATGCTTTCGGAATACGAAATTCGCCAACGTATTGGTTTTAATTATTCACTCATTGGCGGCATCCTGCAGTGCTGCGTGCGTAACAATATATTGCCAGCCGAAACAAACATTGAGATGATATTAATTGTTTTACACAGTGCTTTTTCCGGGCTGATTAAAAACTGGCTGCTCGATCCGCAACGCTTCGATCTTTATCAGCAGGCGCCTGCGCTGGTGGATAATATAATGGCGGTGGTCTGTGCTGCGCGTTTATCCGGAGGGCCTGCGCTACGGCTGGTGAATCAGTAATGAGGTCTGTTGGCGCAGATAATAAAAAAGGCGCTTCCCCATGCCGAAGAGCGCCTTTTATATCAAGCAAGCAACTGACTAGTATCAGTTCATGCCGTATTTTTTCAGTTTTTTACGCAGCGTACCGCGGTTGATGCCCATCATCAGAGCAGCGCGGGTCTGGTTACCACGGGTGTATTGCATCACCATGTCCAACAGGGGCTGTTCAACTTCAGCCAGTACCAGCTCATACAGGTCATTCACATCCTGACCGTTCAGTTGAGCAAAATAGTTCTTCAGTGCCTGTTTAACCGAGTCACGCAGGGGCTTTTGAGTTACCTGATCCTGAGAGTTAACGGTAGAAACGGTCAGTACGTCAGAATTTACGCGTTGTTCGAACATAGTTCTGTCAGCTCTTTATTTCTATTACGCAAAATTTTCGAAGTATGCCTCCAACGCCTCCAGCTGTTCGCTGGCATCCTCAATGGCGTTGAATGTGCGCCGAAACTGGTCATCTGGAGCATGTTCCTGAAGATACCAGGAGACGTGTTTACGCGCGATTCGGTACCCTTTTGCCTGACCATAAAAGTCATGCAACTCCCGAACGTGCGCACAAAGCAAGCGCTTCACCTCTGCCAGCGGCAGTGGGGGCAGCAGCTCTCCAGTGTCCAGATAATGCTGGATTTCCCGAAAGATCCAGGGTCTTCCCTGAGCTGCACGGCCTATCATCAGGGCATCAGCCCCTGTATAGTCGAGCACAGCTCTGGCTTTAAGCGGGTCAGTAATGTCGCCATTCGCGATAATCGGAATGGAAACTTTCTGCTTAACTGCCCGAATACTGTCGTACTCAGCGTCTCCGTTAAACAAGCAGGCGCGGGTGCGTCCGTGAATAGTCAGAGCCTGAATGCCACACTCTTCGGCCAGTTGGGCAATCTCTACGCAGTTACGGTGTTCCGGTTCCCAACCGGTGCGAATCTTGAGAGTCACAGGAACGTCCACCGCGTTAACGACCGCCGTCAGGATCGACTTCACCTGGTCGGGGTACTGCAAGAGGGCTGAACCTGCAAGCTTGCGATTCACCTTTTTCGCCGGGCATCCCATATTGATATCAATAATCTGGGCGCCGCTTTCCACGTTAATCCGCGCGGCGGCAGCCATCTCTTCCGGCACGCTACCGGCGATTTGCACGGTACGAATACCGGGCTCATCGATATGCACCATCCGTAAACGGGACTTGTCGCTCTCCCACACCTGTGGGTTAGAAGACATCATCTCGGAAACGGTTAAACCCGCTCCCATCTCGTAGCACAGCGTCCGGAATGGTCTGTCAGTAATGCCAGCCATGGGCGCTGCGATCAGGCGATTTCTGAGCTGGTGGTGTCCGATGCGCATGAGTTAAGAAATGACCATACTGTGACTGCAAGGCGGCGTATATTACGCATTTTTTGCACGAGATGAAAGGCCAAACTTTGAGCAATCCTCTGTTGCAGATCAATGAATCCGGGACTAGCGTAAAAGGGATGAATAAATACTTATATTAATCATTGATTTAATGGATGGTGGATAATTTGTGTCCATTTATAAAATCATAAAACTTCTCGATTTTTCTTGGATAAACTGGCCGTATGGCGATATAAAACGCTGTTTTTGTAGCCAAAAAAGTGCTCTGTAGTGCGATCTGCCTCTCATTTCCTGGCATTATTTGGTGGCTACTGGAAACAAAAATGCGGCCCGTAGGCCGCATCGCGCTTAGTTTTTCCGGCCGGTAATCCGGCACCACTCTTCCTTCTCGACCACCGGGTCAAGGGCGAAGAGATCGGCATAGGCTTCACAGACGCTCTCCGCCTGGCTGGCAAGGATGCCGGAAAGCCCCAGCAAACCGCCTGAAACGGGCAGGACGCTGATTAATGGCGCCAGCTCACGCAGCGGGCCTGCCAGGATATTCGCGACCACCACGTCGGCTTTCATCGACTCCGGTTGGTCCTGAGGAAGATAGAGCTCCAGGCGTTCAGAAACGCCGTTACGCTGCGCGTTATCACGACTGGCCTGAATAGCCTGCGGGTCGATATCAATCCCGATTGCTTTTGCCGCCCCCAGCTTCAGTGCGGCAATCGCCAGGATGCCGGAGCCGCAGCCGAAATCAATCACCGTTTTTCCGTTGAGGTCGAGTCCATCCAGCCACTGCAGACACAGGGATGTCGTCGGATGCGTACCGGTGCCAAAGGCCAGACCCGGATCGAGCATCACGTTGACGGCATTTTCATCCGGAACATCGCGCCAGCTTGGGCAGATCCATAGCCGCTCCCCGAAGCGCATGGGGTGGAAGTTATCCATCCATTCCCGTTCCCAGTCTTTATCTTCCAGCTGCTCGATCTTATGCGCGAACCCGGCGCCCAGCAGCGGATGCTGCTCCAGTTGGGCAACGACCGCTTTCATATCGGTTTCAGCATCGAACAGGCCGATTACGTCGGTATCCCCCCACAGGCGGGTTTCCCCGGGCAATGGCTCAAATACCGGCGTATCGTGCGTATCCTGGAAGGTGATCGAGACCGATCCGGCCTCCATCAGCGCATCGCTAAGATCTTCAGCGTTCGCGCCGGTGGTATTTAGTTTCAGTTGGATCCATGGCATAGCAAAACTCTTTATTTATCAGTAGTCAAAATGGGGGACTGTGGGGCGGGACGACCGAAACGGTTCCCCGCCACAAACGCCAGCAAACTCAGCAGCAGCGCGGGAACGATCGGGTGAAAGCCCAGAAACTGCACTTTCAGCGTGGCCAGTACGGCATACAGGACGCCGCCTACGATCATCGCGCTCAGCGCGCCAGCCGCGTTGGCGCGTTCCCAGTAAAGGCCCAGCACCAGCGGCCACAGGAAGACGGCTTCCAGGCCGCCGAAGGCCAGCAGGTTCAGCCAGATTATCATCTCCGGCGGCCGCCAGGCCGCGAGCAGCAACAAGACCCCCAGCAGGAGCGTGATGCCGGCGGACATGCGTTTAAGCCGCTTTTCGTTAGTCGCCTGATCCGGCCGCCAGTTCAGGTACAGATCTTTGATGATCGTAGCGGAACTTTGCAGAAGTTGGGCATTGATCGTCGACATAATCGCCGCCATCGGCGCGGCAAGGAAGATCCCGGCGGCAAAGGGCGGAAGCACTTTAACCATCAGCGTCGGGATCACCAGATCCGGCACGGTTAAATCGGGGATCACCGCCCGGCCTAATGCCCCAGCCAGATGCATGCCAAACATCAGGATCGCCACCACGATGGTGCCGATAATGATGCCGCGATGCACGGCTTTGCTGTCTTTGTAGGAGATACAGCGCACTGCGGTATGTGGCAGACCAATAACGCCGAAGCAGACCAGCACCCAAAACGAGGCCATAAAGGTTGGCGAGAGGATATCCTCCGCGCCCTGCGGGGACACCAGCTTGACGTCGATCGACTGCAGCGTCTCTACCGCATGGCCAACCCCCCCGGCGGCGTGGATCACGCCCACCAGCAGCACGATCGTGCCGATCAGCATTACCATGCCCTGCATCGTGTCGTTGAGCACGCTGGCGCGAAAGCCGCCATAGGCGGTATACAGCGCGATGCTGACCCCGAAGATCAGCAGGCCGGTATCGTAAGGAATACCGGCAGCCGTCTCCAGCAGGCGGGCGCCGCCGATAAACTGGACGGTCATGGCGCCGACAAAGGCCACCAGCAGACTCAGGCTGGCCAGCCAGACCAGCAGGCGACTCTGATAGCGAGCAAACAGCATGTCATTGAGGGTGACAGCATTATAGCGACGCGCAAGGATGGCGAATTTTTTCCCCAGCACGCCCAGCGACAGCCAGATGGCGGGGAGCTGGATCATCGCCAGCAGCACCCAGCCCAGGCCGTATTTATAGGCGGCGCCGGGTCCGCCGATAAATGAGCTGGCGCTGATATAGGTGGCGGTTAGCGTCATGGCCAGCACGAAGCCGCCCATCGAGCGGCTGCCGAGAAAGTACTCATTAAGAAAGCTACCTGAGGCGCGTTTTCTCATGGCGTAGAGGGATAAACCGAACACCACCACCAGGTAGGCGATCAGGGGAATAATGACCTCAAACTGCATCATCGTCCTCCAGAGAAATATCGCGGAAAATCAGTTTGACCATCGCCCAGCACAGCAGAATGAACAGCAGCGGTACCAGCAGGCAGGCCATTTCAAACCAGTGTGGCAGGCCGGTAAAGCCAATAGCCACCCCCGGCAAATAGGCGGCGGCCAGCCAGGCGGCAAGGTAGAGAAGGGTCAGCCACAGCGCCCAGCGCGCTTCTTTGTGGGCCTGAACAAAGCGTTTGTCCATTTTTTGTCCCTTGAGGATGAAGAAAGCGGGGATTGTACCGCATGGTATAGATGAGGAGAGAGAAAAAGAAAAAAGGCCGGTTTACCCGGCCTTTTGCTGAGAGAGCAGAATTATTTTTCCTGCAAGCCGAGTTTTTTCTCCAGATAGTGGATATTGGTGCCACCATGCTGGAAATTCTCGTCGCTCATAATGCGCATCTGCAGATCGACGTTGGTTTTGATGCCATCGATGATCAGCTCCTGCAGCGCATTCTTCATGCGGGCAATCGCCACGTCACGGCTTTCGCCGTAGCAGATCAGTTTACCGATCATGGAGTCATAGTACGGCGGTACGGTGTAACCGGCGTAAATATGTGACTCCCAGCGCACGCCAAAGCCACCCGGCGCGTGGAAACGGGTGATTTTGCCCGGGCTCGGCAGGAAGGTGTTCGGGTCTTCGGCGTTGATACGGCATTCCACCGCATGGCCGCGAACCACCACTTCATCCTGCTTGATGGACAGCGGCTGGCCGGCTGCGATACGCAGCTGCTCTTTGATCAGGTCAACGCCGGTGATCATTTCAGTTACCGGATGCTCTACCTGGATACGGGTGTTCATTTCAATGAAGTAGAACTCGCCGTTTTCGAACAGGAACTCAAAGGTACCCGCCCCGCGGTAGCCGATATCCACACAGGCTTTAGCGCAACGCTCGCCGATGTAGCGACGCAGTTCCGGGGTGATGCCCGGCGCCGGCGCTTCTTCGACCACTTTCTGATGACGGCGCTGCATGGAGCAGTCGCGTTCAGCCAGATAGATAGCGTTACCCTGACCATCCGCCAGCACCTGAATTTCAATGTGGCGTGGGTTTTCCAGGTATTTCTCCATGTAGACCATGTCGTTGTTGAAAGCCGCTTTGGCTTCCGCTTTGGTCATGGAGATGGATTGCGCCAGTTCAGCGTCGCTACGTACAACGCGCATACCGCGACCGCCGCCGCCGCCGGAGGCTTTGATGATCACCGGGTAGCCGATGCGTTTGGCATGGGCGCGGTTAGCGTCCATGTCGTCGGTCAGCGGGCCGTCAGAACCTGGAACGGTCGGAACGCCAGCTTTCTTCATGGCGGTGATGGCGGACACTTTGTCGCCCATCAGGCGGATAGTGTCGGCTTTCGGGCCGATGAAGATGAAACCGGAGCGCTCAACCTGCTCAGCAAAATTAGCGTTCTCAGAGAGGAAGCCATAACCCGGGTGAATCGCTACCGCGCCAGTGATCTCAGCGGCGCTGATAATGGCCGGAATGTTCAGATAGCTTTTTACGGACGGAGCCGGACCGATGCAGACCGTCTCATCCGCTAACAATACGTGTTTTAGATCGCGATCCGCAGTGGAGTGCACAGCGACAGTCTTGATGCCCAATTCTTTACAGGCACGCAGGATGCGCAGTGCGATCTCGCCACGGTTAGCGATGACAATTTTATCCAGCATGTTCGCCTCGTTACTCGATAACTACCAGCGGCTCGTCGAATTCTACCGGTTGGCCGCTTTCGATCAGAATGGCTTTCACCACGCCGGCTTTGTCGGCTTCGATCTGGTTCATCATTTTCATCGCTTCGACGATGCACAGGGTGTCGCCCACGTTAACTTTCTGGCCAACTTCCACAAACGCTTTCGCGTCCGGGCTCGGCGTACGATAGAAAGTACCAACCATCGGGGAACGTACGATGTGACCACTGATTTCCGCTTTCGCCGGCGCTTCAGCCGCAGCAGCTGGTGCGGCAGTCGCGGCGGCAGGCGCCTGAGGCTGCATCATCGGCGCAGCATAAGCCTGCTGCATAACCGGATAGCTTGCGGCCGGTGCAGAGCGGCTGATGCGAACAGACTCTTCGCCTTCAGAAATTTCCAGTTCGGAGATACCTGATTCTTCAACCAGCTCGATCAGTTTTTTAATCTTACGAATATCCATGAGTGGGTTCCGTACTCTTTGTTTAGTGTGATTGTGACAGGCGTTTTACCGCCGTCTGTAAAGCGTATGAATAACCATCCGCCCCCAGCCCGCAAATGACGCCAGCGGCGACATCTGACAGATACGAGTGCTGGCGGAAGGGTTCGCGTGCATGCACATTGCTCAGGTGAATCTCGATAAACGGGATGTTCACGGCGAGCAAAGCGTCACGGATTGCTACGCTGGTATGCGTGAACGCGGCCGGATTAATCAGGATATAGTCCACGTTGTCTTTAGCCTGATGAATTCGGTCGATTAACGCATGCTCCGCGTTGGACTGCAGGTGATCCAGACTCACATTCAGCGCCGCCGCTTCAGATGTTAAACGGTTAACAATTTCAGCCAGCGTGAGAGGGCCATACTTCTCAGGCTCGCGGGTACCGAGCATGTTAATGTTTGGACCATTCAAAAGCAAAATGTGAAACTTCACTGCCATTGTGTGGCGATCTCCTGCCATTTTCGGGTAAAAAACAACATATACCTTCAATGCGCCCTTGTCACCTTTTCAGGGTCAGAAAACCCCGTCAGGAAAACCAAAGTCGCACATTATAACGATTTCGTAGCAATTGGCAGCTAAATACTGGTCTTATCAGGGAAGATTATCAACCGCTATCTGAAAAAGAGTCGCGGTTGATAAAGGATCTGCGGGAAACTGCACATTACCGGATTGCGCGCCACCACTGGCGGAACTTCTTGTAACGCCATGTCAATAGCCCCGCTGCCAGCAGGGCATATATAACGGGCTGCGGCGAGACGATCTTCACTGACCACAGGTAGTGTATCGGCGCGAGGATCGCCACCAGATAGACGAAGTTGTGTAAAAGTTGCCAGCGACGCCCCAGTTTTCGCTGCATCGCTTGCGTGGAGGTCACCGCCAGCGCCAGCAGAATCGCCCAGCTGATCATGCCCAATGTCAGATAGGGGCGGGTGATAATCTCCGAGCCCAGCAGAGCCAGATTGTTAATGCCCAGCTCCAGTAGGGTATAGCTGGTCAGGTGCAGCGTCGCCCAGGCAAAACACCATAAACCTAACAGCCGACGAACGCGAATCAATAATGGCTGCTTCGCATAGCGCGCCAGCGGAGAGACCAGCAGCGTCGCCAGCAGAAACTTAAGCGCCATTCTGCCGGTAAAGTGCTGGATATCCTTGGCTGGATCGGCGCTAAAGTAGCCCTGGTGCCCGGCCCAGAATAACCAGACCAGCGGCAAAAACCCCGCAAGGTGAAGTGAAACCTTCAGCCAGACGATCTGTTTGACGGTGAAACGCACTAGAAGTTCTCCCGCAGATTCATGCCGCGATACAGCGACGCCACTTCGTCGGCATAGCCATTAAACAGCAACGTCGGTTGACGCTTCACATCGAGCACGCCGCCGGCGCCGATAAACCGCTCGCTAGCCTGCGACCAGCGGGGGTGATCGACGTGCGGATTGACGTTGGCGAAGAAGCCGTATTCGTCCGGCGCCGCCAGGTTCCAGGTGGTTGGCGGCCGCTCGCGGGTCAGCTCGATACTAACAATGGATTTTATGCCTTTAAAACCGTACTTCCACGGCACGGTCAGGCGGACCGGCGCGCCGTTTTGCGGCGGCAGCGCTTTGCCATACACCCCGACGGTGAGTAGCGTCAGCGGGTGCATCGCTTCATCCAGCCGTAGCCCCTCCACGTAAGGGTAAGCGAGCCCCCCGCCGATAAACCGGTCTTTCTGGCCGGGCATTTGATCCGGAGCATAGAGGGTTTTGAAGGCCACATAGCGCGCGCTGCTGGTGGGCTCCACCAGCGCCAGCAGTTTATGCAGCGGGAAGCCGACCCAGGGGACCACCATCGACCAGGCTTCCACACAGCGCATACGATAAATGCGCTCTTCCAGCGGGAAGCGTTTGGTCAGATCGTCATGGTCAAGGGTCAGAGGTTTCGCCACTTCGCCACCGATGGTGAGCGTCCAGGGATCGGTGCGCAGGCTACCCGCGTTCGCCGCCGGATCGGCTTTATCGAGGCCGAATTCATAAAAATTATTGTAACCGGCGACCTTATCTTCTGGGGTAAGCGTCAGATTAGCCTGCCACTCGGCGGGTTTAGCAAACTCCAGGGCCTTGCCCGCTGGCGCTGGTGGGCGGTCGTGGCCTTTAAACCAGTCCAGCAGGTCGGCCTGCGCGGCGGCGGGAAGGGAAAGCGCGGTCGCGCTGATACCCAGCATTTTCAGCACCTGGCGCCGCTTGAGCATAAAAACGGATTCGGCCGTGACGTCGGCTTCCGTCAGTTTTTTTCTTTTCATGGTGTCCTCCGTCATGCGTTTTCCTAAGCATGACGGAGACGGCGATGAATGGCGAATATGTCACGAAAAATTGCACATTAGGATGAGGAGCCGCCGCCGAAGCTGAGGCGCGGTCGTCCAGGAATCATCGGAAAGTGGCGCAAGACGTTTCCTTTGCCGCGCATGACCCGGCATCTTTAGCAGGGAAAAGGGGGCGGCAAGCAGGCCAAACGGTAAACCGGTAATAATTTGCGTCGCTGGCGCGGGTTTGCCATCCTGCGTCTAAAATTAAAGCGCTTCTGGCGCAGGCCGCAGGCGGGCGACGATTGGCAAATTTTTTCTGCAAACTATACTCGCTATCGGCATACTTTTACCGATAATACGCATTCCATTGCCAGACTCGCCATCTTTGATAGTATGCGTCGCGCTTTAAAAGGTTAATGCTTGCGGCAAGGCGCGCGCCGGCACGGGAGCCTGATGGTTCATCGGGTAGTCATTCACTCGCGGAGTTAACACAGGGATGCGATTAACGACGAAGTTCTCAGCCTTTATTACGCTGCTAACTAGCCTGACCATCTTTGTCACGCTGATTGGCGCTTCGCTGAGTTTTTATAACGGCATTGAGAACAAGGTCGAAAACCGCGTTCAGGCGGTGGCGACCATGCTGGATAACCGGCTCATCACCACCTCTTTCGATAAGCTTGAACCGCAGTTGGATGAGCTGATGACGCCGATCGAGATCGTGCATATCGATTTCATGCTCAACGGCAAACCGCTCTACAGCCATTCCCGACCCGATAGCTATCGCCCGCTCGGCAGCCATGAGCAATTCCGTGAGATCACGGTTCAGTCGCTTAAACATCCTGGTATTACGCTGCATCTGGTCTACGTTGACCCGATGGTGAACTATTTCCGTTCGCTGTCGATCACTGCCCCGCTGTCGATCTCCATTGGCTTCATGGTGGTAATTATTTTCTTCGCCGTCCGCTGGATCCGCCGCCAGCTGGCCGGCCAGGAGCTGCTGGAGCTGCGTTCCACGCGTATCCTGAGCGGCGAGCGCGGGCCGCAGGTGCGCGGGTCGGTCTATGAATGGCCGGCCAGCACCAGTAGCGCGCTGGATATGCTGCTGTCGGAGCTGCAGTTCGCCAGCGATCAGCGCAGCCGGATGGATACGCTTATTCGCTCCTACGCGGCGCAGGATTCGAAAACCGGACTGAATAACCGCCTGTTTTTTGACAATCAGCTGGCCACGCTGCTGGAAGACCAGGAGAAGGTGGGAGCCTACGGCATCGTGATGATGATCCGTCTGCCGGAGTTTGATCTGCTACGGGACAACTGGGGACGGGCGGCGGCCGAAGAACATTACTTTACGCTTATCAACCTGCTCTCTACCTTTATTATGCGTTACCCCGGCGCGCTGTTGGCGCGCTATCACCGTAGCGACTTCGCCGTGCTGCTGCCGCACCGTACGTTGAAAGAGGCGGATAGTATCGCCGGCCTGTTGCTGAAGGCGATGGATGCGCTGCCTCCAACGCGTATCCTCGATCGCGACGATATGATGCATATCGGCATCTGTTCTTTCCGCAGCGGGCAATCGGCGGCGCAGGTGATGGAACATGCGGAAGCGGCGACGCGCAACGCGGTGCTGCAGGGCAGCAACAGCTGGTCGGTCTATGATGACACCCTTCCGGAGAAAGGTCGTGGCAACGTTCGCTGGCGAACGCTGATCGAACAGATGCTGAGCCGCGGCGGGCCGCGGTTGTACCAAAAACCTGCTGTCACCCGCGACGGGCGGGTACATCATCGTGAACTGATGTCGCGGATGTACGACGGTAAAGAAGAGGTGATTGCAGCGGAATACATGCCGATGGTGCTGCAGTTTGGCCTGGCGGAGGAGTATGACCGCCTGCAGGTAACGCGCCTGCTGCCGTTTTTAGGCTTCTGGCCCGAGGAGAATCTGGCGCTCCAGCTGTCGGTGGAGTCGCTGATCCGTCCGCGTTTCCAGCGCTGGCTGCGCGATGCCTTGATGCAGTGTGAAAAATCGCAGCGTCAGCGGATTATTTTTGAACTTGCAGAGGCAGATGTTTGTCAATATATCGGCCGTCTGCAGCCGGTTATGCGATTGGTTAACGCTCTGGGCGTTCGGGTGGCAGTGGTTCAGGCGGGGTTAACCCTGGTTGGAACCAGCTGGATCAAGCAGCTGGATGCGGAGCTGATCAAACTGCATCCGGGTCTGGCGCGCAACATCGAAAAGCGCAGCGAGAACCAACTGCTGGTGCAAAGCCTGGTGGAAGCCTGTAAAGGCATGCCTATGCAAGTTTTTGCGACGGGCGTACGTAGCCGCAGCGAGTGGTTGGTACTGTCCCAATGCGGTGTCACGGGCGGGCAGGGGGAATTTTTTGCCGCCTCACAGCCACTTGACACAAATGTGAAAAAATATTCGCAAAGATACTCGGTTTGATCTGCCGTTTAGCGTGATTTCACGTAGAATAACGCGCGCCATCGTGAAGGGGGTGTGCTTGTCTACCTGCCGGATCATCGCAATGTAAATGCCAGTGACCCTCCTTTGACAGGTTACAAATTCAGGCGTGGAGCGCTGCTGAAGATTTCAGCAATGAACGGAGTCGGGAAAATTTGTAACAAAGGAAATGAACTGCACTAATTTTCACCGCAGCAGGTGATTTTTGCGCCTTGTCGCTGCTGCGTGTGGTTGGTAAAGTAAGCGGATTTTGTTTTCCGCCCCAGCTTTCAGGATTATCCCTTAGTATGTTAAAAAAATTTCGTGGCATGTTTTCCAATGACCTGTCCATTGACCTGGGTACCGCGAATACCCTTATTTACGTAAAAGGACAAGGCATCGTATTGAATGAGCCTTCCGTGGTGGCCATTCGTCAGGATCGTGCCGGATCGCCGAAAAGCGTCGCCGCCGTGGGTCATGAAGCGAAGCAGATGCTCGGCCGTACCCCGGGTAATATCGCGGCGATTCGCCCGATGAAGGACGGCGTTATCGCTGACTTCTTCGTGACGGAAAAGATGCTGCAGCACTTTATCAAACAAGTGCACAGCAACAGCTTTATGCGCCCGAGCCCGCGCGTGCTGGTGTGTGTACCGGTTGGCGCAACCCAGGTCGAACGTCGCGCTATTCGTGAATCCGCGCAGGGCGCAGGCGCCCGTGAAGTCTTCCTGATCGAAGAGCCGATGGCGGCAGCGATTGGCGCAGGCTTACCGGTTTCTGAAGCGACCGGCTCCATGGTGGTGGATATCGGTGGCGGTACCACTGAGGTGGCGGTTATCTCCCTGAACGGCGTGGTCTATTCCTCTTCTGTACGTATCGGCGGTGACCGCTTCGACGAAGCCGTTATCAATTACGTGCGTCGTAACTACGGCTCCCTGATCGGTGAAGCGACCGCTGAACGTATCAAGCATGAAATCGGTTCGGCTTACCCGGGCGATGAAGTGCGCGAAATTGAAGTGCGCGGTCGTAACCTGGCGGAAGGCGTGCCACGCGGCTTCACCCTGAACTCAAACGAAATTCTTGAAGCGCTGCAGGAGCCTCTGACCGGCATCGTGAGCGCGGTCATGGTTGCCCTTGAGCAGTGCCCGCCGGAACTGGCGTCTGATATCTCTGAACGCGGGATGGTTCTCACCGGCGGTGGTGCGCTGCTGCGCAACCTGGACCGTCTGTTAATGGAAGAAACCGGTATTCCAGTCGTGGTTGCTGAAGATCCGCTGACCTGCGTAGCGCGTGGCGGCGGCAAGGCGCTGGAGATGATCGACATGCACGGCGGCGACCTGTTTAGCGAAGAGTAGTCAGCCTGAAGGTCTGGGGCGGCATACGAGCTGCCCCTGGTCTTTACTGACACGAGAATACGCATAGCCTATGAAGCCAATTTTTAGCCGTGGCCCCTCGCTACAGATTCGCCTTATTCTGGCGGTGCTGGTGGCGCTTGGCGTGATTATCGCCGACAGCCGCCTGGGTACGTTCAGTCAAATCAGAACGTACATGGATACAGCCGTCAGCCCTTTCTACTTTGTCTCTAATGGTCCCCGGGAACTGCTCGACAGCGTATCGCAGACGCTAGCTACCCGCGACCAGCTCGAACTGGAAAACCGCGCGCTGCGCCAGGAGCTGTTGCTGAAAAACAGCGATCTGCTGATGCTGGGCCAGTACAAGCAGGAGAACGCGCGCCTGCGTGAACTGCTTGGCTCGCCGCTGCGCCAGGACGAGCAAAAAATGGTGACGCAGGTCATCTCAACGGTCAACGACCCTTACAGCGATCAGGTGGTTATTGACAAAGGCAGCGTGAACGGCGTCTATGAAGGCCAGCCGGTTATCAGCGATAAAGGCGTCGTGGGGCAGGTCGTGGCCGTGGCGAAAATGACCAGCCGGGTGCTGCTGATCTGCGATGCCACTCATGCGCTGCCGATCCAGGTTCTGCGTAACGACATTCGCGTCATTGCCGCCGGTAACGGCTGCACGGACGATCTCCAGCTTGAGCATCTGCCGGCAAATACCGATATTCGCGTCGGCGACGTGCTGGTGACCTCCGGTCTCGGCGGTCGTTTCCCTGAAGGGTATCCGGTTGGGGTAGTCTCCTCGGTGAAACTGGACACCCAGCGCGCCTATACCGTGATTCAGGCGCGTCCGACGGCCGGGCTGCAGCGCTTGCGCTATCTGTTGCTGCTGTGGGGCGCCGATCGTAATGGCGCTAACCCGATGACCCCGGAAGAGGTTCATCGGGTGGCTAACGAACGTCTGATGCAGATGATGCCGCAGGTACTGCCTGCGCCGGATGCGATGGGGCCGCAGATGCCGGCGCCCGCCACCGGGTTGACGCCGCCTCAGCCGTCGCAGCCTGCAGGGGGGCAATAGTGGCAAGTTACCGTAGCCAGGGACGCTGGGTTATCTGGCTCTCGTTTCTTATCGCGCTATTGCTGCAAATTATGCCCTGGCCGGCGGACATCAGCGTTTTCCGGCCCAACTGGGTATTATTGATCCTGCTGTACTGGATCCTCGCGTTGCCGCACCGGGTAAACGTGGGGACGGGTTTCGTGATGGGGGCTATTCTTGATCTCATCAGCGGTTCAACGCTCGGCGTTCGCGCGCTGTCTTTAAGCATCGTCGCCTATCTGGTCGCGCTGAAGTATCAGCTGTTCCGTAACCTGGCGCTGTGGCAACAGGCGCTGGTGGTAATGCTGTTATCCCTGGCCGTGGATATCATTGTTTTCTGGGCAGAGTTTTTAGTGATCAACGTCTCTTTCCGTCCGGAAGTATTCTGGAGTAGTGTAGTAAACGGTATCCTCTGGCCATGGCTCTTCCTGCTGATGCGTAAAGTGCGTCAGCAATTTGCAGTGCAATAAGGTTGATATGACAACTCTGTATCTCGCTTCTGGTTCCCCGCGTCGGCAGGAACTGCTGACTCAGCTTGGTCTCGCTTTCGAGCGTCTGGTTCCTGGTATTGAGGAGCAGCGCCAGCCGCAGGAGAGCGCCCAGCACTATGTCGTCCGCCTGGCGCGCGAAAAAGCGCAGGCCGGGGTGGCGATGGCCACCCGCGATTTGCCGGTGCTGGGAGCGGATACGATTGTCATTTTGAACGGCGAAGTGCTGGAAAAACCGCGCGACGCCGAACACGCTGCAGCGATGCTGCGTTTGCTTTCCGGCCACACCCATCAGGTCATGACCGCGGTGGCGCTGGCGGATAAGCAGCAAACGCTGGACTGTCTGGTGGTCACGGAAGTGACCTTCCGGCGGCTCAGCGAGCAGGATATCGCCGATTATGTGGCCAGCGGCGAGCCTTTAGATAAAGCAGGTGCATACGGTATTCAAGGGTTGGGTGGTTGCTTCGTCAGGAAGATTAATGGCAGCTATCACGCCGTAGTCGGCTTACCGCTGGTGGAAACGTATGAGTTGCTCAGTAACTTTAACTCACTGCGTAAAGGAAAGGGATAAAGATGACGGCTGAATTATTAGTTAACGTAACGCCATCCGAAACGCGCGTTGCGTATATTGATGGCGGTATTCTGCAGGAAATCCATATTGAGCGTGAAGCGCGACGCGGAATAGTAGGCAATATCTACAAAGGTCGTGTTAGCCGAGTGCTGCCGGGAATGCAGGCGGCTTTTGTAGATATTGGTCTGGATAAGGCGGCGTTCCTTCACGCCTCCGATATCATGCCGCATACCGAGTGCGTCGCCGGTGAGGAGCAAAAGCAGTTTACCGTGCGCGATATTTCGGAGCTGGTGCGCCAGGGCCAGGACCTGATGGTCCAGGTGGTTAAAGATCCGCTGGGTACCAAAGGCGCGCGTCTGACCACCGATATTACCCTGCCTTCCCGCTATCTGGTCTTTATGCCAGGCGCCTCCCACGTGGGGGTCTCTCAGCGGATTGAAAGCGAAGCCGAGCGCGAGCGCCTAAAAAAGGTCGTCGCAGAATATTGCGATGAGCAGGGCGGGTTTATCATTCGCACCGCTGCGGAAGGCGTTCACGAGCAGGAGATGGCCGCCGATGCCGCTTATCTTAAGCGCGTATGGACCAAGGTGATGGAGCGCAAAAAGCGCAACCAGACCCGCTATCAGCTGTATGGCGAGCTGGCTCTGGCCCAGCGCGTGCTGCGTGATTTTGCCGATGCGCAACTGGATCGCATTCGCGTCGACTCGCGCCTGACCTATGAGGCGTTGCTCGAATTCACCGCCGAATATATCCCGGAAATGACCAGCAAGCTGGAACACTACAGCGGCCGTCAGCCGATATTCGATCTCTTTGACGTTGAGAACGAAATTCAGCGCGCGCTGGAGCGTAAAGTCGAGCTCAAATCGGGGGGCTATCTGATCATCGACCAGACCGAGGCGATGACCACCATCGATATCAACACCGGGGCCTTTGTCGGGCACCGCAATCTTGACGATACGATCTTCAATACCAACATCGAAGCCACCCAGGCGATAGCCCGCCAGCTACGTTTGCGTAATCTCGGCGGCATTATCATCATTGATTTCATAGACATGAACAATGAAGATCACCGTCGACGGGTGTTGCACTCTTTAGAGCAGGCGCTGAGTAAAGATCGGGTGAAGACCAGCATTAACGGCTTCTCCCAGCTGGGCCTGGTGGAGATGACCCGTAAACGCACCCGTGAAAGCGTGGAGCATGTGCTGTGCAACGAGTGCCCAACCTGCCACGGACGTGGAACGGTAAAGTCGGTGGAAACGGTGTGCTATGAGATTATGCGTGAGATCGTCCGCGTACATCATGCTTATGATTCCGATCGCTTCCTGGTCTATGCTTCCCCTGCGGTGGCGGAAACCCTGAAAGGGGAAGAGTCGCATGCGCTGGCGGAAGTGGAAATCTTTGTCGGCAAGCAGGTGAAGGTACAAATTGAGCCGCTCTATAATCAAGAGCAGTTCGATGTGGTTATGATGTAAGACACCGCGTCATTGTGCGGCTGACAAGGAGAGAGGCGTGAGGCGACTGCCCGGGATTTTATTGCTCACCGTGGCAACATTGATTGTTATCGTCGCGCTGCTGGTGAGTGGCTTGCGTCTCGTGTTGCCACAGCTCGACGCCTGGCGTCCGCAGCTGCTGGAGAAGATCTCCACCCTCACCGGTACGCCGGTGGACGCCTCGCAGATCACCGCCAGCTGGCAGACTTTTGGTCCGACGTTAGACGCCCGCGATATCCATGTCGGGCTGAAAGATGGCGGCACAATGGCGGTCAAGCGCGTAACCCTGGCGCTGGATGTCTGGCAGAGCCTGCTGCATATGCGCTGGCAGTTCCGCGACCTCACCTTCTGGCAGCTGCAGGTCCATACCAATACCCCTATTCAGACCAATGACGGTGGCGAAAGCCTGAAAACCGACCGCATCAGCGATCTCTTTTTACGTCAGTTCGATCACTTTACTCTGCGCGACAGCCATCTGAGCTTCCTGACCCTTTCCGGTCAGCGGGCGGAGCTGGCGGTTCCGCAGCTGACATGGCTTAACGGCAGGAACCGTCATCGCGCCGAGGGGCAGCTCAGCCTCTCCAGCCTCACCGGCCAGCATGGCGTCATGCAGGTGCGGATGGATCTTCGCGATGAGGATGGCCTGCTGAATAAAGGCCGGGTCTGGCTGCAGGCGGATGATATCGACGTCAAACCGTGGCTGGGACGCTGGATGCAGGACAATATCGCCCTGAAAAGCGCCCGCTTCAGCCTCGAAGGCTGGATGACCATTGAAAAAGGTGATGTGGCCAGCGGCGACGTATGGCTGAAAAAAGGGGGCGCCAGCTGGCAGGGCGATAACGAAGTCCATCATTTGTCGGTGGATAACCTGACGGCGCATCTCTCCCATGATAAGCAAAGCTGGGCCTTTTATATTCCCGATACGCGGATCGCTATCGATGATAAACCCTGGCCAAGCGGAGCCCTGGCGATGGCGTGGATCCCGGCGCAGGACGTTGGTGGCGACGATCGTCAGCGTAGCGATGAGTTACGTATTCGCGCCAGCAATTTGGCCCTCAGCGGCCTGAGCGGGTTACAGCCGTTTGCTGATAAGCTGGCGCCTTCTCTGGGCGAACTCTGGCGAACCACGCAGCCTGGCGGCAAAATCAATTTGCTGGCTCTCGATATCCCCCTGCAGGCGACGGAGAAAACGCGTTTTCAGGCGCAGTGGAGCGATCTGGCGTGGAAGCAGTGGAAACTCCTGCCGGGGGCAGAGCACTTCTCCGGCAGTCTGAATGGCAGCGTTGAGCACGGGGAATTACGCGCTCATATGGCGAAGGCGCTGATGCCGTATGCCGGCGTCTTCCGCGCGCCGCTGGAGATAGCCGCTGGCGAAGCCACGCTCAGTTGGGTGAAAAACGACAAAGGGTTTATGCTTGATGGCCGCGATATAGACGTGCAGGCGACAGGCGTACGCGCCCGCGGCGGCTTCCGCTATCTGCAACCGCAGGGGGACGATCCCTGGCTGGGCATTCTGGCGGGCATCAGCACCAATGACGGTGGCCAGGCATGGCGTTATTTCCCGGAAAATCTGATGGGCAAAGCGCTGGTGGACTATCTCAGCGGCGCGATTAAAGCAGGGCAAGCCAGCGATGCGACGCTAGTGTATGGCGGCAATCCGCATCTATTCCCTTATCCGCATAATGAAGGCCAGTTCCAGGTTTATGTTCCGCTGAAGAACGCCACTTTTGCCTTCCAACCGGACTGGCCGGCGCTAACCGGGCTGAACATCGACCTCAATTTTATCAACAACGGCCTGTGGATGCGGGCGGATAAAGCGATGCTTGGCAACGTGACCGCCAGCAATCTCGATGCCGCGATCCCGGACTATGCGCAGGAAAAACTGCTGATTGATGCCGATATCAAAGGCCCGGGCAAAGAGGTTGGACCTTACTTTAATACTACGCCGCTGAAAGAGTCGCTCGGGGCGGCGCTGGATTCCCTGCAGCTGGATGGGGATGTGAGCGCTCGCTTACATCTTAATATCCCCCTCGACGGCGAGATGACCACCGCGAAAGGCGATGTGCGCCTGCAGAATAATAGCCTGTTTATCAAACCGTTAGATACTACGCTGCAGAACCTGAGCGGTAATTTCAGCTTTGTGAATGGCGATCTCAATAGTCAAACGTTGAGCGCGACCTGGTTTAATCAGCCGCTGAACCTCAATTTTTCCACCCGCGAAGGTGAAAAAGCGTTTCTGGTGGATGTCGGGATGAATGCCAACTGGCAGCCGTCGCGCACCGGGCTGCTGCCGAAAGCCGTGAGTGAGGCGTTGAGCGGTAGCGTCCCGTGGGATGGCAAGGTCGCCATCGAACTGCCGTACCATGGCAATGCCAGCTATAAGGTCGATATCAACGGCGATCTGAAGAATGTGAGCAGTCGCTTACCTTCGCCAGTTAGTAAGCCCGCCGGCGAACCCCTTCCGGTCAAAATTAACGTCGCCGGCGGCCTGAGCAGCTTCGACCTGACCGGCTCCATCGGGGCGAAGAATCATATTAACAGCCGCTGGTTGCTCAATCATAAGCTGACGCTGGATAGAGCGATCCTTACCACTGACAGCAAAGGGCACTCTCCGCTGCCCGATCAGCCCGGTATCGAGCTCAACCTGCCGCCGATGGATGGCGCGCAGTGGCTGGCGCTCTTCGAGAACGGCGCGGCAAATGAAGTGAGCAGCAGCGTGCTCTTTCCACCGCGCATTGTGCTGCGTACGCCGTCGCTGGTCCTCGCGGGTCAACAGTGGAACAACGTCAGTCTGATGTCCCAGCCGGTCGTCGGCGGCTCGCAGGTTGAGGCGCAGGGGCGTGAGATCAATGCCACATTGACGATGCGCGACAATGCTCCGTGGCTGGCAAATGTGCGTTATCTCTATTTCAATCCGGCCAGCGCCAGCGGCCAGAACGCAACAAAGAATGTGGCCCCCCAGACGGCGACGCGGCTGGATTTCCATGGCTGGCCCGATCTGCAGCTACGCTGCGCGGAATGCTGGCTGTGGGGACAAAAATATGGCCGCATCGATGGGGATGTGGCGATCAAAGGGGATACCTTAACGCTCTCCAACGGCCTGGTGGATACCGGGTTTGGCCGGCTGACGACCAACGGCGTGTGGGTGAACGCCCCTTCAGGTGTTCGAACCTCGCTGAAAGGCAGACTGCACGGCAATAAGACGGATGCATTTGCGGATTTCTTTGGCGTCTCCACGCCGGTGAAGGATTCGCCGTTTGATATCGACTACGATCTGCACTGGCGCGCGCCGCCCTGGTCACCCGATGTCGCGTCGCTCAATGGCATCATTAAAAGCCACCTGGGCAAGGGGCAGTTTACCGACCTGAGTACCGGGCACGCTGGCCAGCTGCTGCGTCTGCTGAGTGTGGATGCCCTGCTGCGTAAACTGCGTTTCGATTTCAGCGATACCTTCAGCGAAGGCTTTTACTTCGATTCGATTAACAGTACGGCATGGATTAAGGATGGCGTACTGCATACCGATGATACGCTGGTGGATGGCCTTGAAGCGGATATTGCTATGAAAGGGTCGGTCGATCTGGTGCGTCGCCAGCTGGATCTGCAGGCGGTGGTGGCGCCGGAGATCTCCGCGACCGTCGGCGTGGCGGCGGCCTTTGCCGTCAACCCCATCGTCGGCGCGGCGGTATTTGCCGCCAGCAAAGTGCTGGGTCCGCTGTGGAATAAAGTTTCGATTCTGCGCTACCGCATCACCGGCCCGATTGACCAGCCGCAGATCAATGAAGTGCTGCGCCAGGCGCGCAGCAATAAAAAGCAATGATTTGACGATTGCCAGGAATTGCCGCAATCTCAATAGATAGCCTTCTGTATTTCCGCCTGTCAGGCGGCAACAAACGAGTAGCATAACGATGAGTCTGAACCTGGTAAGTGAACAATTACTGTCGGCAAATGGCCTGAATCATCAGGACCTGTTTGCCATTCTTGGTCAACTGACCGAGCGCCGCCTCGATTACGGCGATCTCTATTTTCAGTCGAGCTATCACGAATCCTGGGTTCTGGAAGACAGCATCATTAAAGATGGGTCGTACAATATCGACCAGGGCGTAGGCGTGCGCGCCGTCAGCGGCGAAAAAACGGGCTTTGCCTACGCCGATCAGATCAGCAAACTGGCGCTGGAGCAGAGCGCCCAGGCGGCGCGGACCATTGTGCGCGACACCGGCAATGGCAAAGTGCAGACCCTCGGCGCCGTAGAGCATCGTGCCCTGTACACCAGCATCGACCCGCTGCAGAGTATGACCCGGGAAGAGAAGCTGGATATTCTGCGCCGGGTAGACAAAGTCGCCCGGGCGGCGGACCAGCGGGTGCAGGAGGTTTCAGCCAGCCTGAGCGGGGTGTATGAGCTGATCCTGGTCGCCGCCACCGATGGCACTCTGGCCGCCGACGTTCGTCCGCTGGTTCGTCTTTCCGTCAGCGTGCTGGTGGAAGAGGATGGCAAGCGTGAGCGCGGCAGCAGCGGCGGTGGCGGGCGTTTTGGTTATGACTATTTCCTCGCCTCCCAGGAGGGCGACGTGCGGGCCGATGCCTGGGCGAAAGAAGCGGTGCGCATGGCGCTGGTCAACCTCTCGGCGGTCGCCGCCCCTGCGGGGATGCTGCCGGTGGTACTCGGCGCCGGCTGGCCTGGCGTCCTGCTGCATGAAGCGGTCGGCCATGGGCTGGAAGGCGATTTCAACCGGCGTGGCACCTCGGTCTTTAGCGGCCATATGGGGGAATTAGTCGCCTCTGAGCTGTGCACCGTAGTGGATGACGGCACCATCGCCGATCGCCGTGGCTCGGTGGCCATTGATGACGAAGGGACGCCGGGGCAATACAACGTGCTAATCGAAAACGGCATTCTGAAAGGCTATATGCAGGATAAACTCAACGCGCGCCTGATGGGCGTCGCACCGACCGGCAATGGCCGACGTGAGTCGTATGCCCATCTGCCGATGCCGCGTATGACCAACACCTATATGCTGGCGGGCCAGTCAACGCCACAGGAGATTATCGAATCGGTCGACTACGGTATCTTTGCGCCTAACTTCGGCGGCGGGCAGGTGGATATCACCTCCGGTAAATTCGTCTTCTCCACTTCCGAGGCCTATCTGATCGAAAAAGGGAAGGTCACGAAGGCGGTGAAAGGGGCCACGCTGATTGGCTCCGGCATTGAGACCATGCAGCAGATTTCGATGGTGGGCAACGACCTGCGCCTGGATAACGGCGTCGGCGTCTGTGGCAAAGAGGGCCAGAGCGTGCCGGTGGGCGTCGGCCAGCCGACCCTGAAGGTCGATAACCTTACCGTCGGCGGCACCGCCTGATCCTGACCTGGTTCCCGGCGCTGCCGGGAACCGCTTCACCGGGCGATCCCGCGCCCGTGCATGCCCTGATAGATCTTCGCCACGTCGACAAAATACTCCGTCAGATAGTTGATACAGACCTGCACTTTCAGCGGCAGTTTATCCTTTTCCGTATACAGGGCGTAGACCGGTCGCGGATCGGACTGATAGCTGGGCAGCAGGATCTCAAGCTCACCGCGGTTGATCTCTTCGATCGCCCACATTAAGGGTACATAGGCGATACCCACCCCGGCGGTCAGCCAGCGCACCAGCGTCATAGGGTCGTTGGTCACGAAGCGCCCCTGCGGGGTCAGGCGGGTCGAGATCCCTTCCGGCGCGATAATGACAAACTCATTGTCCGGCCGCACGCTATATTCCAGCCAGGCATGTCCGGCAAGGTCGGCCGGTTTCTCTGGATTGCCAGCCTGCGCCAGATAGCTTTTAGCGGCGCATAATACCATCGGCATTGAGCCCAGGCGGCGGGAAAAAAGGCTGGAATCCTGCAGGGCGCCCACGCGGATCACCACGTCAAGGCCGTCGGCGATCAGGTCTGGCGCAGGTATGCCGGTGACCAGATTAACAGAGAGCCCGGGGTATTCTTTGAGCATTTTCGCCGTTATGCGCGCCAGAACATTCTGTGCCATAGTTGAAGAGCAGCCGATGCGCAGCGTCCCGATGGGGGTATTGTTAAATGCGTATAATTGCTCATGGACATCCTGCGCTTCAAACAGCATCCTACGGCAGCCCTGGTAATAGATTTTACCTGCTTCAGTTAAGCCAAGGCTGCGGGTGCTGCGGTTGAGTAGCTTTACCTGCAGCTCATCTTCCAGTTTGGCGACGGTCTGACTGATCGAGGAAACGCTCATCTGAAGCTGGCGGGCCGCTGCGGTGAATGAACCTAATTCGACCACTTTGGCGAAAACGGACATGCGTTTTAATCGTTCCATTATTCACTCTGGCTTAAAAGTGATTTAGATCACACATTGTAGATAATGCGGCAATCGTTACGTTAATATATTGTTAGCTACATAATAAACGCATCTGCTCACTACCTGTACGCTTCTTATTCAAGGTCATCATGAGTCTGTTTCCTGTCATCGTGATTTTCGGCTTATCGTTTCCGCCGATCTTCTTCGAGTTGCTTTTGTCGCTGGCTATCTTTTGGCTGGTGCACCGACTGCTGGTTCCGACCGGCATTTACGATTTTGTCTGGCACCCAGCACTGTTTAATACGGCGCTCTATTGCTGCCTTTTTTATTTGATATCGCGCTTGTTCGTTTGAGGTTGATGTGAAAACACTAACAAGAAATATCCTCCGTACTGCCATTACCGTGATACTGGTCATTCTGGCCTTCGTGGCGATTTTCCGCGCCTGGGTTTATTACACCGCCTCGCCGTGGACGCGTGATGCGCGCTTTAGCGCCGACATTGTGGCGATTGCCCCCGACGTCTCCGGGCTGATTTCTCAGGTAAACGTCAAGGATAACCAACTGGTTAAGAAAGACCAGGTATTGTTCGTTATTGACCAACCTCGTTACCAAAAAGCGCTGGCGCAGGCGGAAGCTGATGTCGCCTATTATCAGACGTTAGCTCAGGAAAAACGCGTCGAAGCCGGTCGGCGTAATAAGCTTGGCGTACAGGCGATGTCGCGGGAAGAGATTGATCAGGCGAACAACGTACTGCAAACCGTTGAACATCAGCTGGCGAAAGCGGTGGCTAGTCGCGACCTGGCCAGGCTAGATCTGGAGCGGACGGTCATTCGCGCCCCTGCGGATGGCTGGGTGACTAACCTTAACGTCTACACTGGGGAATTTATCACCCGTGGCTCCACGGCGGTGGCGCTGGTGAAAGAGAATACGTTTTACGTCATGGCCTATCTGGAAGAGACCAAACTGGAGGGCGTCCGTCCAGGCTATCGTGCGGAGATTACCCCGCTGGGCAGCAGCAAAACCATTAAAGGGACGGTGGACAGTATCGCTGCGGGGGTGACCAACGCCAGCAGCAGCAGCGACTCGAAAGGGATGGCCTCGGTCGACTCCAACCTTGAGTGGGTGCGTCTGGCGCAGCGTGTGCCGGTGCGTATTCGCCTCGATCACCAGCAGGGGAATCTGTGGCCATCGGGCACCACGGCGACGGTAGTGATCACCGGTCAAGAAGATCGTGATACCAGCCAGGCCAACTTCTTCCAGAAACTGGCTATGCGCCTGCGCGAATTTGGTTAATCGCTATGGGGACATATACCATTGCTCCCCGGCATCTCCGCTTTGCCATTAAGCTTGCATGCGCGGTGGTGCTGGCGCTGTTTGTCGGTTTCCATTTTCAGCTCGAAACGCCGCGCTGGGCGGTACTGACGGCAGCGATCGTCGCCGCCGGGCCGGCCTTTGCTGCTGGCGGCGAACCGTACTCCGGCGCGATCCGCTATCGCGGTATGTTGCGTATTGCCGGGACCTTTATTGGCTGTATTGCGGCGCTGGTTATCATCATCCTGATGATCCGCGCGCCTCTGTTGATGATGCTGGTCTGCTGTCTGTGGGCCGGTTTTTGTACCTGGGTTTCGTCGCTGGTCAAGGTCGAAAACTCCTATGCCTGGGGGCTGGCCGGGTACACCGCGCTGATTATCATTATTACCATCCATACCAATCCGATGCTGGCGCCGCAGTTTGCTGTCGAACGCTGCAGCGAAATTGTCATCGGTATTGTCAGCGCCATCGTCGCCGATCTCCTGTTTTCGCCGCGTTCGATTAAAAAAGAGATCGACCTCGAGCTCGATAATCTGCTAATTGCACAGTATAAGCTGATGCAGTTATGCGTCGCGCACGGTGAAAAAGAGGAAGTGGATCAAGCCTGGGGAGCGCTGGTACGCCGCACTACGGCGCTGGAAGGTATGCGTAGTAACCTGATTATGGAATCCTCACGCTGGGCAAAGGCCAATCAGCGCCTGAAGGCGATCAACACCCTTTCGCTAACCCTTATCACCCAGGCTTGCGAAACCTATCTGATTCAGAACTCACGCCCGGAAATGGTCACGGACGACTATCGCGAGCTGTTCGCCGAGCCGGTTGAGACGGTGCAGGATGTTCACCAGCAGCTGAAGCGCATGCGCCGCTTCCTGACCTGGAAAGGCGAGCATAATACCCCGGTCACGATTTATAGCTGGGTGGGCGCCGCCACGCGTTATCTGCTGCTTAAGCGCGGCGTGGTGGGGAATACTAAAATCAGCCGTATCGAGGATGGCGTGTTGCGCGGCGAAACGGTGGTTAAAGTGGAGTCCGCCGAACGTCATCACGCGATGGTGAACTTCTGGCGCACCTCCGTCTCTTGTATTCTCGGAACGCTATTCTGGCTGTGGACGGGCTGGACCTCAGGCAGCGGCGCGATGGTAATGATCGCCGTGGTTACCGCGCTGGCGATGCGCCTGCCTAACCCGCGTATGGTGGCGATAGACTTCCTCTATGGCACCCTGGCGGCGTTACCGTTGGGCACCTTGTACTTCCTGGTGATCATGCCGGCGACGCAGCAGAGCATGCTGTTGCTTTGCATCAGCCTGGCGGCGATGGCGTTCTTTATCGGGATCGAAGTGCAAAAAAGGCGTCTCGGATCGCTGGGGGCGCTGGCGAGCACCATCAACATTCTGGTGCTGGATAACCCGATGCAGTTCCAGTTCAGCCAGTTCCTCGATAGCGCGCTGGGGCAGATCGTCGGCTGTTTCCTCGCTCTGATGGTTATTCTTATTGTCAGGGATAACTCCCGGGCCAGAACCGGTCGGGTGCTGCTGAACCAGTTTGTCTCCGCGGCGGTCTCTTCGCTGACCACCAACTCGGCGCGTCGCAAAGAAAATCATCTGCCCGCGCTCTATCAGCAGCTGTTTTTATTACTCAATAAATTCCCAGGTGACGTCGCCCGTTTCCGTCTGGCGTTGACGTTAATCATCGCCCATCAGCGCTTGCGCGATGCGCCCGTGCCGGTGAATGACGATCTCTCCGCCTTCCATCGTCAGCTGCGACGTACCGCGGACCATGTGATCTCCGCCGGCAGCGATGATAAGCGTCGGCGCTATTTTACCCAGCTGCTGGCGGAGCTTGATGTCTATCAGGAGAAGCTGCGGGTCTGGGAGGCCTCGCCGCAGGTCACCGAGCCGGTACGGCGACTGGTTGAGATGTTGCATAAGTACCAGCATGTGCTGACCAGCAGCTAACCCATAAACCGACGCCCAGGCGTCGGTTTTTTTATCGCTATACTTAACGGCGACAGAAAGAGAAGCGGGAGGGGCTGTCATGACCACCTATACGTTTGATTTTGACGAAATCGCCGAACAACAGGATTTCTACCGGGAGTTTTCCCGAACCTTCGAGCTGGCTCAGGATAAGGTCAACAACCTGGATTCGCTATGGGACGCAGTGACCGGTGGCCTGCTACCGCTGCCGCTGGATATTGAGTTCATCCATTTAAATGACAAGCAGCGCCGGCGCTTTGGCGCATTGATTTTATTGTTTGATGAAGCAGAGGAAGAGCTGGAGGGGGAGTTGCGTTTTAATGCCCGACAAGCATAAAAAAGCCCCCGGCAGGCGGGGGCAAGTCGTCGAAATAAGACGACGAGGGTTTATTTGTACAGCTCAGCGGTGGCGTGCCAGCTATCGCCGGTACGTGCTTCAATAATACGGTAGCTGCTGGCGCCTTCTTTCTCGGCTTTAGCCGCCAGTTCCTGACGCATGTCCATTGGCGCACTACCTACCTGGGATACGGAGATGGTGCCCATGGATTGCAGATTTTGGGCTTGCTCTGCGTTCACTTGCTGGACAGCCGCGCTGGCACCGAAAGAGAGAAGGGAAGCCAGGCCAAGGGATGCGATGATCATTGCGCGTTTCATAATCTTTACTCCAGTCTTTGTTTTGCCGCGGCGGGGCGATGTATGTCGCCGGGCCGCGGTAGAGAATTTTTGTCAGGTTAATCGTTGACGTCTAAAACTTATTTATACAGCTCAGCAGTGGCATGCCAGTGGTCGCCAGTGCGGGCTTCAATAATGCGGTAAGAAGAAGCCCCTTCTTCCTGCGCTTTTTTGTTCAGCATTTCATGCATATCCATCGGGGAAGATGCTACCGCGCCGACGGAAACCGTGCCGATGGCCTCGCGGCCCTGGGCCTGCTCGCTGTTGATAATATCAGCGGCGAAAGCGCCAAACGACACGACGGACAGGATGCTGATAGCAGCTACAGTGGTTTTGATTTTCATGATGTTCACCTCGTCGAATCTTTTTGTTGGGGGTCTTTGTTTCGTGACCCTCATCACAAAACCAAGTATACACTAATCACCAAAAATATTAATACCATGCTAATTGTTTTGTGCGTTAATAGTTACAATAGATTGCGCTTTTTATAACGGATAAGAATTAAAAATGACACGTTAGCGACAGCGATAAGATTTATTTCTAATAAATTCATAAAGGTATACGAATTTGATCTTTTGTGCGTTTTACGATTTTTGCGTTAGTAAAAGAACGTATAGACGGCGTAAATGACACTAAGTGTTAAATAGTTGTTGTGCCAGAAGGGGGAGAAGCAAAAGAAAGGGGAGTCGCCCTCTGACGGTAGCCAGAGGGGAATTACTCAGAGTTCCTGCTCAAACAGAACCAGAATGGCGTCGTGCAGATCTTTCACCGTAAAACCGCGCGCAGGCGTGGTAAAGATGGTGTCATCCCCGGCGATACTGCCAAGAATGCCTTCCGCTTTGCCCAGCGAGTCGAGAAGACGGGCGATCAGCTGCGCGGCGCCGGGGCTGGTATGAATCACCACTACGGCATCGTTATAGTCGATATCCAGCACCAAATTCTTCAGCGGGCTGGAGGTGGTCGGTACCCCAAGCTCGGCAGGCAAGCAATAGACCATTTCCATTTTGGCGTTACGGGTACGCACCGCGCCAAATTTGGTGAGCATGCGGGAAACCTTCGATTGGTTGATATTCTCGAAGCCCTCTTCCTGCAGCGCCTGGACGATCTCTCCCTGCGAGCTGAATTTCTCTTCTTTAAGCAGCGCTTTAAACGCTTTAACCAGTTCTTCTTGTTTTGCCGAACTTCGCATAAGTCACCCAGATTATGGTGGTAAAATCAACATCATTATGCATAACCATGAATTTTTATGCAAATAATCCGCGAAAGGATAGGTCAATAATGTTATGAAGGGGGCATATTTTAGCAAAAAAACCGTATAAGGAACATGTTCTCATCACAACGCTTAAAGCCATGTAAAAGTAAATGAAATGTTATTGAGTTGGTGTTGTTTTGCGCAACTGGCTGGGTGTATTGTAACCAATAGTCGATCCGGTACTTCGCTTTGCTGGATGGTCAGTCAGGAAGCATAAAGTGCGCCGCTGTTCTATTGCTACGCACAATAATGCATTCTTCAGCCATAATCATTGTAATTGTTCATCTTGTGAATTAAGGTCCAGGCGACGGAATAACGAAAGACTAAATTAACCATAATAAGGAGTTTAGGATGAAAGTTGCAGTCCTTGGCGCTGCCGGTGGTATCGGCCAGGCGCTTGCCCTACTACTTAAGACCCAACTGCCTTCAGGTTCAGAGCTCTCGTTGTACGACATCGCTCCGGTTACGCCGGGCGTGGCGGTAGATCTAAGTCATATCCCCACAGATGTAAAAATTAAAGGATTTTCCGGTGAAGACGCTACTCCGGCGCTGGAAGGCGCGGATGTAGTGCTGATCTCCGCGGGCGTGGCGCGTAAGCCCGGCATGGATCGTTCCGACCTGTTTAATGTGAATGCGGGTATCGTGAAGAACCTCGTGCAGCAGATTGCCAAAACCTGCCCGCAGGCCTGCATCGGCATTATCACCAACCCGGTGAATACCACCGTGGCTATCGCCGCCGAAGTACTGAAAAAAGCCGGCGTGTACGATAAAAACAAACTGTTCGGCGTTACCACGCTGGACATCATCCGTTCCAATACCTTTGTGGCGGAGCTGAAAGGTAAATCGGCAACCGAGGTGGAAGTCCCGGTCATTGGTGGTCACTCCGGGGTCACCATTCTGCCTTTACTGTCGCAGATCCCCGGCGTCAGCTTTAGCGATCAGGAAATTGCCGACCTGACTAAACGTATTCAGAACGCCGGTACCGAAGTCGTGGAAGCGAAAGCGGGCGGCGGGTCGGCGACCTTGTCGATGGGCCAGGCGGCTGCCCGTTTTGGTCTCTCTCTGGTTCGCGCCATGCAGGGGGAAAAAGGCGTGGTGGAGTGCGCCTACGTGGAAGGCGACGGCCACTATGCGCGTTTCTTCTCCCAGCCGCTGCTGCTGGGGAAAAACGGCGTGGAAGAGCGACAGTCTATCGGCAAACTCAGCGCCTTTGAACAGCAGGCGCTGGAGGGCATGCTGGACACCCTGAAGAAAGATATCGCGCTCGGCGAAGACTTCGTCAACAAGTAATCTCGCCCTAACAGAAGAGCCGGAACCGCTGTTCCGGCTTTTTATTGTCCAGCATTCATGGAAACCGGGTTTCTGGTCAGATTCCCGGCCGGTCCGGTATTTAGCGATTAACGTGGCTCCCCAAACGGGGAGCCGTTTAGTTGGTGGCCGGGTATTCCTGGACGGCGATATGGAGCGTGATTTTCTTATCATCACGCATGATGACCACCGGAATTTCCGATCCCGGGCGGATCTCGGCCACCTGATCCATCGTCTCCAGTGCCGAGACGGCGGGTTTGTCATTCACGGAGATGATTACGTCGTTGGCGCGGATCCCGGCTTGCGCCGCTGGACCGTCCGGGGCGACATCGTTAACGACGATCCCCTGAATCTGATCGATCCCTCCGCCCTGCGCGTGCAGCGGGGCGATCTCCCGGCCGCTAATGCCGATATAGCCGCGGATCACCCGGCCATCGCGGATCAGTTTATCCATAATTTTGGCCGCTAACTGGAACGGGATCGCAAAGCCAATGCCTTCCGGCGTTTCGCCGTCATTGCTCTTGTCAAAGGAGAGGGTGTTAATCCCCATCAGCTCGCCGAGAGAGTTCACCAGCGCCCCGCCGGAGTTACCGTGGTTGATCGAGGCGTCAGTCTGCAGGAAGTTCTGGCGGCCGGTCGGATTGAGGCCAATGCGCCCTGTGGCGCTGATAATCCCCTGGGTGATGGTCTGCCCCAGGTTATAAGGGTTGCCAATCGCCAGCACCACGTCGCCGATGTGCGGCGTGCGTTTCGGATTGATCGGGATCACCGGCAGCCCGCCGGTAGCATTGATCTTGAGCACGGCGAGATCGGTGAGGGAATCGGATCCTACCAGCAGCGCTTCGAAGACGCGGCCGTCCTGCAGGGCGACGATAATCTGATCGGCATCGTTGATAACATGCTTGTTGGTCAGGATATAGCCGCGCTGATCCATAATCACCCCTGAGCCAAGCGTCAGCTGATTATGGCTGGTGCTGTTAAGGGCGCGGTTATAGACGTTCACCACGGCGGGCGCCGCGCGGCGCACCGCGGCGTTATAGCTCGCCGGGGAGTCGTCTGCCGTATCGTTCTGGGTAGTCGGCGCCAACTGCCACTGGCGCAGCGAGGGCATCAGGGCCAGCAGCAGACCCCCGACAAGCAAACCGATGAGTACTGAACGTAATAACTTTCCAGGCATGATGCAGATATCGTTAATGAATGGTCAGGCGCAGCATAGCATGAGTTGTCCGGACATCGCACATGGCGGCGATGCCCGGAGAGACAATCAGCGCAGCAGCAGATAGATGCTTTCGTTGCCGCGGATCACGTTCAGGGCGATGACCGGCGGTTTGCCTTCGAGCGCTTTGCGCAGTTCGGCAATTGAGTGAATACGCTGCCGGTTAAGGCCAATGATAATGTCATCCTTATGCAGACCGACCTGGGCGGCGGCGCTGCCTTTATCCACATTATCGATCACCACTCCTTTGGTGCCATCTTTCATCTGGCCGTCGCTGAACGAGGCCCCCTGCAGCGCCGGGATAATCAGTTCCGCGCTGGCGGTTGAGGAGGTGCTCTTATCCAGGGTCACTTCGACATCGACCGGCTTTCCATCGCGCAGCAGGCCCAGTTTGACCTTGGTACCCGGCTCGGTGGTGGCGATCCGCGAACGCAGTTCGGCGAAACTGTTCAGCGGTTTGCCGTTCAGACTCACGATGACGTCCCCGGATTTAATCCCCGCTTTGGCGGAGCCGGAGTTTGGCAGGACTTCACTGACGAAGGCGCCGCGCTGAACGTTGAGATTCATCGCTTTGGCGATGTCGGCGCTCATTTCCATGCCTTTAATGCCCAACAGGCCGCGCTTGATTTCGCCAAACTGAATAAGCTGGTCGGCGAGGGTTTTCGCCATATTGCTTGGAATGGCAAAGCCGATGCCGATGCTGCCGCCGCCCGGCGCGAGGATCGCGGTGTTGATCCCGATAAGCTCGCCGTTGAGGTTCAGCAGCGCGCCGCCGGAGTTGCCGCGGTTAATCGAGGCGTCGGTCTGAATGAAATTCTCCAGCCCTTCAAGGTTCAAGCCGCTGCGGCCAAGGGCAGAGATAATGCCGGAGGTGGCGGTCTGGCCAAGGCCGAACGGGTTGCCGACGGCGACGGCGAAGTCGCCGACGCGAAGTTTATCAGAGTCAGCAATGGCGATTTGCGTCAGGTGGTCTGGCTTAATCAGCTGCAGCAGAGCGATATCGCTCTGTTCATCGCTCCCGACCAGTTTGGCATCGAACTCACGGCCATCGTTCAGCTGGACGCTGATCTTCTGCGCCTGATTGATGACGTGGTTATTGGTCAGCACATAGCCTTTCGCCGCGTCGATGATAACGCCGGAGCCGAGCCCTTCAAACGGCTGCGCCTGCTCCTGCGGGGCGTTATCGCCAAAATATTTTTTCAGCTCTTCCGGCATATTGAGCGTCGGCGAGGCGGTGCCTTCCACCTGTACGCTAACTACCGCCGGCAGAACCTTTTCCAGCATCGGCGCCAGGCTTGGTAAGGCGCCCTGGCCGGGCACCTGAGTCGGTAAGGATGCCGCTGCCGGAGGCAGGACCGACAACGATAACCCAATGCTTAACGCTAACGCACTCAACAGCAAAGTCTGTTTCTTCATTAGATGCTGGCTCTCGTAACCTGAGGTGTATGGAAAAATGTCCTGAATAACCTGATGTTATTGAATTTTTGCACAGGTAACAACGTGGGGACTGGTTTAAATTGTAGCCGGGAAGTGGGGGAAGGAGCGGGCGCGACGGGCGCGCCCGGAGAATATTTTAATCGCAGCGAGGCTTAATCGCGTTTTGCGCCTCCGCGCAGTAAACCGGATGCGCCCTCGGAGTAGTCGCGCGGCATCTGGACCGGCGCCTGATCGTTGCTGGCTTCAGACTCTTCCAGACGGTTGCGGAACGGGTTGGCGTCTGCCATCGAGTCCGGCAGCAGGTTGTTAGAGCTTTTCGCCATATGCTGATATAGCTGACGATAGTCGTGCGCCATGTTATCCAGCAGTTCGGCGCTACGCGCAAAGTGGCTCACCAGCTCTTCACGGTACTCTTCAAGCTCGGCTTTATTCTTTTCCAGTTCGTACTGCAGCGCCTGCTGTTGGCGCAGTTTGCGGTTGCCGAAACGCATGGCGACGGCGCCAATGATGATACCGACGACTAACCCAATTAGCGCGTATTCCCAGGTCATGAACATCTCCCGTTGTATTGTGGTTCCGTAGGGTGGCTCTTAGGCTCTCCGCCTGCGCCCGATAGTGCCACTATAACCGCTAATTCCACAGAAGTGGAATCCTGGCGTATCATCGCGTAGTGTAGAACGGCCTTTTTTTCGTCAATCGTGAGCTTCGGCATTACGGTTTTCAAGGAATAACAATTAGATCATGCAAAGCCTGTCTCCAACATCGCGTTACCTTTTAGCCCTGAAAGAGGGCAGCCATCAACCCGACGACGTCCAGCAAGAAGCGGTGAGCCGCCTTGATACCATTTACCAGGAACTGCAGACGCAGCCCGCGCCGGTCGCGTCAGGCGGCGGTTTGCGCGCGAAATTCGGCAAACTGCTGGGTAAGCGCGAGCCGGCTGCCGGGACGGCACCTGTCCGCGGCCTGTATATGTGGGGCGGCGTGGGGCGAGGCAAAACCTGGCTGATGGACCTGTTTTACCAGAGCCTGCCGGGCGAGCGTAAACAGCGCCTGCATTTCCATCGTTTCATGCTGCGCGTACACGAAGAGCTGACCACCCTGCAGGGACATAGCGACCCGCTGGAGATCGTCGCCGACCGCTTTAAAGCGGAAACCGACGTGCTCTGTTTCGACGAGTTTTTTGTCTCCGATATTACCGACGCCATGCTGTTGGGCGGGCTGATGAAAGCCCTGTTCGCCCGCGGCATCACCCTGGTGGCGACCTCCAATATTCCGCCGGATGAACTCTATCGTAATGGCCTGCAGCGGGCCCGTTTTCTGCCGGCGATCGACGCCATCAAGCAGCATTGCGATATTATGAACGTCGATGCCGGCATCGATTATCGACTGCGTACCCTGACGCAGGCGCACCTGTGGCTGTCGCCGCTGAATAACGACACCCGCGAACAGATGGATAAACTGTGGCTCGCGCTGGCGGGCGCGCCGCGCGCTGCCGGGCCGACGCTGGAGATTAACCATCGCGAGCTGCCTACCCTCGGCGTAGAAAACCAGACGCTGGCGGCGTCATTCGCCACGCTATGCGTGGATGCGCGCAGCCAGCATGACTATATCGCGCTCTCCCGACTGTTCCATACGGTGATGCTGTTCGACGTGCCGGTGATGACCGCGCAGCTGGAGAGCGAGGCCCGCCGCTTTATCGCTCTGGTGGATGAGTTCTACGAGCGCCATGTAAAGCTGGTGGTCAGCGCGGCAGTACCGCTGTACGACATTTACCAGGGCGAGCGGCTGAAGTTTGAGTTCCAGCGCTGTCTCTCTCGTCTGCAGGAGATGCAGAGCGAAGAGTACCTCAAACGTCCGCATATGCCCTGACAGGGGACTTTTTCAGGCGGATTCAGGGCCGCAAGGCCGCCCCGGGCGCGGCCTGAAAAATCTCATAAAGGGGTCGATCTTTGACCCCGACTTCTCTATAATCTTGCGACCCCACGTTACGAGAAGGTTTTTTTCCCGAAACTTTCTATGCGCCGGCATAGGCTATTCGAAGGGGTAGGTTTGCTGGACAATGTCGTGTGAACCTCAACTGACTAAACGTTTGGGTGTTCACCAACGTGTAACTTATTATTTGGGTAAGCTTTTAATGAAAACTTTTACAGCTAAACCAGAAACCGTAAAACGCGACTGGTATGTTGTTGACGCGACCGGTAAAACTCTGGGCCGTCTGGCTACTGAACTGGCTCGTCGCCTGCGCGGTAAGCACAAAGCGGAATACACTCCGCACGTTGATACCGGTGATTACATCATCGTTCTGAACGCAGAAAAAGTTGCTGTTACCGGCAACAAGCGCGAAGACAAAATGTACTACCACCACACCGGCCACATCGGTGGTATCAAAGAAGCGACCTTTGAAGAGATGATTGCCCGCCGTCCTGAGCGTGTGATTGAAATCGCGGTTAAAGGCATGCTGCCAAAAGGCCCGCTGGGTCGTGCTATGTACCGTAAACTGAAAGTTTACGCGGGTAACGAGCACAACCACGCGGCACAGCAACCGCAAGTTCTTGACATCTAATCGGGATTATAGGCAATGGCTGAAAATCAATACTACGGCACTGGTCGCCGCAAAAGTTCCGCAGCTCGCGTTTTCATCAAACCGGGCAACGGTAAAATCGTTATCAACCAGCGTTCTCTGGAACAGTACTTCGGTCGTGAAACTGCCCGCATGGTAGTTCGTCAGCCGCTGGAACTGGTCGACATGGTTGAGAAACTGGATCTGTACATCACTGTTAAAGGTGGTGGTATCTCTGGTCAGGCTGGTGCGATCCGTCACGGTATCACCCGCGCTCTGATGGAGTACGACGAGTCCCTGCGTTCCGAACTGCGTAAAGCTGGCTTCGTTACTCGTGACGCTCGTCAGGTTGAACGTAAGAAAGTCGGTCTGCGTAAAGCACGTCGTCGTCCGCAGTTCTCCAAACGTTAATTGTTTTCTGCTCACGCAGAACAATTTGCGAAAAAACCCGCTTCGGCGGGTTTTTTTATGGATAAAACGGCTGTTATCCACAAGCATAGCGCCGGTTCTCGCCACTTTTTCAGCATTTCCAGAATCCCCTCACCACAACGTCTTCAAAATCTGGTAAACTATCATCCAATTTTCTGCCCAAATGCTGGTGATTGTTCATTTTTTGTTTTATTCGTGAACGAAGGTGACATCGCGCTAATGGGGTTTTTACATCTGGCTGGTCATGAGTGGCCGGCAGCAGTACAAAATTCTGAATATACCTGGAGGTTTTCATGGCTGTCGCTGCCAACAAACGTTCGGTAATGACGCTGTTTTCTGGTCCTACTGACATCTATAGCCATCAGGTCCGCATTGTGCTGGCCGAGAAGGGTGTCAGTTTTGAGATAGAGCACGTGGAGAAGGATAACCCGCCTCAGGATCTGATTGACCTCAACCCGAATCAAAGCGTACCGACGCTGGTGGATCGTGAGCTCACTCTGTGGGAATCCCGCATCATTATGGAGTATCTGGATGAGCGTTTCCCGCACCCGCCGTTAATGCCGGTTTATCCGGTGGCGCGTGGTGAAAGCCGCCTGTATATGCAACGTATCGAGAAGGACTGGTATTCGCTGATGAACACCATCCAGAGCGGTACCGCAGCGCAAGCTGATGCTGCGCGTAAGCAGCTGCGTGAAGAATTGCTGGCCATCGCGCCGGTCTTCACCCAGAAACCTTACTTCCTGAGCGATGAGTTCAGCCTGGTGGACTGCTACCTGGCGCCGCTGCTGTGGCGTCTGCCGGTTCTTGGTGTGGAGCTGGTTGGCGCTGGCGCGAAAGAGCTCAAAGGCTATATGACTCGCGTATTTGAGCGTGATTCCTTCCTCGCTTCTTTAACTGAAGCCGAGCGTGAAATGCGCCTCGGTCGGGGCTAAATAATGGATGTATCACAGCTGACGCCGCGTCGCCCGTATCTGTTACGGGCGTTTTATGACTGGCTGCTGGATAACCAGCTGACGCCGCACCTGGTGGTGGATGTGACGCTGCCGGGCGTGCTCGTGCCGATGGAGTACGCGCGCGATGGGCAAATCGTTCTCAATATTGCCCCGCGTGCGGTAGGCAATCTCGAGCTGGCGAACGACGAAGTGCGCTTCAACGCGCGCTTTGGCGGGGTACCACGCAACGTGTCTGTCCCGCTGGCTGCGGTACTCGCCATCTACGCCCGTGAGAACGGCGCTGGTACGATGTTCGAACCGGAAGCGGCCTATGACGAAGACGTCAGCAGCCTCAACGATGATGACGTCGCGCCGGAGAGTGAAAGCGATACGGTGATGTCGGTGATCGATGGCGATAAGCCGGATAATCACGACGACGATCCTGACGACACGCCGCCGCCGCGCGGTGGTCGCCCGGCGCTGCGCGTGGTGAAGTAAATCCCTTCTCTGACAGGCCCTGCGGGGCCTGTTTTTTTGTCTGTCCGCTTTGTTAACTCTGCCACAAACGAGGCGTCCCATGGCTGGTATCGTCATCGCCACAGGTAGTTTTTAGGGAGCAGACATGTCTTTACTCGCACAACTGGACCAGCGTATCCGTCATCATGGCGGATTAATTGTCTCCTGCCAGCCGGTGCCGGGCAGCCCGCTGGATAATCCCGCTATCGTCGCGGCAATGGCGCTGGCGGCTGAGCAGGCGGGAGCGGTAGCGCTGCGCATCGAAGGCCTGGCCAACCTGCAGGCCGTTCGTCCGTTAGTGACAGTGCCCGTTATTGGGTTGATCAAACGCGATTTGCCCGATAGCCCGGTGCGTATTACGCCATGGCTGGAAGATATCGACGCGCTGGCGCAGGGCGGAGCGGATATTATTGCTATTGACGGCACCCAGCGTCAGCGTCCGGCGTCAGTGTCGGCGCTATTAGCAGAAATTCATCAGCTGGGAAAAGTGGCGATGGCCGATTGCTCATCTCTCGACGATGCTCTCGAGTGCTGGCAGTTGGGGGCTGAGATTGTCGGGACGACTCTCTCCGGCTATACCGCAGAGGAGACGCAGGATGAGCCGGATCTGGCGCTGGTGCAATGCCTGAGCGTTGCGGGCTGCAGAGTGATTGCCGAAGGGCGCTATAACACGCCTGCCCAGGCGGCGGAGGCGATGCGTTGCGGCGCGTGGGCGGTGACCGTCGGCTCGGCGATTACCCGCCTGGAGCATATCTGCGGCTGGTATAATACGGCGCTGAAAGCGGCGGTTTGCCCGGCGAATGAGCAATAAAAAAGCCCGATGACGTTAACCATCGGGCTTTTATGCGTGAGGCTCCGGACCTAATCAGACTTCAAGGTAGTTGAGGATCCCGTCCGCCGCTTTACGGCCTTCGGCAATCGCGGTGACCACCAGATCGGAACCGCGAACGATATCGCCACCGGCGAAGATTTTCGGGTTGCTGGTCTGGAAGGCGTTTTCGCTGCCTTCCGGGGCGATAATACGGCCCTGGGAGTCCAGTTCGACGCTGTGCTTCGCCAGCCACTCCATGCTGTGCGGACGGAAGCCAAACGCCATGACTACGGCGTCAGCCGGCACCACGTGCTCAGAGCCGGGGACGATCTCCGCGCGGCGGCGGCCCTTCGCATCCGGCTGGCCCATTTCGGTGCGCGCCATCTTCACGCCGCAAACCTTACCATTGGCATTCACTTCCACGCCCAGCGGCTGGACGTTAAACTGGAACTCAACGCCTTCTTCGCGCGCGTTTTTCACTTCGCGTTTTGAGCCGGGCATGTTCTCTTCGTCACGGCGATAGGCGCAGATCACGTGCGCCGCATTCTGACGGACGGAGGTGCGTACGCAGTCCATCGCGGTATCGCCACCGCCGAGCACCACCACGCGTTTGCCTTCCATGCTGACATAGGGCTCATCGGCGGTTTCACCAAAGCCCATGATCTGCTTAGTGTTAGCGATCAGGAACGGCAGCGCGTCGTAAACACCCGGAGCGTCTTCGTTGTCCAGTCCACCGCGCATCGACTGATAGGTCCCGACGCCGAGGAACACCGCATCGTACTCCTTCAGCAGGTCGTCGAGCTGCACGTCGCGGCCCACTTCGGTATTGAGTTTGAACTCAATGCCCATGCCGGTGAAGATCTCCCGGCGGCGGGTCATCACCTCTTTTTCCAGCTTGAACGCCGGGATACCGAAGGTCAGCAGGCCGCCGATTTCCGGATGACGGTCAAATACCACCGCCTTGACGCCGTTACGGGTCAGCACGTCGGCGCAGGCGAGGCCCGCCGGGCCAGCGCCGATGATCGCGACGGTTTTACCGGTCGGCTTCACGTCGGAGAGATCCGGACGCCAGCCCATCTCGAATGCCTTATCGTTGATATAGCGTTCGATGTTGCCGATGGTCACCGCGCCGAACTCATCGTTCAGCGTACAGGAGCCTTCACACAGGCGGTCCTGCGGGCAGACGCGCCCGCAGACTTCCGGCAGAGTGTTGGTTTGATGCGACAGCTCGGCCGCTTCAAAAATACGCCCCTCGTTGGCCAGCTTCAGCCAGTTCGGGATGTAGTTATGCACCGGGCACTTCCATTCGCAGTACGGGTTGCCACAGGAGAGGCAGCGATCCGCCTGCGCCTTGGCCTGGCCTTCTGAAAACGGCTCGTAAATTTCCACAAACTCAATTTTACGGATCTTCAGCGGTTTCTTTGGCGGATCAACGCGCTGCAGGTCGATAAATTGATAAACGTTCTGACTCATCTTAACCCCTTACTGCGCCTGCACCCGCAGCTCAGCTGCGGAACGACTACGGTGACCCAACAGTGCTTTAACATCGCTGGACTTTGGTTTAACCAGCGCAAACTTCGCGGAGAAGGCCGGCCAGTTGGCGAGGATCTCTTCGCCGCGTTGCGAACCGGTAAGCTGTACGTGCTCGGTGATTAAACCGCGCAGGTGCTCTTCATGGATGGCCAGAGAATCAACGTCCAGCACTTCCACCAGCTCCGGGTTCACGCGTTTGCGGAAGTCGCCATCTTCATCCAGGACATAGGCAAAGCCGCCGGTCATCCCTGCGCCAAAGTTGACGCCGGTTTTTCCGAGCACGCAGACGATGCCGCCGGTCATATATTCGCAGCCGTTGTCGCCGATGCCTTCCACCACGGTGATGGCGCCGGAGTTACGCACGGCGAAACGCTCGCCCGCGCGGCCTGCGGCGTACAGACGACCACCGGTCGCGCCGTACAGGCAGGTGTTGCCGATAATACTGGCTTCATGGCTGCGGAACGCAGAGCCCACCGGCGGACGAATGGCCAGCAGACCGCCCGCCATGCCTTTCCCGACGTAGTCGTTGGCGTCGCCAGTCAGATGCAGTTCCACGCCGCCGGCGTTCCACACGCCGAAGCTCTGGCCCGCGGTGCCGCTAAAGTGAGCGACGATCGGGTCGCCCGCCAGTCCTTGGTCGCCATGGGTCTGGGCGATATACCCGGACAGCGAGGCCCCCACGGAGCGGTCGGTGTTACGAATATCAAACCAGAACGTCTTGCTCTGCTTTTCATCCACGTACGGTTTCGCCTGCTGCAGCAGCTGGGCGTTGAGCACGCCGTTATCGAACGGTGGGTTGTTCTCGGTGCAGTACAGCGCTTTGCCCGGATGCGGCTCTGCGGTCTCCAGCAGTTTACCCAGATCCAGTTTCTGCTGCTTGGCGGTGAACCCATCCAGCTCTTTGAGCAGATCGGTGCGGCCAATCAGATCCACCAGACGCTTGACGCCCAGCTGGGCCATCAGCTCGCGGGTCTCACGGGCGATAAATTCAAAGTAGTTGGTCACTTTGAACGGCAGACCGTGATAGTGATTCTTACGCAGTTTGTCATCCTGGGTCGCCACGCCGGTAGCGCAGTTGTTCAGGTGGCAAATACGCAGGTATTTACAGCCCAGCGCGACCATCGGGCCGGTACCGAAACCGAAGCTCTCCGCGCCGAGGATCGCCGCTTTGATGATATCAAGACCGGTTTTCAGGCCGCCATCCACCTGCAGACGGATCTTATGACGCAGACCGTTAGCGACCAGCGCCTGCTGGGTTTCCACCAGGCCGAGCTCCCACGGACAGCCGGCATATTTCACCGAAGAGAGCGGGCTCGCCCCGGTGCCGCCGTCGTAGCCGGCGATGGTGATCAGGTCGGCATAGGCTTTGGCCACGCCGGTGGCGATGGTGCCAACGCCCGGCTCAGAAACCAGTTTGACCGAAATCATCGCTTTCGGATTGACCTGCTTGAGGTCGAAAATCAGCTGCGCCAGATCCTCGATAGAGTAGATATCGTGGTGCGGCGGCGGGGAAATCAGCGTGACGCCCGGTACCGAATAGCGCAGTTTGGCGATGTACGGGGTGACTTTATCACCCGGCAGCTGGCCACCTTCACCCGGTTTCGCCCCCTGGGCGACTTTGATCTGGATGACGTCGGCATTGACCAGGTAGGCTGGCGTGACGCCGAAGCGGCCGGACGCGACCTGCTTGATGCGCGACACTTTATTAGTGCCGTAGCGCGCCGGGTCTTCACCGCCTTCACCGGAGTTGGAGAAGCCGCCGATGCTGTTCATCGCTTCCGCCAGCGACTCGTGCGCTTCCGGGCTCAGGGCGCCGATCGACATCGCCGCGGTATCGAAGCGTTTAAACAGCTCCTTCGCCGGCTCTACTTCGTCGATGCTGATGGCGTCTTCGCCTGGGTTGAGCGCCAGCAGGTCGCGCAGCGTGGCCGCTGGACGTTCGTTAACCAGTTTCGCGTATTGTTGATAATCGCTGTATTCGCCGCTCTGCACGGCCTGCTGCAGGGTGCGCACCACGTCCGGGTTGTAGGCATGATATTCGCCGCCGTGCACATATTTCAGCAAACCGCCCTGGGCCAGTGGCTTACGCGCCAGCCAGGCGCGTTTCGACAGATTCAGCAGATCCTGCTGGAAGTCGTCGAAGCTGGCGCCGCCGATGCGGCTGACCACGCCCTGGAAGCAGAGCTCGGAGACATCGCGATGCAGACCGACCGCTTCGAACAGCTTCGAGCAGCGGTAGGAGGCGATGGTCGAGATCCCCATCTTGGACATGATCTTATACAGACCTTTATTGATACCGTTGCGATAGTTCAGCATCACCGCACGGTACGGTTTATCGATGGCTTTGCTGTCGACCAGCTTCGCCAGCGTTTCGTAGGCGAGGTAGGGATAGATAGCCGTCGCCCCAAAGCCGAGCAGCACGGCGAAGTGGTGCGGATCGCGGGCGCTGGCGGTTTCAACGATGATGTTGGCATCGCAGCGCAGGCTTTTATCGACCAGACGGGTCTGGATCGCGCCAACGGCCATCGGCGCCGGTACCGGCAGACGGTCTTTGGCGATGTTGCGGTCAGAGAGCACCAGCAGCACGGTGCCGTCGCGCACCATTTGCTCCGCTTTATCGCACAGCGCTTTCACCGTCTCGCTGAGGGAGGCCTCTGCCGGGTTGAACGTGATATCGAGGACGTCGGCGCGATAGTGCTCTTCTTCCATCGTCGTCAGCTGTTTAAAATCGGAGTACAGCAGGATCGGCGATTTGAAGCTCAGACGATGCGCCTGGCCTTCCGCTTCGCAGAAGACGTTCATTTCACGGCCGATGCTGGTAGCCAGCGACATGACGTGCGCTTCGCGCAGCGGGTCGATCGGCGGGTTAGTCACCTGGGCGAACTGCTGACGGAAGTAATCGTAGATAATGCGCGGCTGGCTGGAGAGCACGGCGAAAGGCGTGTCATCGCCCATCGAACCGACTGCTTCCTGGCCATTTTCGCCGAGCACGCGCAGGACGGAGTCCAGCTCTTCCGCGCTGTAGTTAAACTGTTTCTGGTAGCTGGCGAGCGTGTCGTTATCCAGCTGGCGGCTGCCAACCTCTTCGTCCGGCAGATCTTCGAACGGCACCAGGCGACGAACGTTTTTCTCCATCCACTCTTTATACGGATGGCGGCTCTTCAGATCGTCATCGGTTTCCGCTGAGTGCAGAATGCGTCCGGCACGGGTATCGATAACCATCAGCTCGCCCGGGCCCACGCGGCCTTTCTCGACCACTTCGTCAGGCTGGTAATCCCAGATGCCGACTTCGGAGGCGCAGGTGATGAGCTTATCTTTGGTAATGACGTAGCGCGCCGGGCGCAGACCGTTACGGTCGAGGTTACAGGCCGCATAGCGGCCATCGGACATGACGATGCCCGCCGGGCCGTCCCACGGCTCCATATGCATGGAGTTAAAGTCGAAGAACGAACGCAGCTCCGGATCCATATCCGGGTTGTTCTGCCAGGCTGGCGGCACCAGCAGACGCATGGCGCGCACGATGTCCATCCCGCCGGCCAGCAGCAGCTCCAGCATGTTGTCCATGGAACTGGAGTCGGAGCCGGTTTCGTTAACGAACGGCGCGGCGTCGTGCAGGTCTGGGATCAGCGGGGTCTGGAACTTATAGGTACGGGCGCGGGCCCACTGGCGGTTGCCGGTAATGGTGTTAATTTCACCGTTGTGCGCCAGGTAGCGGAACGGCTGCGCCAACGGCCAGCGTGGTACGGTGTTGGTGGAGAAGCGCTGGTGGAACAGGCAGATAGCCGACTCCAGGCGCAGGTCCGCGAGGTCCAGGTAGAAGCGCGGCAAATCCGCCGGCATACACAGACCTTTATAGATGTTGACCAGATTGGACAAGCTACAAACGTAGAAATCTTTGTCTTCCTGCAGACGTTTTTCAATGCGACGACGCGCAATAAACAGACGGCGCTCCATATCGCGCGGGCGCCAGCCAGCCGGGGCGTTGACAAAGATTTGCTCAATACGGGGCAGCGAGGAGAGGGCGATTTCACCGAGCACGCCTTCGTTGGTCGGCACATCGCGCCAGCCGACAATCGACAGGGTCTCAAGCTGAAGTTCTTCTTCAACGATGCGGCGCGCCGCTTTAGCCAGCTCAGGATCTTTATTCAGGAACAGCATCCCAACGGCGTAGTTTTTGGCTAAACGCCAGCCGCGCTCTTCGGCAACGATGCGGAAGAAACGATCGGGTTTTTGCAGCAGCAGACCGCAACCGTCGCCGGTTTTACCATCGGCAAGGATTGCGCCACGGTGCTGCATGCGGGCCAGTGCGTGTATTGCGGTTCGCACTACCTTGTGGCTAGGTTCGCCTTCTATGTGGGCGATCAGGCCGAAACCACAGTTATCCCTCTCAAGGGATTTGTCGTACAACATATCAGTGAACCTCCCCAGGCTCTACGGACACCCTCCGATACCGATTGCGCACAGGCACAGAAAGAGCATGGCGACGGGGTTTACACCTCGCATTCGCCCTCTTTAAATCCTTTTCGCATCGGTACACAAGTTTGAGGACTTGCTGTTAAGAGGGAATCTCAATTACTGCATAAATATGATGAGCAGAGTGCTCATCCAGAAAGCTTCCAGCGGATTCCCAACTTATCGGGAATCCACACTTACGTCAAATGGCAATCTTATTAATACAAAAATGTGCTATACCCAAGTTAACTAATTGTTATTAAAGAAAATAATGGCAATTTTTATGCTTTGAATACGCCTGCTGGTGGTGCGGCTAGTGTGATCTGTCTCACTGTGCACGCGGCTTTGCATTACCAATATGCGCTGAAATATATTTCATTATTAGCATATTTGACTGCAATATTTTTAACTACTGGACATTAATACCGTTTTTTACCAGAAAGCAGATTAGGGCAATGCGAAGATAAAATATAAGGAAAACTCATCACCTGGTGGTTGAATGAAATTGCAGTAATCTTGATTGTTTATGCAATAGGGTTGGTCGCCGCGCTGACGATTGATCCAGGTCATCGCCGTCGGTGACGAAAAGTGGCAGGCTTGGCCCCCTTTGTTGAGGGCGGTCTATCAGATTATGCAGTTACAGAAATTAGTCAATATGTTTGGTGGGGATCTTATGCGTCGCTATGGCGAAAAGGTCCATAAGCTAACGCTGCACGGCGGTTTTAGCTGCCCAAACCGCGACGGCACGCTGGGCCGCGGCGGTTGTACTTTCTGTAACGTGGCATCGTTTGCCGATGAGGCGCAGCAGCATCGCTCTATCGCCGAACAGCTCGCTCATCAGGCGCAGCTCGTCAACCGGGCGAAGCGCTATCTGGCCTATTTTCAGGCCTACACCAGCACCTTCGCTGAAGTGCAGGTGCTCCGTTCAATGTATCGTCAGGCCGTCAGTGCCGCAAATATCGTTGGCCTGTGCGTCGGCACCCGCCCGGACTGCGTTCCGCAAGCGGTCCTTGACCTGCTGAGTGAATACCATCAGCAAGGGTATGAGGTATGGCTGGAGCTGGGGCTGCAAACTGCTCATGACAAGACCCTGCATCGCATTAACCGTGGACACGATTTCGCCTGTTATCAGCGTACCGCGCGCCTGGCGCGAGAGCGGGGGCTGAAAGTCTGTGCGCATCTGATCGTCGGTCTGCCCGGAGAGAGCCAGGGGCATTGTCTGCAGACGCTGGAGCAGGTAGTGGCGACCGGCGTGGATGGGATCAAATTGCATCCACTGCATATTGTGAAAGGCAGCATTATGGCCAAAGCGTGGCAGGCCGGGCGTCTCGATGGCATTGAGCTGGAGGCGTATACCGTCACCGCTGGAGAGATGATCCGCCATACGCCGCCGGAGGTGATCTACCACCGTATTTCCGCCAGCGCCCGTCGGCCCACGCTGTTGGCGCCGCTGTGGTGTGAAAATCGCTGGACCGGCATGGTTGAACTGGATCGTTATCTGAATCAGCAGGGCGCTCAGGGCTCGGCGCTGGGCCGTAGCTGGGTTGCTCCCCAGGCTGAGTGAGAAGTACGAGCGCGATGTCGGGAACAATGCCGGACATCGCGCTCCTGCCATTTATGCCTGGCTGGCTTTCATCGTCACACGCGGAGTTTTGATCACGAACAGCACCAGCAGGGCGCCAAGCGCGGCGATAGTGCCGGCGAGAACGAAAGCGCTGTCAAATTTACCAGTAGACTGCACGATATAGCCGGTAACAATCGGCCCCACGATGCCGGAGACGCTGCCGATAAGATGGATAAAGCCGCTGGCGCCGCCGACGCGGGATTTATGCACCACGTCCTGGATAATCGCCCAGTAGATCGCCCCGGTTACATAGAGGAAAAAGATGGAGACCGACATCAGCAGAACGGCAGGCACGACGCTGCTGACGGTACCCGCCAGTCCCACGCAGATAGCGGCCATCAGCAGGCATACCACCAGCACAATTTTGCGCGACAGCAGCAGGCGCCCGGTGAGTTTAAAAATTTTATCGGAAATATAGCCCCCAAGCGCCAGACCGACAAAGCCGACTATCCATGGGATCATAGTGGTAAGGCTCATCTGTTTAATATCCAGATGGTGCTGTTGTACCAGATAGGACGGGAACCAGCTGAGAAAGAAAAACAGAATATAGTTGTAGCAGAAGAAGGCAAAGGCCGTTACCAGAATAATTGGCTGTTTCAAATAATAACCCAGCGAGTGAGCTGTTTGATTTTCTATTGTTTCCAGCGCGACTTCTTCTTCTTTCATTTTATTAATCAGCTTAAGTTCTTCCTGGCTGACTTTTTTGTGCTTTTCGGGCGAATTAGCGGCAATGAAAAACCACGCTATCATCCATACAATACCGATAGCGAAAATAATCATAAAAGCCGGGCGCCAGCCGAATGCCAGGGCCAGGTAACCGACGATGGGGCCGGCGACCGCGCCGCCCAGCGGAGAGCCTGCGCTGAGAAAGCCGACGGCGGTAGCCGCTTGCTTTTTAGGAAACCAGCCGTTGATCATCTTGTTCGCCGATGCGCAGATCGGGCCTTCCGCCATCCCGAAAAGCACCCGCAGCACCAGCATGGAATAAAAGCCGGTGGCTACCGCGGTTAAGCCGCAAAACAGCGACCACAGACCGACCGCCAGGCCCATTACCAGCGTTGCGCCAAACTTATCCACGGCCAAACCGCCAATAAAATTAAATACCGCGTAGCCGAAGAAAAAGCTGCCGAAAATAATGCCGAATTGTTCAGCGTTAAGTGCAAGGTCCTTTTCAATCATCGGGACCGTAATGGATAATGCCACCCGGTCCAGATAATTTATCATATATACTAAAAATAATAACAGGACGATAATCCAGCGGATATTTTTTCCCATGATAACACCATGCTCATTATATTATTTATATCAGGCGCGGCGGATATGCAGATATCCGTCGGCCGTTATTCTATACGATGCCGGTTTAACCCAGCTGCAGCAGCACTTTGCAGCAGGTCTTACGGTCGTTAGCAAAAATCTCCATGGCCTCTTTCACCTGCTCCAGCGGCATACAATGGGTGATTAACGCCTCCGGACGAATAAGGCCTTTCTCCATCCAGTCGATGACCAGCGGAAAACGCCCGCTGTTCAGCCGGGAGGAGAAAATAGAAATTTCTTTACTGGTGATGCTTTGCTGAGTGAGGGTCGAGGCCTCGCCGGAGAAACCGAGTATACCGATGCGGGCGGCGGGGGAGGCGAGGAGAATGGCTTCCTGCAGGATCGCCGGGTGGCAGGCGGCATCAATGACCAGCGTGGGGGCAAGCTGCCGCTGCGCCAGCTGTTCCGCGAGCGGCTGGTCAGTGTTATCGAGCGTCAGATCGGCGCCGTTTTCCCGGGCCATCTGCAGACGTTCGGCAATGCGATCCACGACGATCACCTGCTTAACGCCATATACCCCCTTTAGCGCCTGAATGATCGTCAGCCCCATCGGGCCAGCGCCGTAAACCAGGGCAATATCTTGCGCCGTGGGCTGCAGCTGGGCGGTAATATTTGCCGCGATGGTAAAAGGCTCAACCATCGTTGCCTGACGGTCGCTGATAGCCTCGGGGATGCGCCAGGCATTTTTCGCCGGCACGCAGGCATAGTCGCTAAATCCCCCGTCGCGGTGAACTCCTATGACCTGGAGCTGCGTACAGACATTCGGCCTTCCTACCGAGCAAGGATAACAATGGCCGCAGCTGACAACGGGGTCCACCGCGACACGCTCGCCGATGCGTGCCGGAGATACCTGCTCGCCGACGGCGTCGATGATGCCATAGAATTCATGGCCGATGACGCGGGGATATTTCGCGAAAGGGTTGTGGCCGTGATAGATGTGTACATCGGAACCACAGATCCCGGCAAAAGCAATTTTCACCCGTACTTCATGGGCGCCCGGAACTGGAACCGGACGTGATTCAATGTTCAGTTGGCCTGGCTCTTTGACGACGACGCTTCTCATTTTGATTCCTTCCATTGTCTTTTTTCTGAACAAATTACGCTACTTTTATTACCATACAAGTATGCAAAAGATCATAATCAGGCCTGGATCACATTTGAGAAAGCTCGGCAGAAAAAGCCATGGCATGATTAATCTATTGAAATAAATTGAAAAAAATTATGAATGCGCCGACGCATTCGCCGCTTGCGAGCCGGTCGGCAGGAATGTGATCGCTATCACGACAGCCAACGCTCAATCATCTATGATTACTGGTATGGTAGTAGGGTAAATTAAACTAAGTTGAGCAGGTGAAGACAATGCAGATGACAATGCGCTGGTTTGGACCAGAGGAAGACAAGATTTCATTAGAACATATTCGCCAGGTGCCTGGCGTTGAGGGGGTGGTCGGCGCGCTCTACGACGTCGCGGTGGGCGAAGTATGGCCGGTGGATAAAATTGAGCGTCTGGTCGGTCAGGCCCATGCCGCAGGCCTGAAAATGGAGGTGATAGAGAGCGTCAACATCCATGACGACATCAAAATCGGCCTACCTACCCGTGAGCGCTATATTGCCAACTACCAGCAGACCATCCGCAACCTTGCCCGCTTTGGCGTTAAAGTCATCTGCTATAACTTCATGCCGGTTTTCGACTGGATGAAGACGGATATGAACTACGTCCTGCCGGATGGCTCGCTGACGATGGCGTTTGAGAAGAAAGATATCGATAAGCGGCTGGAAGACGTGGTGAAGGAGGTGCTTGAGAATTCAAACGGCTTCGCCTTGCCGGGCTGGGAGCCGGAACGGCTGGCGGAGGTGCAGACCCTGTTTGCCAAATATAGCGCGGTGGATGATCAGAAGCTGCGGGAGAACCTGGTTTATTTTCTGCAGGCGGTGATCCCGGTTTGCGAAGAGGTTGGGGTGAAAATGGCGATCCACCCGGACGACCCGCCGTACTCCATTTTTGGCCTGCCGCGGGTGGTCAAAAACCGCGACGATCTGGACTGGATCTGCCGGGCCGTCGATTCACCCGCCAACGGCATTACGCTCTGCACCGGCTCGATTGCCGAAGATCCTGATAATGACGTGTACGCCATCCTGGCCGAATTTACGCGGCGTAAGCGAATTCATTTTGCCCACGTCCGCAATATAAAGCTGATGCAGGATAAAGACTTTTACGAGTGCGCCCATCCGTCAGAGTACGGCTCCCTGGATATGTACAAAGTGATGCAAGCGCTGTATGACAACGGATTCGACGGCTATATTCGCCCGGATCATGGTCGCTTTATCTGGGGAGAGACCGGACGGCCGGGCTATGGCCTGTTCGACCGCGCCCTTGGCGTGACCTACCTGAAAGGACTCTGGGAGGCGTTAAGCAAGCGTTAATCCCTCTCCTGATCCCCCTCTTTTGCGGCTGGTTCGCCTCAGCGGCCGGCCGCCGTATCGACTCCTGCCCGCATTTTTTGCACAACTTACAGCGCATTGCTCAGAATTGAGTATTATTGTGCGGAGTTGTCGTGAAGGAATCCCCTATGAAGCAAATTCGTATGCTGGCGCAGTATTATGTCGACCTGATGATGAAGCTGGGTCTGGTCCGCTTTTCGATGCTGTTGGCTCTTGCGCTGGTGGTGCTGGCCATCGTGGTACAGATGGCGGTTACCATGGTGCTGCATGGCCAGGTTGAAAGTATCGACGTTATCCGCTCTATCTTCTTTGGCCTGCTGATCACGCCTTGGGCGGTCTACTTTCTCTCGGTGGTGGTGGAGCAGCTCGAAGAGTCCCGTCAGCGTCTTTCGCGGCTGGTGGACAAGCTGGAGGAGATGCGTGAGCGCGATCTAAAGCTGAACGTCCAACTGAAAGATAACATCGCGCAGTTGAATCAGGAGATTGGCGAACGTGAAAAAGCGGAAGCCGAGCGCGAGACCACCCTCGAGCAGTTGAAGATTGAGATGAAAGAGCGTGAAGAGACGCAGATCCAGCTCGAACAGCAATCCTCCTTTCTGCGCTCTTTCCTTGATGCTTCCCCGGACCTGGTCTTCTATCGCAATGAGGATAAGGAGTTTTCAGGCTGTAACCGGGCGATGGAGCTGCTGACCGGCAAAAGCGAGAAACAGCTGATCCACCTCAAACCGCAGGACGTCTATAGCGAAGAGGCGGCGGAAAAGGTACTGGAGACCGACGAGAAGGTGTTCCGCCATAATGTATCGCTGACCTATGAGCAGTGGCTGGACTATCCCGATGGCCGCAAAGCGTGCTTTGAAATCCGCAAGGTCCCCTACTACGATCGCGTCGGTAAGCGTCGCGGCCTGATGGGCTTCGGCCGCGATATCACCGAACGTAAACGCTATCAGGACGCTCTTGAGCGCGCCAGCCGGGATAAAACCACCTTTATTTCCACCATCAGTCATGAGCTGCGTACCCCGCTAAACGGGATCGTCGGGCTGAGCCGAATTTTGCTGGATACCGAACTGACCAGCGAGCAGGAAAAATACCTGAAAACTATCCATGTCTCGGCGGTGACGCTGGGGAATATCTTCAATGATATTATCGACATGGACAAAATGGAGCGCCGCAAGGTGCAGCTCGATAACCAGCCGGTGGACTTCACCAGCTTCCTTGCCGACCTTGAAAACCTATCCGGCTTGCAGGCACAGCAGAAGGGGCTGCGCTTTGTGCTGGAGCCGAGCCTGCCGCTGCCGCATAAGGTAATCACGGATGGGACCCGCCTGCGGCAGATCCTGTGGAATCTTATCAGTAACGCCGTGAAGTTTACCCCGCAGGGCGGAGGGGTGAACGTCCGCGTGCGCTATGACGAAGGCGATATCCTGCACTTCGAAGTGGAAGACTCCGGAATTGGTATTCCTGAAGCGGAACAGGACAAAATTTTCGCCATGTATTACCAGGTCAAAGACAGCCACGGCGGCAAACCGGCCACCGGAACCGGGATTGGTCTCGCCGTCTCGCGTCGCCTGGCGCGTAATATGGGCGGTGATATCAGCGTTACCAGCCAGCCGGGTAAAGGGGCGACCTTTACGCTTACCGTCCATGCGCCTGCCATTGCGGAAGAAGTGGAAGATACGCTGGCGGAAGACGACATGCCATTACCGGCGCTCAACGTGCTGCTGGTTGAGGACATTGAGCTCAACGTTATTGTGGCCCGTTCAGTGCTGGAAAAACTGGGTAACAGCGTTGATGTGGCGATGACCGGGAAAGCCGCGCTGGAGATGTTTGAGCCAGGCGAATATGACCTTGTGCTGTTGGATATTCAGTTACCGGATATGACCGGACTGGATATTTCCCGGGAACTGAAACAGCGCTTTGCCGCTGACGAGCTACCGCCGCTGGTCGCCCTGACCGCCAACGTGCTGAAGAATAAAAAAGAGTATCTCGACGCCGGGATGGACGATGTGTTAAGTAAGCCGCTATCGGTGCCAGCGCTAACGGCCATGATCAAGAAATTCTGGGATGCACCGGATGAGGAAGCGCAGGAAGCGCCGGCGGCCGATCTGCATAAAGCCGACGCGGTGCTGGATACCGATATGCTGGAGCAATATATCGAGCTGGTGGGACCGAAGCTTATCAACGATGGTCTCGCGGTGTTTGAGAAGATGATGCCGGGCTACATGTCCGTTCTGGAGTCTAATCTGACCGCCCGCGACCAAAAAGGGATTGTCGAAGAGGGGCATAAGATCAAAGGGGCGGCCGGTTCTATCGGACTGCGCCACATCCAGCAGCTGGGCCAGCAGATCCAGACTCCGGATCTGCCTGCCTGGTCTGATAATGTCGCTGAATGGGTTGAAGAGATGAAATCCGAGTGGCAAAACGATGTAGCGGTACTGAAGGCGTGGGTGGCGAAAGCCAGCAAAAAATGACCCCGGACAGACCGGGGTGCGCGAATACTGCGCCAACACCAGGGAACTGGTGGTTGAGCCAGTGTTGTTTGAGTGATGTTGTTACGTGGCGCAACCGAAGAAGTGGATTGCTCGCTCATTAAGATAGCAAAGCTTAACTAATTTGTTACATGAATCAGTAAAATATGTGAAGCATAGCGAGTTAATCGACATTTTTGACTGGTTTCAGCGAGTTGCATGGAGGAGCGAAAGCGATGAAAAAAATTGGTGTGGTACTGGGCGGCTGCGGCGTGTACGACGGCAGTGAAATCCATGAGGCGGTGATTACCCTGCTGGCGATCGCGCGCAACGGCGCGCAGGCAGTGTGCTTTGCGCCCGATAAACCGCAGCGCGATGTCATCAACCATCTGACCGGGGAGGCGATGCCAGAGCAGCGCAATGTGCTGGTGGAAGCAGCGCGTATCGCCCGCGGCGACATCCTGCCGCTGGTGCAGGCGCGTGCGGAGACGCTGGACGCGCTGATCGTCCCTGGCGGATTCGGCGCGGCGAAAAATCTAAGCAGCTTCGCCGCCGAGGGCAGCGAATGCCAGGTGGATCCCGATCTGCGGGCCCTGGCGCTGGCGATGCATCAGACCGGCAAGCCGCTGGGCTTTATGTGCATTGCCCCGGCGATGCTACCGAAGATCTTTGCGTTTCCGCTGCGGATAACCATTGGGACCGATCTTGATACCGCCGATGTGGTGGAAGAGATGGGGGCAGAGCACGTGCCTTGCCCGGTCGACGACATCGTGGTGGATGAAGACAACAAAGTGGTCACCACTCCGGCGTATATGCTGGCGGAGGACATTGCGCAAGCCGCCACCGGAATTGAGAAGCTGGTGGCCCGCGTGCTGGCGCTGAGCGCATGAGGCTCCGCGTTGCGCCCCTTGCGCTGCTAAAACGTCTGGCATTGCGTCTGCTGCTGATCGCCGCCGTTTTCTGGGGCGGGGGGATCGCGCTGTTTAGCGTGCTGCCGGTGCCGTTTTCGGCGGTGATGCTTGAGCGGCAGGTGAGCGCCTGGCTGTCCGGTGATTTCCATTATCTGGCGCATTCCGACTGGGTTGCCATGGATAAGATCTCCCCATGGATGGGGCTGGCGGTGATTGCCGCCGAAGATCAGAAGTTCCCGGAACACTGGGGGTTCGACGTGTCGGCGATTGAGAAAGCGCTGGCGCACAATGAACGTCACGAGACCCGCATCCGCGGCGCGTCAACGCTGTCGCAGCAGACGGCGAAAAACCTGTTTTTATGGGATGGCCGCAGCTGGCTGCGTAAGGGGCTGGAAGCCGGGCTGACTGTCGGGATCGAAACCGTGTGGAGTAAAAAGCGGATCCTGACCGTCTACCTGAATATTGCCGAGTTCGGCGATGGGATATTTGGTGTGGAAGCGGCCGCCCAGCGCTATTTTCATAAACCCGCCAGTCAGCTGACGCCGGGGGAAGCGGCTCTGCTGGCCGCGGTGCTGCCGAACCCGATCCGCTATCGCGCCGATGCGCCGTCAGGCTATGTGCGCAGTCGTCAGGCCTGGATCTTACGCCAGATGCGACAGCTGGGCGGGGAAGGGTTCATGCGCGAGCATAAGCTCTATTAGCGGGTTACTCCGGCGCCGGGGCTGGTACAGTCGCCAGTCGTCCGCCGCCGGGAAGCGTCACGTTTAGTCTTCGTCAAAGCCAGCGTTAAACAGGGCAATCACCGCGGCGAGGGCTTCAACTTCCTGCGGACCGCTGGCCTCCACCTCTATCTGTCGCCCTTTCGCCGAGTCCAGCATCAGCAGGGCAATCACGCTGTTGGCTTCCGCCTCCGTGCCTTCATCGTTGCGCAGCAGTACTTCGGCATCGAAATTCTGCATCAGTTCGAACAGCTTCATCGCCGGGCGGGCGTGCATGCCCAGCTTATTGGTGATTTCAACGGTCTGCTTTACGGTCATGATTTACGTTTTTCCAGCGTCCGATGACGAGACTGCACGTTCTTGCCGCGCGAGCGGAAGTAGTCAGCCAGTTGTTCAGCAATATAAACCGAACGATGTTTACCGCCGGTACAGCCAATGGCCACCGTCAGATAGCTGCGATTGTTGGTCTCCAGCATCGGTAACCATAGCTCAAGATAGCTTCGGGTCTGATAAATAAAGTTGTGCACTTCAGTGTGCCGATCGAGGAAGGCGGCCACTGGTTTATCCAGACCGGTCATTGGACGCAGTTTCGGATCCCAGTGCGGGTTGGGCAGAAAGCGCACGTCAAAGACGTAATCGGCATCGATCGGAATACCGTGCTTGAAGCCGAAGGATTCGAAGACCATCGTCAGTTCACGCTCGCGTTTACCCAGCAGTCGGGTACGCAGCATTTCCGCCAGCTCATGCACCGACATTTCCGACGTATCGACGATCAGATCGGCGCGGGAGCGCAGGGGCTCCAGCAGATCGCTCTCTTCGTCGATGGCGCTTTCCAGCGACAGATTCTTGCTGGAGAGCGGGTGCAGGCGACGGGTATCGCTGTACCGGCGGATCAGGGTATTGCGGTCGGCATCAAGGAACAGCAGCTGCGGAGAAAAACATTCCGGCAGATTCTGCATCGCCTGCTCGAAGATCTCCGGGGATTCCGGCATGTTACGCACGTCGATGCTGACGGCCGCGGAGATATTGCGGTCAGCCAGCGACCGCGCCAGGTCGGGCAGCAGCACGACCGGCAGGTTATCCACGCAGTAAAAGCCCATATCTTCCAGCGCTCGCAGAGCGACGGATTTCCCCGAGCCCGAGCGGCCGCTGACGATCATCAGTACCATGTACCGTTTCTCCTCAGTACGATAAAGGATAAGGTGCGACTGCCGTTATGCGTCATCGCTGCTTCCTGCTTCGGTGATGATCTCATACAACTCTTCATCGCTCTGCGCCGCGCGCAGGCGACGACAAATCGCTTTGTCCGCCAGCCGTTTGGCCACCAGGGAGAGCGTATGCAGGTGAGTTTTTGTCTGGTCGGCCGGCACCAGCAGCGCGAACAGCAGGTCGACAGGTTGATTGTCGATCGCGTCGAAGGCGATGGGGGTTTCCAGCTGGACAAAAACGCCGACAGCACGCAGCGTATCCTCTTCCAGTTTTCCGTGGGGAATGGCGATACCATTGCCGATCCCGGTACTGCCCATTTTTTCGCGGGTGAGGATCGCTTCGAACACCACCTGCGGCGGCAAACTTAACTGTTTGGCGGCCAGTTCGCTGATGATTTCCAGAGCACGCTTCTTGCTCTGGCAGTGCACCTGGCTACGGGTACATTCCTGGTTCAGGACGTTGCTCAGTTGTAGAGCCGAATCGTTGTTCATCATAATTTCACCTGAGCGCCCCCGCGCCCGTCGCCGATGATATCCAGCGGCGGGCGCAAGGGGGCCCGGACAATTAGTGTTGTTTTAGTTTATCTTTGTGCTTCGTTAACTGTCTTGCCAGCTTGTCGATAAGACCATCGACAGCCGCATACATATCCTGCCCTTCCGCACTGGCATGGATTTCGCCACCGTTGACATGCAGATTCGCGTCCGCAATTTGCGTCACTTTCTCTACTTTTAACACAATATAGACCTGATTGATCCGGTCGAAAAATTGCTCCAGCTTGCTGAACTTCGCCGTAACGAATTCGCGCATCGCAGGCGTAATTTCGACGTTGTGTCCTGTAATGTTGAGCTGCATAGTGTCTTCCTTATCGGTTATGTCAGACCAGTTGTTTACGCTGGTTTGACGGCGGGATGGATAAAGACTCTCTGTACTTCGCGACAGTGCGGCGCGCCACCATAATACCCTGCTCGGACAGCATGGAGGTGAGCTTACTGTCGCTCAACGGCTTCGCGGGGTTTTCCGCGGCGATGAGCTTCTTCACCAGCGCGCGAATCGCCGTCGACGAGGCTTCGCCTCCGCCTTCGGTATTCACATGGCTGGAGAAGAAATACTTCAGTTCAAAAATACCGCGCGGACTGTGCAGATATTTTTGCGTGGTGACACGGGAAATCGTCGATTCATGCATCTCGACGGCCTGGGCGATATCGGCCAGCACCATCGGCTTCATATACTCTTCACCCTGTTCGAAAAAAGCCTGCTGCTGCTCTACGATGCAGCGGCTGACGCGCAGCAGGGTATCGTTGCGGCTTTCCAGACTTTTAATCAGCCAGCGGGCTTCCTGCAGATTGCTGCGAATGAACTGGCCGTCGGCGTCATTGCGGGCGCTGTTGCCCATTGCCGCATACTGCTGATTTATTTTCAACCGTGGAATGCTGTCGGCGTTGAGCTCGACGGTCCAGCGGCCGCTCACCTTGCGCACCAGCACATCCGGGATGACATATTCCGGTTCGCTGGTCTGAATGGACTGGCCAGGGCGAGGATCCAGGGACTGGATCAGGTTGACCGCCTCTTTAAGCACCTCTTCTTTCAGGCGGGTGACTCGCATTAGAGTGCGGAAATCATGGTTGGCCAGCAGATCAAGATGGTCGCTGATAATCAGCCGCGCCTCTTCCAGCCACGGCGTCTCTTTAGCAAATTGCGACAGCTGGATCAGCAGGCAGTCGCGCAGATCTTTCGCTGCGACGCCAACCGGATCAAAACGCTGGATTCGCTTGAGGACCGCTTCCACCTCCTCCAGGCCGATCTCGTCATCGCCGATGCTGTCGACAATATCTTCAATCTGAATCGTGAGGTAGCCCGTATCGTCGACGGCGTCGACGATAGAGGTGGCAATAGCGCGGTCGGTGTCGGTGAAAGGCGTCAGCTCAACCTGCCACATCAGATAGTCCTGCAGCGTCTGGGTGGTCTCGCCTTGATAGACTGGAAGCTCGTCGTCCTGATAGTCGACGCCGTTACCCGACGGCGTGCCAGCGGTATAGATTTCATCCCAGCTGGCATCGAGAGGCAGTTCGTCGGGCATCTCTTTTTGCTCAAGCGCATCGACGGTATCGAGGGACTCGCGGTCCTCCACCTCTTTTGCCTCTACCTCGTCGTGAAGATCGGTTTGCTCAAGCAACGGGTTACTTTCCAGCGCTTGCTGGAGCTCTTGCTGGAGTTCTAACGTGGACAACTGCAGCAAACGAATTGCCTGCTGCAGCTGCGGCGTCATGGCAAGCTGTTGGCTAAGCCTTAATTGCAAACCTTGCTTCATGTTCAGGGTAAATATCTCCGGCTAAAACGTCTGTAACCTCTACCCTATCAGAGTCTGAAGTCTTCCCCAAGATACACGCGCTTAACCTGCTCATCTTCGAGGATCTGCTGCGGTGTACCATGAGCGATAAGGTGTCCCTGACTGACAATATACGCGCGTTCGCAGACCGCGAGGGTCTCACGGACGTTATGGTCGGTAATCAGAACGCCGAGACCGCTGTCGCGCAGGTGCTCAATGATGCGTTTAATATCGATAACGGAGATCGGATCCACGCCGGCAAAGGGTTCATCCAGAAGAATAAATTTCGGATTCGCCGCCAGCGCGCGGGCGATTTCGACGCGGCGGCGTTCACCACCGGAGAGCGCCTGACCGAGGCTGTCGCGCAGGTGCTCAATATGAAACTCTTCCATCAGCTCTTTAGCGCGATCTTCCCGTTGTTCGCTGGTTAGATCGTCACGGATCTGCAGGACCGCCATCAGGTTGTCATAGACGCTGAGGCGACGGAAAATCGACGCTTCCTGCGGCAGATAGCCGATGCCCCGTCGCGCGCGCGCGTGCAGCGGCAGCAGGCTGATGTCTTCGTCATCGATGATGATATTGCCTGCGTCGCGGGGCACAATCCCGACCACCATGTAGAAGGTGGTCGTTTTACCGGCGCCGTTCGGGCCGAGCAAGCCGACAATCTCGCCCGAGTTAACGGTGAGACTGACATCTTCCACCACGCGGCGGCCTTTATACGCTTTAGCGAGATTCTTCGCAGTTAAGGTTGCCATAACGGATTAGTTACTCTTCTTTTGCTGGTTGCCGCTTTTATCCTGCAGCTCGGACGGCACCAGAACGGTGGTGACGCGTCGACCTTTATCGCTGAAGGCCTGCATTTTTTGCTCTTTCACCAGATAGGTGATCTTGTCGCCCTTGATGTTGCTGTCGAGCTGTTCCAGATAAGCGTTGCCCGTCAGCACGACGTAATCGTTCTGCAGCTCGTAGCGCATTTTCGACGCCCGGCCTTTTACCGGCTTGCCGTTATCCTGCATCTGATAGAAAGTAGCCGGGTTACCGAAACCTTCGATCACCTCTTTGCCTTTCTCGTTGCCTGGACGGGTGACCACCACTTTATCAGCGTTAATCTTGATCGTCCCCTGGGTCACGACCACGTTACCGGTGAAGGTGACGACATTGCCCTGCATGTCCAGCGACTGCTGATCGGACTCGATATGGATCGGCTGATCGGTATCGCCCGTCTTGGCGAGGGCCGGCAGGCTGGCGGCCAGTAACGCGCCGGCGAGCGCAATCTTAAGGCTGAGTTTGTTTGTTCTGAATTTCATAAGAGGTTCTCACCTTTTCAATCAGCTCGGCATTTTTGCTGCGAAGGTTTCCACGCATTTTCAGGCCGCTGGAATTAAATGTGGTGCCGTATAACGTCACCATGTCATCGGAGGTAACGTCCTGCGTTACCAGATTTATCTGGGCGTTATCCGTCGTAATTTTGCGCAGTTGAGAATCTGGCGCGAGCGCATTCACCTCAACGTGCCCGTAAAGATAGAGCATCCGGTCATTCGTCAGCTTCGCTTTGTCTGCTCTGACCGACCAGGTAGGCACCTTGTTAGTATCAAAGGTGGTCATCACCGGTTTGGTAAACCAGGAGACCTCCTGATCGGAAAAATATTCCACGTGCTCGGCAATCAGCCGATAGCTCAGGGCGCCTTCCGGACTGTATACCACGGTGTCGGTATGTTCGCTTTTATACGTAGGGTCGTTAGGATTGACCTCCGGCTGGGCCGTGTCGTCCGTATTCGCCAGATTCAGGCCGATAAGGATCAGCGCGAGCAGCGACAGTAAAATGATAACCCAACGTCTGGTTTTACTCATATTGATTGCCCTTTGGCCTCATCCAACTTGCCCTGCGCCAATAGTAACAAATCGCAGACTTCGCGTACCGCGCCGCGTCCGCCGTTAATTCGCGTGACATAATTCGCCCGCGGTAGCAGCAGCGGATGCGCATCGGCGACGGCGACGCTAAGGCCCACTTCGGCCATCACCGGCCAGTCAATCAGATCGTCGCCGATGTAGGCGACTTCTTCCGGCCGCACGTGCAGTTTGTCCGTCAGATCGCGGAACGCCAGCAGCTTGTCCGACTGCCCCTGGTACAAATGCGTGATGCCCAGCGTCTGACAGCGATCTTCTACCAGTTTAGCTTTTCGCCCGGTAATAATCGCCACTTCAATACCCGAGGTCAGCGCGCAGCGGATACCATAGCCATCGCGGACGTTAAACGCTTTCAGCTCCTCGCCGTGATTACCCATATAGATAAGCCCGTCGGATAATACACCGTCGACATCAAGGATCAGTAGACGGATCTTCGCCGCGCGATCGACAAACGCCTGGCTTACCGGCCCGTAGCAGGTCGCTAACTGAGCATCAGCATTATTCATTATTTTTTCCTTACTTACACTACGCCCGCGCGCAGCAGATCGTGCATATGTACCACACCCAGCAGATGGTCGCCATCGGCAACCAGCACGCAGGTGATATGACGGGATTGCATCAGGTTTAACGCATCCACCGCCAGAGTGCCGGGGCGGATGCGGATACCTCCCCGGGTCATGACGTCGGCAATGCTGGCATCGCGCATATCAACGCCGGTATCGAAGACCCGGCGCAGGTCACCGTCGGTAAAAATACCGATGATGTTCATATCGTCATCGCAGATAGCGGTCATGCCTAAATTTTTACGCGTGATTTCCAGCAGCGCATCGCGCAGGGTCGCCTGCAGGCCGACGTGCGGGATTTCATCACCGGTATGCATAATATCATTGACCCGCAGCAACAGCTTACGGCCGAGTGCGCCGCCCGGATGCGACAGGGCGAAATCCTCAGCGGTAAAGCCGCGGGCTTCCAGCAGGGCGACGGCGAGGGCATCACCCATCACCAGCGCGGCGGTGGTGCTCGACGTGGGCGCCAGTCCTAACGGGCAGGCCTCCTTCGGCACTTTCACGCACAGATGGATATCCGCCGCGCGCGCCATGCTGCTCTCCGGCCGGCTGGTGATACAGATAAGCTTCACCTGCTGGCGCTTGAGGACCGGGATCAGCGCGAGGATTTCATTCGATTCGCCGGAGTTCGACAGCGCAATTACCACATCCTGCGGCGTGACCATACCTAAATCACCGTGCGCCGCTTCGCCGGGGTGGACAAAAAATGCCGAGGTGCCGGTACTGGCGAAGGTTGCCGCCATTTTGCGGCCGATGTGGCCGGATTTGCCCATCCCCATCACCACGACTTTCCCGCCGCAGCGGAAAATCGTTTCGCAGGCATGGGTAAAGTCTTCATTTATGTATTGATCGAGCTGGGCCAGACCTTCACGTTCAATTTCCAGCACCTGACGGCCTGCCTGTTGAAAGTCAAAATCCGTGGGCAAATCTATTTGCGACATGATGTTATCCCGAATCATTCAACGAAGAGCGGTGCTGTCCAAAACAGCATCGCCAACCAAACCACAAAGCCGCCGACCAGCAGCGCGCCAACCAGTCGTCCCGGCTGCTGCTGACGGCGCCAGCACAGCACTGCGAAGATCAGGCTGACCAGCAGCATCACGCCATAATCGCGAGTGAAGGCTTCGGTCGCAAAGCTCCCCGGCGCGATCAGCGCCGGTAAACCCAGCACCAGTGCGATATTAAGGATATTGGCGCCGATGATATTGCCGATGGCAATATCATCTTCCCCTTTCCGCGCCCCGGCGATGGCGGTGGCCAGCTCCGGCAGGCTGGTGCCTATCGCCACCACCGTCAGGCCGACGGTCAGTTCGCTGATGGCGAAATAGTTTGCCAGCACTGTACTGTTATCCACCACCATGCGGGTCGCCATCGGCATGACGATCATCGCTACCCCTAACCAGAGCAGGGCGACCGGCAGCGACCCTTCGCGTGGCAGCTCCGCCAGCTGTTCGCGGGTCAGGCTATCGCTTCCCTGGCGCTCCGCCAGGCGAGCGATTTTGATGGTGAACAGCAGCCACAGAAGCGCTAACGCCAGTAAAAATAGCCCGTCGAGACGGGTCAGTTGTCCATCGTAGAGCACCAGTCCCGCCAGCACGCTGACCAGCAACATTAGCGGTAATTCGCGGCGCAGAATATCAGAATGCACGGTAAATGGCCTGAGTAAGGCGGCGAGACCGAGGATCAATAAGATATTGGTGATATTAGATCCGAGCGCGGTGCCGACCGCCAGATCGGTCTGCCCGTGCAGCGAGGCCGCGGTGGCGACCATGATCTCAGGCAGGCTGGTGCCGATACTGACCACTGTCATGCCGATGATCAGCGGCGGGATCCCCAACATACGACACAGGATGGAGGCGGCATAGACCAGACGATCGGCACTGTAGACAACCAGCAATAAACCAATAATTAACAGAGCCGTCGCTAAGAGCATCTAAAGTCCTTTCTTCAGGTATAATCGTCGCCTCGCTGGGTTATCCCTACGCAGCGTAACGAATTCTTAATTTTGACTTTATGTGTGCCAAAAGTAAAACAAATGCCAGCTTTCGCTAACCTGTGCAGGTAAGATTCTGTAAAAATGTTGTGATTGTGGCGCAAGAAAGGGCCATGCTTGCCCGTCAGGTGTTTAGTAAGGATGATTTTATGAGCCAAACTCAGGCGAATTTAGTTGAAGTGCGCGGTATCCGCTTTTCACGCGGCGATCGTGTGATCTTCGACGACATCTCGCTGTCGGTGCCGCGCGGTAAAATTACTGCGATCATGGGACCTTCGGGGATCGGCAAGACTACCCTGTTACGCCTGATCGGCGGCCAGATCCCGCCGGACAGGGGAGAGATCCTGTTTGATGGCGAGAACGTGCCGCAGATGACGCGTTCGCGTCTTTATACGGTGCGTAAGCGGATGAGCATGCTGTTCCAGTCCGGCGCGCTGTTCACCGATCTCAATGTCTTTGACAACGTTGCCTATCCGCTGCGCGAACATACGCATTTGCCGCCTGCGCTGCTGCATACGACGGTGATGATGAAGCTGGAAGCGGTGGGGCTACGCGGTGCGGCGAAGTTAATGCCTTCTGAGCTTTCCGGTGGGATGGCGCGCCGCGCCGCCCTGGCGAGAGCCATTGCCCTGGAGCCGGATCTGATTATGTTCGACGAACCGTTCGTCGGGCAGGATCCCATCACTATGGGCGTGCTGGTGAAGCTGATTTCCGAACTCAACAGCACGCTGGGTGTCACTTGCATCGTGGTTTCGCACGATGTGCCCGAGGTGCTTAGTATTGCGGACTACGCGTATATCGTGGCGGATAAAAAGATTGTCGCCCACGGTAGCGCCCAGTCGCTACGGGAGAATACCGATCCTCGGGTTCGTCAGTTCATTGATGGTATTGCCGACGGTCCGGTGCCGTTCCGTTATCCTGCTGGCGACTATCACCATGATTTATTAGGCATAGGGAGTTGAGCGACTCATGCTGTTTAATGCGCTGGCCGCGCTAGGTCATCGCGGTATTAAAACCACCGCGACGTTTGGACGCGCCGGATTAATGCTATTCAACGCCGTTGTCGGCAAACCAGAGTTTCGCAAGCACGCGCCGCTGCTGGTTCGTCAACTCTATAACGTCGGCGTCCTGTCGATGCTGATTATCATTGTATCGGGCTTGTTTATCGGTATGGTGCTCGGGCTGCAGGGGTATCTGGTGTTAACCACCTACAGCGCAGAGACCAGTCTTGGCATGCTGGTGGCGCTGTCGCTGCTGCGTGAGCTGGGGCCGGTGGTCGCCGCGCTGCTGTTTGCCGGCCGCGCCGGGTCGGCGCTGACCGCCGAGATTGGCCTGATGCGGGCCACGGAACAGCTCTCCAGTATGGAGATGATGGCGGTGGATCCGCTGCGTCGCGTCATTTCCCCACGCTTCTGGGCCGGTGTCATTTCGCTGCCGCTGCTGACGATTATCTTCGTCGCGGTAGGGATCTGGGGCGGTGCGCTGGTGGGTGTGAGCTGGAAAGGCATTGACGGTGGTTTTTTCTGGACCGCGATGCAAAATGCCGTCGACTGGCGAATGGATCTGGTGAACTGCCTGATTAAGAGTCTGGTGTTCGCTATTACGGTAACCTGGATTGCGTTATTTAATGGTTATGACGCTATCCCCACTTCCGCCGGGATTAGCCGGGCGACAACGCGTACCGTGGTGCATGCGTCGCTGGCGGTTCTGGGGCTGGATTTTGTGCTGACTGCGCTGATGTTTGGGAATTGAGTTCATGCAAACGAAAAAAACTGAAATCTGGGTAGGGGTGTTCTTACTGGTGGCGCTGCTGGCGGCGCTGTTTGTCTGCCTGAAGGCGGCGAACGTCACCTCGCTACGCACCGAGCCGACTTATCGCCTTTATGCGACTTTCGATAACATCGGCGGCCTGAAGGCGCGTTCGCCGGTGCGCATCGGCGGCGTGGTAGTGGGGCGGGTAGCGGACATTACGCTCGATCCGAAAACCTATCTGCCACGCGTGGAGCTCGATATCGATGAGCGCTACAACCATATCCCGGATACCAGTTCGTTGGCGATCCGCACCTCTGGCCTGCTGGGCGAGCAGTACCTGGCGCTGAACGTCGGTTTTGAAGACCCGGACCTCGGGACGACTATCCTTAAAGACGGCGGCACTATCCAGGACACCAAGTCCGCCATGGTGCTGGAAGATCTGATTGGTCAGTTCCTTTATAACAGTAAGGGCGGCGACAATCAGAATTCTGGCAATGATAAGGCCGAGGCAGAAGGTCATACTGACGCGACGCCGGCAGCCGGCACGACGCATTAATTTCAGGAGAAATACGATATGTTTAAACGCTTACTCATGGTCGCCATGCTGGTGATTGCCCCGCTGACCGCCGTCCAGGCTGCAGATCAGTCCAATCCGTATAAGCTGATGAATGAAGCGGCGCAGAAAACCTTCGATCGCCTGAAGAATGAACAGCCGAAGATTAAAGCTAATCCTAACTATCTGCGCGACATCGTCGACCAGGAGTTATTGCCGTATGTACAGGTGAAATATGCCGGCGCGCTGGTGCTGGGCCGCTATTACAAAGAAGCGACCCCTGCGCAGCGTGAGGCCTATTTTGCCGCCTTCCGTGAATACCTGAAGCAGGCCTACGGTCAGGCGCTGGCGATGTACCATGGGCAGACTTACCAGATTGCTCCGGAGCAGCCGCTGGGCAGCGCAACCATCGTTCCGATCCGCGTCACTATCATCGACCCGAACGGTCGTCCGCCGGTACGTCTTGACTTCCAGTGGCGTAAAAATACCCAGACCGGCAACTGGCAGGCCTACGATATGATCGCGGAAGGGGTGAGCATGATCACCACCAAACAGAATGAGTGGAGCGATCTGCTGCGCACCAAGGGCGTTGATGGCCTGACCGCGCAGCTGAAAGCGATCTCTGCGCAGCCGATCACCCTGGAACAGAAAAAATAATGAGCGGGCAGCTGAGCTGGACTCGCGAGGGCGAGACGCTGGCGCTGCACGGGGAGCTGGATCAGGATCTGCTGGTCCCGCTCTGGGAGGCGCGCGCCCAGGCGACGGCGGGAACGGCGATCATCGATCTCAGTCAGACCACGCGCGTGGATACCGCGGGCCTGGCGCTGTTAGTGCATTTTGTGGCGCTGATTCGCCGTCAGGGCCGGGAAGCGCAGCTGGTCGGCAAGAGCGAAAACCTGCAAACGCTGATCGGTCTTTACAACCTGCCTGCCGATCTGATCTCATAATCTTTTCAGTGTCTTAGCACTGAAGCTATTCCGAAAGCCCTGGCAATCTTTTCGCCGGGGCTTTTTGCTTGTTTAAGACCGCGCCACTTTCCTCTAAGATGTTGGGCTGTTTTCACTATCAGATAAATTTGAGCCCATGGAAAATCATGAAATTCAGACCGTGCTGATGAACGCACTCCCCCTCCAGGAAGTCCACGTCTCTGGCGATGGCAGCCACTTTCAGGTTATTGCTGTGGGTGAGATGTTCGATGGCATGAGTCGGGTGAAAAAGCAGCAGAGCGTCTACGCGCCGCTGATGGAATATATTGCCGACAACCGCATCCATGCGCTGTCGATCAAGGCCTTTACTCCGCAGGAGTGGGCGCGAGACCGCAAACTCAATGGCTTCTAAGCTGTGGGGGATCCCCTGCAGCGTATGTGAATTTTTAATAGAGAACAGAATCAATGGATAAATTCCGTGTTCAGGGGCCGACTCGCCTTCAGGGTGAAGTCACCATCTCCGGGGCAAAAAACGCCGCCCTGCCAATCCTCTTTTCCGCGCTGCTTGCCGAAGAGCCGGTAGAGATCCAAAACGTACCTAAGCTGAAAGACATCGATACCACCATGAAGCTGCTGAGCCAGCTGGGCGCGAAGGTCGAGCGCAATGGTTCGGTATGGATTGACGCCGGCCCGGTCGATGTATTCTGTGCTCCGTACGATCTGGTGAAAACCATGCGCGCCTCTATCTGGGCGCTGGGCCCGTTGGTGGCGCGTTTCGGTCAGGGTCAAGTTTCTCTGCCTGGCGGCTGCGCTATCGGCGCGCGTCCGGTCGATCTGCATATTAGCGGTCTGGAGCAGCTAGGCGCCGAGATCAAACTGGAAGAAGGTTATGTCAAAGCCTCGGTCAGCGGTCGCCTGAAAGGCGCGCATATTGTGATGGATAAGGTGAGCGTCGGCGCCACCGTAACCATCATGAGCGCAGCGACGCTTGCGGAGGGAACGACGATTATTGAAAACGCCGCTCGCGAGCCGGAGATTGTCGATACCGCCAACTTCCTGAACGCGCTGGGCGCAAAAATCACAGGCCAGGGTAGCGATCGCATTACCATCGAAGGCGTGCAGCGCCTGGGCGGCGGCGTCTACCGTGTGCTGCCTGACCGTATTGAAACCGGGACTTTCCTGGTGGCCGCGGCGATTTCCGGCGGCAAGATCCTCTGCCGTAACGCGCAGCCGGATACCCTGGATGCCGTACTGGCGAAGCTGCGCGACGCCGGGGCTGACATCGAAACGGGCGAAGACTGGATCAGCCTCGATATGCACGGCAACCGTCCGAAAGCGGTCAACGTGCGTACCGCGCCGCACCCGGGCTTCCCGACCGATATGCAGGCCCAGTTCACGCTGCTTAACCTGGTAGCGGAAGGGACCGGCGTGATCACCGAAACGATCTTTGAAAACCGCTTCATGCACATTCCGGAGCTGATCCGTATGGGCGCGCACGCGGAGATCGAGAGCAATACCGCTATCTGTCACGGCGTGAAGCAGCTTTCTGGCGCGCAGGTGATGGCGACCGATTTGCGCGCGTCGGCGAGCCTGGTGCTGGCCGGCTGTATCGCTGAAGGGACCACCATCGTTGATCGCATCTATCATATCGATCGCGGCTATGAGCGTATCGAAGATAAACTGCAGGCCCTGGGCGCCAATATTCAACGCGTGAAGGGCGAGTAACCGCGTCCTGACAGCGCCCCGGGACGTTGTTCCGGGGCGCTGTCGAGCAATCACATCACTTGTCGATCTTCTTCTGACGCATCATCTGCGTTCTGTCGATAAACTCATGAGTCACCGGGTCGTGGTAGCGTGACGGCCAGATGACCCACGGCTGCGTTTCCAGCGCTGTGGCGATAATCAATTCGCCTTTCGGCCAGGGGCGGGTCAGGGCGTTCGCCAGCGTTGAAGAACTTAGTCCGTGCCGTCGCGACTCTGCCGCCAGCGATGTTCCCCGTTTACGTAATCCCGCAACAATATCTGCGGGATGCCAGTCGATGAACTTATCCATAAATTCTCCTGGTGTTAAAGGTCCAGATCGTCCCACATGGGCGATAGAGACACTATACCCGCGTACTATGTAGGGTTCTAACAAGTTCTGTTAAAGCGCCGGAATATTCAGAATCTATCAAGATATTCGGAAGTTTAGGGAGAGAAATGGCATTTTACTGGAACTTTCCCGCGCGCGTCGCGCGGGAAAGGAGGGGGGATTAATGATCGCGCTGGACTGCAATATGCGCCAGCCCAATCAAGGCTTCGCGCCAGGGCGTGTCCGGGAGGATCTGCAGCGCGGCAATGGCTTTGTCAGCTTCTTCTTCGGCACGCTTCTGCGTCCATTCCAGCGAACCGCAGGTCGCCATCGTTTCCAGCACAGCATCCAGTAGATGGCGGCCGTTGCCTTGCTCGATCGCACCGCGGATCATCGCTGATTGATCGGGTGTGCCATGGTGCATGGCGTGCAGCAGCGGTAGCGTGGGTTTACCTTCGTTCAGGTCGTCACCGACGTTTTTACCGAGCCGCTCGCCGTCAGAGCTATAATCGAGTAAATCGTCGATTAGCTGGAAAGCGGTGCCGAGATAGCGGCCATAATCCTGCAACGCGCGCTCTTCTTCCGCAGTGCAGTCGGCCAGCAGTCCCGCACACTGCGAGGCTGCTTCAAACAGGCGCGCCGTCTTGCTGTAGATAACGCGCATGTAGTTCTCTTCGGTGATATCCGGGTCATTGACGTTCATCAGCTGCAGCACTTCGCCTTCGGCAATGACGTTCACCGCTTCCGACATGACCTCAAGGATCTTCAGCGAGCCCAGCTGGGTCATCATCTGAAAGGCGCGGGTATAGATAAAATCGCCGACCAGCACGCTGGCGGCATTGCCAAACGCCGCATTGGCCGTGGCTTTGCCGCGACGCATATCAGACTCATCGACGACGTCGTCATGCAGCAGGGTGGCGGTATGAATAAATTCAATCAGCGCGGCAATGGTGACATGCGCGCTCCCCTGATAGCCCACCGCGCGTGCGGCGAGCACAGCAATCATCGGGCGAATGCGTTTGCCGCCGCCGCTGACGATGTAATAGCCTAACTGATTGATAAGCTGAACATCGGAGTTGAGTTGCTCAAGAATCGTCGCATTGACACCCGCCATATCTTGCGCGGTTAACTCATTGATTTTTTCTAAATTCATCGCAAAAGCCGGGCCAAATGTCCTGTTACCATGAATCCAGGTGGGATCACAGAAGGATTAAGACAGAATTAAAAGAAGATATGATTGTACTGAAAAATTGCCGTAGATAAACGTTGTCGTGAAAGTTGTGTTTTTTTTCTGCATTGATCGCTAATCGCTCTTGTCAAAGGCTCGCGTTTTGCGTAATATTCGCGCCCTATTGTGAATATTTATAGCGCACTCTGAATCACATAAAGAGGTGCGCGGAAGCGGAGTTTTATATGTACGCGGTTTTCCAAAGTGGTGGTAAACAACACCGAGTAAGCGAAGGTCAGACCGTTCGCCTGGAAAAGCTGGACATCGCAACTGGCGAAGCTGTTGAATTCGCTGAAGTGCTGATGATCGCAAACGGTGAAGAAATCAAGATCGGCGTTCCTTTCGTTGAGGGCGGCGTAATCAAAGCTGAAGTTGTTGCTCACGGTCGTGGCGAGAAAGTTAAAATCGTTAAGTTTCGTCGTCGTAAACACTATCGTAAGCAGCAGGGCCATCGTCAGTGGTTCACTGATGTGAAAATCACTGGCATCAGCGCCTAAGACCTGAGGAGTAGATTTAAATGGCACATAAAAAGGCTGGCGGCTCGACTCGTAACGGTCGCGATTCAGAAGCTAAACGTCTGGGCGTAAAACGTTTCGGCGGTGAAGCAGTTCTGGCAGGTAGCATCATCGTTCGTCAACGTGGTACTAAATTCCACGCTGGTACCAACGTTGGTTGCGGCCGTGACCACACTCTGTTCGCTTTGACTGACGGTAAAGTCAAGTTCGAAGTTAAAGGCCCGAAAAACCGTAAATTCATCAGCATCGTTGCTGAATAAGTTTTTCGCGTCCCGGTAACGGATGAAAGCCCCGCAACACGTTGCGGGGCTTTTTACATTCGTCTACCGGAAAATTTTTGCAGGGAAACAGGCATGAAGCAGCAGGCTGGGATTGGCATTATTCTGGCGCTTACCACCGCAATGTGTTGGGGAGCGTTGCCGATTGCAATGAAACAGGTTCTCGAGGTGATGGCGCCGCCTACGGTGGTCTTTTATCGCTTTCTGATGGCCAGCATTGGGCTTGGCGCGATCCTCGCGATCAAAGGCAAACTGCCGCCGATGCGAATTTTTCGCAAGCCGCGCTGGCTGGTGTTATTAGCGATTGCCACCGGCGGTCTGTTCGGTAACTTCATCCTGTTTAGTTCTTCCCTGCAATACCTCAGCCCCACGGCTTCTCAGGTCATCGGCCAGCTATCGCCGGTGGGGATGATGGTGGCTAGCGTCGTAATTCTGAAAGAGCGCATGCGCGGCACCCAGGTGGTGGGCGCGTTGATGCTGCTCAGCGGGCTGGTGATGTTCTTCAATACCAGTCTGATTGAAATCTTTACCCGCCTGACGGACTACACGTGGGGGGTAATTTTCGGCGTTGCTGCCGCTACGGTGTGGGTAAGCTACGGCGTCGCGCAAAAGGTGTTATTGCGCCGTCTGGCATCACAGCAGATACTATTTTTGCTGTACACTTTGTGTACGATTGCATTACTGCCACTTGCTGAGCCCGGAGTGATTTCCCGGTTAAGCAGCTGGCAACTGGCATGCCTGATTTTTTGCGGGCTGAATACCCTGGTCGGCTACGGGGCGCTGGCGGAAGCCATGGCGCGCTGGCAGGCGGCGCAGGTCAGCGCGTTAATCACCTTGACGCCACTGTTTACGCTACTGTTTTCTGATTTATTATCAATGGCCTGGCCCGATGTTTTCGCCAGACCGATGTTAAACCTGATTGGTTATCTCGGTGCGTTTGTCGTGGTTGCGGGCGCGATGTATTCCGCCATCGGTCATCGTCTTTGGGGACGTTGGCGTAAGCGAGAGGCGGTAGTACCGCTGCCCCGCTCAGGCGAATGATTTACGGAGAGTAAAATGAAGTTTGTAGATGAAGCAACGATCCTGGTCGTAGCAGGTGACGGCGGCAATGGTTGCGTAAGCTTCCGCCGCGAAAAGTATATTCCGAAAGGCGGTCCGGATGGCGGCGATGGCGGCGATGGCGGCGATGTCTGGCTGGAAGCGGACGAGAACCTGAACACCCTGATCGACTACCGTTTTGAAAAATCGTTCCGCGCCGAACGTGGGCAGAATGGTCAAAGCCGCGACTGTACCGGTAAGCGCGGTAAAGACGTGACGGTAAAAGTGCCGGTCGGCACCCGGGTTATCGATCAGGGCACCGGCGAGACCATGGGCGATATGACCAAACACGGTCAGCGTCTGATGGTGGCGAAAGGCGGCTGGCACGGTTTGGGCAACACCCGTTTCAAATCGTCCGTTAACCGTACGCCGCGTCAGAAAACCATGGGTACCCCGGGTGATAAACGCGACCTGCAGCTGGAGCTGATGCTGTTGGCCGATGTCGGGATGCTGGGCATGCCGAACGCCGGCAAATCCACCTTCATCCGTGCGGTCTCCGCCGCCAAGCCGAAAGTGGCTGACTATCCGTTTACCACCCTGGTGCCAAGCCTGGGCGTGGTGCGTATGGACAATGAAAAGAGCTTCGTAGTTGCCGATATCCCGGGGCTGATTGAAGGCGCAGCGGAAGGGGCAGGCCTCGGTATCCGCTTCCTCAAGCACCTCGAGCGCTGCCGCGTACTGCTGCACCTCATCGATATCGATCCGATCGACGGCTCCGATCCGGTTGAGAATGCGCGCATTATCATCGGCGAGCTGGAGAAATACAGCGAGAAGCTAGCCTCCAAACCACGCTGGTTAGTTTTCAACAAGATTGACCTGATGGACAAGGCCGAAGCCGAAGCCAAAGCCAAAGCGATTGCCGAAGCGCTGGGTTGGGAAGAGAAATTCTACCTGATCTCCGCGGCCAGCCAGCAGGGCGTGAAAGAGCTGTGCTGGGACGTGATGACCTTCATCATCGAAAACCCGATCGTGCAGGCGGAAGAAGAGCAGAAGCCGGAGAAAGTCGAGTTTATGTGGGACGACTATCACCGTCAGCAGCTTGAAGAGGCCGAAGCCGAAGCAGAAGATGACGAAGACTGGGATGACGACTGGGATGAGGACGACGAAGAAGGCGTCGAATTCATCTACAAACGCTAATCCTGACTTCTCTGGATCAAAAAGGGCCGCATCTGATGCGGCCCTTTTGTTTTAATTGTTCTGGTACAAATCTTTATACAAGCGGCTTTCAAAGCGGACCAGTGGGATGCGGCGATTGCGCTGATCAGCTGGCTCCACGGCGTATCCGGAGAGATATTGCACGAAGGCCATCTTTTGTCCGCTGGCGGTAGTGATGAAGCCTGCGAGGTTATAAACCCCCTGGAGCGACCCGGTTTTCGCCGAGACTTTACCATCGACGCCCGCCTGATGAAGACCGGCGCGATACTGCAGCGATCCGTCATGGCCCGCCAGCGGCAGCATGGAGATGAAGTTGAGCTCGGTATCGTGCTGGGCGATATACTGCAGCACCTGCATCATGGTCGCCGGGGCGATCAGGTTGTGGCGCGACAGGCCAGAGCCGTCGGCGATGATAGTGTTGCCGAGATCGACCCCAGCCTGTTGACGCAGGATCTGCCGTACGGCATCGGAGCCCGCCCGCCAGGTGCCAGGTACGCCGAACCGGGCGTGGCCGATGGTGCGAAAGACGGTGTCGGCAATCATGTTGTCTGACTTCTTCAGCATGATCCGCAGCAGATCGTGCAGCGGAGCCGACTGGCTGGTTGCCAGCACGGTGCCGGGCTCATTGGCCAGCGTCTGGCGCAGCAGCGTGCCGCTGTAGGTGATCCCCGCCTGGGCCAGCTCCGCTTTGAGGATCGCTCCGGCGTAGCTGGCGCCATCCTGAATGGCGAAGGCCAGAGGCAGCGGCTCGCTACGCTGCGGCAGGCAGCCGGTGAGAGTATAGCGATTGAGATCGCCCGGCACCACGTCGAGCTCGCAATACTGCGCTTCCGATGAGCCACGCGCCAGCGTTCGCACCTGGCTGAACATGGTGACCGGATAATAGGATGCAACGCGAATGAAGGCGACATCGCCCGGTTTCTGCGCGCTATACAGCGAGACAGAGAAGCAGTTACGGTCGACAATCGCCGCCGCCGGCGGGGCGCTGAAGCACTGCGTCAGGTCGTTCCACGGCCAGCCGGGCGCTTTGTCATGGCTGGCGAAGACCGACGTATCGATGAGCACATTGCCTTCGATACGCTGCACGCCGGCTTTTTTCAGCGTCGCCACCATATTGCGAATATCCTGCCGTTTAAGCGTCGGATCGCCGCCGAAGCGTGCAATCAGGTCGCCTTTCAGCACGCCGCCGTCAAGGGAACCTTTGGTTTCCAGCGTGGTGGTAAAGCGAAAATCGGGCCCCAGTTGCAGCAGCGCCGCCAGCGCGGTGATGACCTTTTGCGTACTGGCCGGGAGCGCCATTTGCTGGCTGTGATAGTCGATTTCCGGCGTCGATGCGCCGACCTTTTGCGCCATAAAGGCAAGGTTCGCACCGGCGGGAAGCTGGTTGATGTACTCGTCAATATTCGCCGCCTGAGCGCTAAGCGCTATACCGGCGGTCAATCCGATGATAAATCTGGGAAATCGCATAATCTCGCGCTAACAACCTGAAGCCAGGCCGTCATACTACGGTGCAACGCCCAGTAAAGTAAACGATGACCCATAATGAACTTCGGGGTAAAATACCCATCAAATGAAAAATTGCTGCTGACCTGGGGAGTGTTTCCCGGGTCGGTTTCTTTTTGCTCGTGTCCTGCCCGTGGGCAGGACAGGTGGCGGAGCGGAGCTATCCGTTCCCTGAAGGAATGATAAAGAGGTATAACTAATGCAAGCGATTCCGATGACCTTACGTGGCGCTGAAAAACTGCGCGAAGAACTGGATTATCTGAAGTCTGTGCGTCGTCCTGAAATCATTGCCGCTATTGCTGAGGCCCGTGAACACGGCGATCTGAAAGAGAATGCCGAGTATCACGCCGCGCGTGAGCAGCAGGGTTTCTGCGAGGGGCGTATCAAGGATATCGAAGCGAAACTGTCTAACGCGCAGGTTATCGATATCACCAAAATGCCGAACAACGGCCGGGTGATTTTTGGTTCTACCGTCAGCGTGCTGAACCTCGATACCGACGAGGAACAGACCTACCGCATCGTGGGCGATGACGAAGCTGATTTTAAGCAGAATCTGATCTCCGTGAACTCGCCGATCGCCCGCGGTCTGATCGGCAAAGAGCAGGATGACGTCGTGACTATCCGTACCCCGGGTGGGGAAGTGGAATACGAAATTACCAAGGTTGAATACCTGTAAGGCGTATTTCCCGCTACGATGTTTATAGATTGTAAAGAAAGGAAAAAGGCCGCATAGCGGCCTTTTATCAACGTCAGGAGCATGGCATTTTGCTCGCCTGGCCGCAGAAATCCCTCGTTTTACACAAAGTTGTGTCGAGATTCAGGATATTCTTAGCGTGGCAGCGAGATTTTACGCTCTGGCGTTGGGCGGTACAGAACCAGCGTTTTACCGATGACCTGTACGTTACAGGCGCCGGTTTCGCGTACGATGGCTTCCACGATCAAGGCTTTTGTTTCGCGATCTTCTGAGGCGATCTTCACCTTGATGAGTTCATGGTGCCCTAACGCTTGTTCGATCTCGGCCAGTACCCCTTCGGTCAAACCATTGTTGCCAAGCATAACTACCGGCTTGAGCGGATGTGCCAGACCTTTCAGGTGCTGTTTTTGTTTAGTACTCAGATTCATCGTATTTTTTTGCTTACGTTGGGATTGAAAACGGGTCATTCTACCGCCATCTCCCATATATCGCCAAACTACCGCGTCGATTTTTTCGCAGTAAAGTACGATGAACCCGAACGGGAATGTTAAATGACAGGTAAAAAGCGTTCTGCCAGCTCAAGCCGCTGGCTTCAGGAACACTTTAGCGATAAATATGTTCAACAGGCACAGAAAAAGGGGTTACGTTCCCGTGCCTGGTTTAAACTTGATGAAATACAGCAAAGTGACAAAATTTTTAAGCCGGGGATGACGGTAGTCGACCTCGGTGCTGCTCCCGGTGGCTGGTCGCAGTATGCGGTCACGCAGATCGGCAACAGCGGCCGCATCATCGCTTGCGATCTTTTACCAATGGATCCAATCGTTGGTGTGGACTTCCTTCAGGGCGATTTTCGTGATGAATTAGTCCTGAAAGCGTTACTTGAGCGAGTGGGCGACAGTAAAGTCCAAGTTGTCATGTCCGATATGGCGCCGAATATGTGCGGAACACCGGCGGTGGATATTCCCCGGGCTATGTATCTGGTAGAACTGGCGCTTGAAATGTCTCGTGATGTATTAGCGCCAGGTGGTAGTTTTGTAGTGAAGGTGTTCCAGGGCGAAGGCTTCGATGAGTATCTTCGAGAAATTCGCTCCCTGTTTACGAAGGTCAAAGTTCGTAAGCCGGACTCTTCCCGCGCTCGTTCGCGTGAAGTGTATATTGTAGCGACCGGGCGTAAACCATAACCGGCAGATTTCAAACGAAAGTTTGAAAGAAACTGGATATAGAGTATCCTGACGCTGTTTTTAACACAGTTGTAATAAGAGGTTAATCCCTTGAGTGACATGGCGAAAAACCTAATACTCTGGCTGGTCATTGCCGTTGTGCTGATGTCAGTATTCCAGAGCTTTGGGCCCAGCGAGTCGAATGGCCGCAAGGTGGATTATTCTACCTTCCTGCAAGAGGTCAATCAGGACCAGGTTCGCGAAGCGCGTATCAACGGACGTGAGATCAACGTTACCAAGAAAGATAGTAACCGTTACACGACTTACATTCCGGTTAACGATCCGAAGCTGCTCGATAACCTGTTGACTAAAAACGTCAAAGTTGTTGGCGAACCACCAGAAGAGCCGAGCCTGCTGGCTTCCATCTTCATCTCCTGGTTCCCAATGCTGCTGCTGATCGGCGTCTGGATCTTCTTTATGCGGCAAATGCAGGGCGGCGGCGGGAAGGGCGCGATGTCCTTCGGCAAAAGCAAAGCCCGTATGTTGACGGAAGACCAGATCAAAACCACTTTTGCAGACGTTGCCGGGTGTGACGAAGCGAAAGAGGAAGTCGGCGAGCTGGTAGAATACCTGCGTGAGCCGAGCCGCTTCCAGAAACTGGGCGGTAAAATCCCGAAAGGCGTCCTGATGGTCGGCCCTCCGGGTACCGGTAAAACGCTGCTGGCGAAAGCGATCGCTGGTGAAGCGAAGGTACCGTTCTTTACCATTTCCGGTTCTGACTTCGTCGAAATGTTCGTCGGTGTGGGCGCTTCTCGTGTGCGTGACATGTTCGAACAGGCTAAGAAAGCCGCGCCTTGCATCATCTTCATCGATGAAATCGACGCCGTCGGCCGCCAGCGTGGCGCAGGCCTGGGCGGTGGTCACGATGAACGTGAGCAGACCCTGAACCAGATGCTGGTTGAGATGGACGGCTTCGAAGGTAACGAAGGTATCATCGTTATCGCGGCGACTAACCGTCCGGACGTTCTTGACCCCGCGCTGTTGCGTCCGGGCCGTTTTGACCGCCAGGTGGTGGTTGGCCTGCCGGATGTTCGCGGTCGTGAGCAGATCCTGAAAGTGCATATGCGTCGCGTTCCGCTGGCGCCGGATATCGATGCGGCAATCATTGCGCGCGGTACCCCGGGCTTCTCCGGTGCGGATCTGGCCAACCTGGTCAACGAAGCGGCGCTGTTTGCTGCCCGCGGCAACAAACGCGTTGTGTCGATGGTTGAGTTCGAGAAAGCGAAAGACAAAATCATGATGGGTGCGGAACGTCGCTCCATGGTGATGACGGAAGCGCAGAAAGAGTCTACTGCTTATCATGAAGCGGGCCACGCGATTATTGGTCGCCTGGTGCCGGAGCACGATCCGGTGCACAAAGTGACGATTATCCCGCGCGGTCGTGCGCTGGGTGTGACCTTCTTCCTGCCGGAAGGCGATGCAATCAGCGCCAGCCGTCAGAAACTGGAAAGCCAGATCTCCACCCTGTACGGCGGTCGTCTGGCGGAAGAGATTATCTACGGTCCGGAACATGTTTCTACCGGTGCGTCCAACGATATTAAAGTGGCGACGAACCTGGCGCGTAACATGGTGACCCAGTGGGGCTTCTCCGACAAACTCGGTCCGCTGCTGTATGCGGAAGAAGAGGGTGAAGTCTTCCTCGGCCGTAGCGTCGCGAAAGCGAAGCATATGTCCGATGAAACCGCGCGTATCATCGACCAGGAAGTGAAATCGCTGATTGAGCGTAACTACGGTCGTGCTCGCCAGCTGCTGAACGACAACATGGACATTCTGCACGCGATGAAAGATGCGCTCATGAAGTATGAGACCATCGATGCGCCGCAGATTGACGACCTGATGGCTCGTCGCGAAGTTCGTCCGCCAGCGGGTTGGGAAGAACCAGGTTCTTCTAACAACTCTGACAACAATGGCACGCCTCGTGCGCCGCGTCCGGTTGATGAACCGCGTACGCCGAACCCGGGCAACACCATGTCAGAGCAGCTGGGCGACAAGTAAGCTACCGCTGTTGATGCTTGTTTAACCTTAAAACCCCGGGCGTCCGCTCCGGGGTTTTTCTTTTTTAACCTCTTCAGTCTCAGGGATTTTGTGATGAAACTTGTAGCCCAGGGCTCAACCCTCGATCTCTCTCACCCCCACGTGATGGGTATTCTAAATGTGACGCCTGACTCCTTCTCCGATGGCGGCGCCCATAATTCGCTGATTGAGGCGGTGAAGCATGCCAATCTGATGATCAACGCCGGCGCGACCATCATTGATATCGGCGGTGAATCGACGCGGCCAGGGGCGGCTGAGGTTAGTGTGGAAGAGGAGCTTGCGCGGGTGATACCGGTGGTTGAAGCCATTGCCCAGCGCTTTGAGGTATGGATCTCAGTGGATACCTCCAAGGCGGAGGTTATTCGCCAATCGGCCAGGGCCGGGGCGCATATCATCAACGATATTCGTTCGCTGACCGAGCCCGGCGCGCTGCAGGCCGCCGCGGAAACCGGACTGCCAGTGTGTCTGATGCATATGCAGGGACAACCAAAAACCATGCAGGAGGCGCCGAAGTATGAGGACGTCTTCGCCGATGTTGAGCGTTTTTTTAATGAGCACATTGTGCGCTGCGAACAGGCAGGGATCGCAAAAGAAAAATTGCTGCTCGACCCGGGATTCGGTTTCGGTAAAAATCTCTCCCACAATTACCAACTGTTGGCCAGGCTTGGGGAGTTTCATCACTTTGGTCTGCCGCTGCTGGTCGGTATGTCACGTAAGTCGATGGTAGGTCAGTTGCTGAACGTCGGGCCGTCGGAGCGGCTGAACGGCAGCCTGGCGTGTGCCGTCATTGCAGCAATGCAGGGCGCGCAGATTATCCGCGTCCATGATGTCAAAGAAACGGTAGAAGCGCTGCGCGTGGTGGAAGCCACCCTCGCCGCTAAGGGAAAAAAACGTTATGAGTAACCGCAAGTATTTTGGCACCGATGGTATTCGTGGCCGCGTCGGCGATGCGCCGATCACTCCGGAGTTTGTGCTCAAGCTGGGCTGGGCGGCGGGCAAAGTGCTAGCGCGTCACGGTTCGCGTAAAATTATCATCGGCAAGGATACCCGTATTTCGGGCTATATGCTGGAATCGGCGCTGGAAGCTGGACTGGCAGCAGCGGGGCTCTCTGCGTCGTTCACCGGGCCTATGCCGACACCGGCCATTGCCTACCTGACGCGCGCCTTCCGCGCCGAGGCGGGGATTGTTATCTCTGCTTCACATAACCCTTTCTACGACAACGGCATTAAATTCTTCTCCATTGAGGGCACCAAGCTGCCGGATGATGTCGAAGAGGCGATTGAAGCCGAAATGGAGAAAGAGCTCACCTGCGTGGATTCGGCTGAGCTGGGCAAAGCCAGCCGTATCGTCGATGCGGCGGGGCGCTACATTGAATTTTGTAAGGGTACCTTTCCCAACGAACTGAGCCTGGGAACGCTGAAAGTGGTGGTGGATTGCGCGCACGGCGCGACCTATCACATCGCCCCTAATGTCTTCCGCGAGCTGGGAGCCCAGGTTATCGCGATGGGCTGCGAGCCAGACGGTCTCAACATCAACGAAGAGGTCGGCGCCACTGACGTGCGGGCGCTGCAGGCGCGCGTGCTGGCGGAAAAAGCCGATCTGGGTATTGCCTACGACGGCGATGGCGATCGGGTGATTATGGTTGACCACGAAGGCAATAAAGTCGATGGCGACCAGATCCTCTATATCATAGCCCGGGAAGGATTGCGTCAGGGGCAGCTGCGCGGCGGCGCCGTCGGCACGCTGATGAGTAATATGGGGCTGGAGCTGGCGCTCAAGCAGTTAGGCATCCCGTTTGCCCGCGCGAAGGTCGGTGACCGCTATGTACTGGAGATGCTTCAGGAAAAAGGCTGGCGCATCGGTGCGGAAAACTCCGGCCATGTGATCCTGCTGGATAAAACCACCACCGGCGATGGCATTGTTGCCAGCCTGCAGGTGGTCGCGGCGATGGTCCGCAACCACATGAGCCTGCATGACCTGTGCAGCGGGATGAAAATGTTCCCTCAGCTGCTGGTGAATGTCCGCTTTACCGAGGGCAGCGGTAACCCGCTGGAGAATGAGCACGTCAAAGCGGTGACCGCGGAAGTGGAGGCGGCGTTAGGAAAACGCGGCCGTGTCCTGCTGCGTAAATCGGGTACGGAGCCGCTGATCCGCGTGATGGTGGAAGGCGAGCATGAAGATCAGGTGCACGAGTTTGCGCACCGCATCGCTGAGGCGGTAAAAAGCGTTTAGCTTTGCCGGCTAAGTGGTTAAAAAGGCGGCGCTTGCCGCCTTTTTTATGATCGAAAATTGGCTTTTTGCTGTTTTTTTCTGCAGTTGATACAATGTGTCGAAATTGCCCTTGCGAAGGTCATTCGCTTTGGTTAGTATTCACACCCGCTTCAGTGGGAAACGTTGAAACGTCCCGCTTTATTGGTCGAAGCACTTAGTATGCGGCGAATCCGCAAGGAACAGGTTGATTATGTACGAAGCTCTTTTGGTTGTTTTCCTTATTGTAGCGATTGGCCTTGTAGGTCTGGTTATGCTGCAGCAAGGTAAAGGCGCTGATATGGGAGCCTCCTTCGGTGCAGGCGCTTCCGGCACACTGTTTGGGTCCAGCGGTTCTGGCAACTTTATGACCCGTATGACCGGCATCCTGGCTGCGCTGTTCTTCATCATCAGTCTGGCGCTGGGTAATATCAACAGCAACAAGACCAGTAAAGGAAGTGAGTGGGATAATCTGAGCGCGCCGAAAACGGAGCAAACTCAGCCAACTGCGCCGGCTCAGCCGACCAGCGATATCCCGCACTAAGTATTCTGTACCGAGGTGGTGGAATTGGTAGACACGCTACCTTGAGGTGGTAGTGCCCTAACGGGCTTGTGGGTTCGAGTCCCATCCTCGGTACCAATATTCCAGAAAAAAGACGCTGAAAAGCGTCTTTTTTTGTTTTTGTCCCCGCTGGACATTTATTTATAAACATCTCTTCGCTGGTTGCCTCCTTTTACTGTCGTTAAAGTCGCCTCGTCAAATTAACAGAGGTGAAGTGACACAATGAACAAGATCGGGTTGCTTATCGTCGCCGGCGTGCTCGGTTTAGCTGGGTGCAGTTCAACATCGCCCTCCCAAACGGTGGAGACGATTAATGCGCTAACCGTACCGGTATCGCCCAGTGAGTCTGGGACTACAGCGAATCATGCCCAGGCAGTGAGGCGCTATTTCCAGGACAATACGGCACTGATTAGTCGCCTTAACCATTCGTTGAAAAGTCATTATCTGCAGGACGTGGAGCGCCGCGATGTGTTCGACAGACACAGCGAGGCGTATAAAGTGTATGGCGCCCTGACCCGCCTGGAGCAGATGGCGTCCATGAATGAGGTTTACCGCAAAGAGAATAATGTTGCGGGCCTACAAGAGATCAACCGCGTACTGAAAAGCGTGCCGCTGACCAGCTGAGAATGAAACAGGGACTGCTGACCGGCAATCCCTGTGAAGAGTTAAAAGCGGAAGTTAACCCCGGCGTAAGCGCCGTCGGCCAGCGTGTTATCGCGATTGCCATCTTTCCCTGCCATATCAATATAGCGATAGCCAGCTTCGATATTCAGAGATGGGAGCACGTTAAGGCGTACCCCGGCATTGGCCTCCACATAATCCTCAACGCCGCTGGACATTGAGTCCGGTGAGTAATAGCCCTCGCCGAAAAGCGTGAAATACTGACCAAGGGGGAGTTCAGCGCCACCACCGGCGGCGATGGCGTAACCTTCATCACCATCTTTTGGATTCAGATAGACCGCCTTACCGCCCAGGGTCATCAGAAAAGGGCCAAGGTTAAAGTTATAACCCATTCCCAGTCCTACACTATCTCCGTCGTTGTCGCTATGGGCCCACTGAGAACTGAACGTCATACCCGGTTCCCCGGCGCCAAAGCTGGCGGACAGATTGGTAAACTCGGCGCCAGCTTCTCCATGCAGGTTAACGGCTGCGCAGGCAGCGCTGCTGGCTCCCAAAGCGATCGTTACGGCAACCATTTTTGCAGCAATAGACTTCATTATTAAATTCCTTCAGATAAAAAAAAGCCCGATATGGGCGTTCGGGCATAATTAACGGGTTCGTGCATCTCATTGTTATGGTCGCGGCAGGCGAGGGGGCAACTCTCGCTACCGCCGCACACGTCTGGCCGATTTCCGCTGGCATATCCTGAGCCGGTGCAGACCCGGCGGTTAACGCCGTTTGTGGTCGTCTGCTGGCGAACTCAGGAATAGATTGTCTTCCGGGAAACCCAGGCGCTTAGCATAAAATTTTTGTTCTTTTAGCGGTAACGGTTATTGGTTTAAATTTAAACATCTTCCCCGCTGCAGCAAATAACAATAAATGATAGGAGGAGTGCGGGTCAGAATTTTTCAGGAAGTGAGACGATATTTTGTAAATAACCGCCGCGGGCAAAGGTAATATAACCGCCTTTCTTTAATGCTGACAATACATTGAGAATACTGCTACGCGACAGAAGGGTCCTGTCCTGAATATACTCAAGAATAGATACCCGCTGTCGGGTCTCTTCGCTTAATAGCATCATCTCCAGCAAATGGTTACGGATGACCGAATAGGTACGCTGCTGCAGGACCAGATCGTCACGATACACCATATACGAGGTATGATAAGCCAACAGGCTGGTCACTTCTTCCCACAGGTTATGCTGACGAAAAAGCGCCGAAGCCAGGTCATAGTCGATCCGTAGCAGTTCGCATGATACCTCGGCTCGCAGGCTGTGGCTGCGGCTGGGCTGCAGCATTTCCGCCACGCCGAAAAGATGCGACTCATAGACGGTCACCATCAGTAGCCTGTCGGAATTACGAATAATCGACAGCTCGCCTTTTTTAAAAATAAAGAGCTGGGTTTTGCCTTTATATTCCCATGTCAGTCTTTTTCTGGCGATCGCGTTAACGGGGGTAGCGTGTGGCTCAAGTACATCGATCAGTCGGTCAATGGTCTTTTGCGGCCTGATCGGCGGTTTAATATTCATGATGTGTATCACCAGATATGAATTAATCAATTGAGGCTATTATAGTCAACAGTTTTGCTGGTCTGGCGATAAGGAAAAAATGCGTCATGGCATTTTTTTTACGTTGGTGGGTCATTCAAAATAAAAAGCCGGCGGTGAGCCGCCGGCGGAAAGCAACATTGTCAGGCGATTATTTGCCTTTGTTTTCCAGATTTTCAACCTGCGGTAAACCGGTTGCCGAGGAGGCGCTCAGCAGGCCAGACTGGGCATAGCCGAACAGCTTCTCGCGGGTATCGGTGATGTCCAGATTACGCATGGTCAGCTGGCCGATACGGTCTTCGGCAGTAAACATGGAATCGCCTTTTTCCATGGTCAGACGCTCCGCTTTATAGGTCAGGTTGTCTGATACCGTATTAAGGATCGAGTAGTCGTTACCGCGACGCAGTTCGAGGGTGACTTCGCCGGTGATCTGGCTGGCGACCCAGCGCTGCAGCGAATCACGCAGCATCAGCGCCTGGGAATCAAACCAGCGGCCCTGATACAGCAGGCGGCCCAACTGGCGACCGTGGGCGTGATATTGCTCAATCGTATCTTCGTTATGGATACCGGTCAGCAAACGCTCGTAGGCAATATGCAGCAGCGCCATCCCCGGAGCTTCATAAATGCCGCGGCTTTTCGCTTCGATAATCCGGTTTTCAATCTGGTCGCTCATGCCCAGGCCGTGACGACCGCCGATGCGGTTGGCTTCCAGCATCATCTCGACGTCATCGGCAAAGGTTTTACCATTCAGCGCCACCGGATGGCCCTGCTCAAAGCGTACGGTGACCTCTTCCGCAGGGATCTTCACGTTTTCGTCCCAGAACTTCACGCCCATAATCGGGTTGACGATCTTGACGCTGGAGTTCAGGAATTCGAGATCTTTCGCTTCATGGGTCGCGCCGAGCATATTGGAGTCGGTGGAGTAGGCTTTCTCGACCGACATCTTGTAATCAAAGCCGCAGGCGATCATAAATTCGGACATTTCGTGACGACCGCCGAGCTCATTGATAAAGTCGCTGTCCAGCCACGGTTTGTAAATCTGCAGTTCAGCGTTGGTCAGCAGGCCGTAACGATAGAAACGTTCGATATCGTTGCCTTTATAGGTGCTGCCATCGCCCCAAATGTTAACGCCGTCTTCTTTCATCGCCGCCACCAGCATGGTGCCGGTGACCGCGCGGCCTAGCGGCGTGGTGTTGAAGTAGGTCAACCCACCGGTGGTGTTATGGAAAGCGCCACACTGAATCGCGGCGATCCCTTCTGCGACCAGCTGTTTGCGGCAGTCGATCAGACGGGCGCCTTCAGCGCCGTACTCTTTCGCGCGGCGCGGGATAGCATCGTAGTCGTCTTCGTCCGGTTGACCCAGGTTAGCGGTATATGCATAAGGCACGGCGCCTTTTTTGCGCATCCATAACAGCGCGGCGCTGGTATCCAGTCCACCAGAGAAAGCGATACCAATACGTTGACCAACCGGGAGATGCTTGAGAATCGTCGTCATAAAATAAAACCCTGCTCGATAGACTGTGGTGAGTTCGACCCAACAACCTTAACTGCATTTTTATGCATTAATTGTGAGTATTCATTTAACCATCTTTTACTGGCGACAGGAAGTGCTTCATCATCTTTTTGCTAAAAAAGCCTGAAATACCAGCACAAACGGCAATCGGGGACGCTAAAAAGCATGTTGACAAAATATACTAATCGCCGTTACAATTCATCTCGATTTTATGTCCCGTCTTCGGTACCAAATCCCAGCAGTATTTGCGTCTTTTGCTCAAAAAGAGTAAAATATGCCACGTTTCAGGCGCGGGGTGGAGCAGCCTGGTAGCTCGTCGGGCTCATAACCCGAAGGTCGTCGGTTCAAATCCGGCCCCCGCAACCACTTTCCCATTAAGTACTTTTTCAAATATACTGTGAGGACTAGGTGTCCTTCGTAGCCGAATTTGAAAGAATTCTTGCGGAAGGTGTTCCAGATCGCCATGGCGATCTCAGGGTTCAGTTATCTAAAGCCCCGATTTATCGGGGTTTTTTGTTATCTGACTTCAGAATAACTGGGCTATACGCCCTTTTTTTATGTCTTGGGGGTGGGTTTGTCCACATTAGAGCAAAAATTGACAGAGATGCTCACTGCGCCGGTTGAAGCGCTTGGCTTTGAGCTGGTCGGCATCGAATTTATTCGCGGTCGCACATCCACACTGCGCATCTATATTGATAGTGAAGATGGCATCAACGTTGATGATTGTGCTGATGTGAGCCACCAGGTAAGCGCCGTCATGGATGTCGAAGACCCGATCACTGTCGCTTACAACCTGGAAGTCTCTTCGCCTGGTCTTGACCGTCCGATGTTCACCGCCGAACACTATCAACGTTTCACCGGCGAAGAAGTTGCGCTGGTGCTGCGCATGGCGGTTCAGAACCGCCGCAAATGGCAGGGCATTATCAAAGCGGTAGACGGTGAGATGATCACGGTAACCGTCGAAGGCAAAGATGAAGTGTTCGCGCTGAGTAACATCCAGAAGGCGAACCTGGTTCCCCACTTTTAACAGTCTGGATTGAGGTGAAAGGCCCCGATGAACAAAGAAATTTTGGCTGTTGTTGAAGCCGTTTCCAACGAAAAAGCGCTGCCGCGTGAGAAAATTTTCGAAGCGCTGGAAAGCGCGCTGGCAACGGCCACCAAGAAAAAATACGAACAAGAGATCGACGTTCGCGTTGAAATCGACCGCAAGAGCGGCGATTTCGATACCTTCCGTCGTTGGCTGGTTGTAGAAGAAGTCACCCAGCCGACGCGCGAGATCACGCTGGAAGCAGCGCGTTTCGAAGATGAAAGCATGAACGTCGGCGACTATGTCGAAGATCAGATCGAATCTGTTACCTTCGACCGTATCACCACCCAGACCGCTAAGCAGGTTATCGTGCAGAAAGTCCGCGAAGCCGAGCGCGCGATGGTGGTCGATCAGTTCCGCGAGCACGAAGGTGAGATCATCACCGGCGTGGTGAAAAAAGTGAACCGCGACAATATCACACTGGATCTGGGTAACAACGCTGAAGCCGTGATCCTGCGTGAAGATATGCTGCCGCGTGAAAACTTCCGTCCGGGCGACCGCATTCGCGGCGTACTGTACGCTGTCCGTCCGGAAGCGCGTGGCGCCCAGCTGTTCGTCACCCGTTCCAAACCTGAGATGCTGATCGAACTGTTCCGCATCGAAGTGCCGGAAATCGGTGAAGAAGTGCTGGAGATCAAAGCGGCGGCTCGCGATCCGGGCTCTCGTGCCAAAATCGCGGTGAAAACCAACGACAAGCGCATCGACCCGGTTGGCGCTTGCGTCGGTATGCGCGGTGCGCGTGTGCAGGCCGTGTCGACTGAGCTGGGTGGTGAACGCATCGATATCGTCCTGTGGGATGATAACCCGGCGCAGTTCGTGATTAACGCTATGGCGCCGGCAGACGTCGCGTCCATCGTGGTGGATGAAGATAAACACACCATGGATATCGCGGTAGAAGCGGGCAACCTGGCGCAGGCGATCGGCCGTAACGGTCAGAACGTCCGCCTGGCTTCACAGCTCAGCGGCTGGGAACTCAACGTCATGACCGTTGACGATCTGCAGGCTAAGCACCAGGCGGAAGCGCATGCCGCTATCGATACCTTCACCAAATATCTTGATATTGATGAAGATTTCGCGACAGTGCTGGTTGAAGAAGGCTTCTCCTCGCTGGAAGAGCTGGCCTATGTGCCGATGAAAGAACTGCTGGAAATCGACGGTCTGGATGAAGCCACCGTTGAAGCACTTCGTGAGCGTGCGAAAAACGCACTGACTACGCTGGCGCTGGCTCAGGAAGAAAGCCTGGGAGATAACAAACCTGCCGATGATCTGTTGAATCTCGAAGGTCTGGATCGTGCCCTGGCATTCAAACTGGCTGCCCGTGGTGTTTGTACGCTGGAAGATCTCGCCGAGCAGGGCGTTGATGACCTGGCTGATATCGAAGGGATGACCGACGAGAAAGCTGGCGAGCTCATCATGGCCGCTCGCAACATTTGTTGGTTCGGCGACGAAGCGTAATAAACTGTAGCAGGAAGGAACAGCATGACAGATGTGACTATTAAAGCGCTGGCCTCAGAGATTCAGACCTCTGTGGATCGCCTGATACAGCAATTTGCTGACGCAGGCATCCGCAAATCGGCTGATGATTCTGTGACCTCGCAAGAGAAACAAACTTTGTTGACGCACCTGAACCGTGAACACGGCTCGGCGCCAGACAAGCTGACGTTACAGCGTAAGACGCGCAGTACGTTGAATATTCCAGGTACCGGTGGAAAGAGTAAATCGGTACAAATCGAAGTCCGCAAGAAACGCACCTTTGTGAAACGCGATCCGCAAGAGGCTGAACGCCTGGCCGCGGAAGAGCAGGCGCAGCGTGAAGCGGAAGAGCAGGCCCGTCGTGAAGCTGAAGAAGCAGCGAAACGCGAGGCGCAATTAAAAGCTGAACGTGAGGCCGCAGAACAAGCTAAACGTGAAGTCGCTGATAAAGCGAAACGTGAAGCTGCGGAAAAAGACAAAGTGAGCAATCAACATACCGACGAAATGACCAAAACCGCCCAGGCTGAAAAGATCCGTCGCGAGAACGAAGCCGCGGAATTGAAGCGCAAATCGGAAGAAGAAGCACGCCGCAAACTTGAAGAAGAAGCGCGCCGTGTAGCGGAAGAAGCACGCCGTATGGCTGAAGAAAACGAAAAAAATTGGTCTGAAACCTCAGACAGCCCGGAAGATAGCAGCGACTATCACGTCACCACATCACAGCATGCTCGTCAGGCTGAAGATGATAACGATCGTGAAGTCGAAGGCGGTCGCGGCCGTAGCCGTAGCAGCAAAGCGGCTCGTCCGGCGAAGAAAGGCAACAAACACGCTGAATCGAAAGCTGATCGTGAAGAAGCCCGCGCGGCCGTTCGCGGCGGTAAAGGCGGTAAGCACCGTAAAGGTTCCGCTCTGCAGCAGGGCTTCCAGAAGCCAGCGCAGGCCGTTAACCGTGACGTCGTAATCGGCGAAACCATCACCGTTGGCGAACTGGCTAACAAGATGGCGGTGAAAGGTTCTCAGGTCATCAAAGCGATGATGAAGCTGGGCGCCATGGCGACCATCAACCAGGTCATCGACCAGGAAACCGCACAGCTGGTTGCCGAAGAGATGGGCCACAAAGTTATCCTGCGTCGTGAAAACGAACTGGAAGAAGCCGTAATGAGCGACCGTGACACCGGCGCGGCGGCTGAACCGCGCGCACCGGTCGTGACCATTATGGGTCACGTTGACCACGGTAAAACCTCGCTGCTGGACTACATTCGTTCTACCAAGGTTGCCTCCGGCGAAGCGGGTGGTATTACCCAGCACATCGGTGCTTACCACGTCGAAACCGACAACGGCATGATCACCTTCCTGGATACCCCGGGCCACGCCGCGTTTACCTCCATGCGTGCTCGTGGCGCGCAGGCGACGGATATCGTGGTTCTGGTGGTGGCGGCAGACGACGGCGTGATGCCGCAGACTATCGAAGCTATCCAGCACGCTAAAGCGGCGCAGGTACCGGTGGTAGTGGCGGTGAACAAGATCGATAAGCCAGAAGCCGATCCGGATCGCGTGAAGAACGAACTGTCCCAGTACGGCATCCTGCCGGAAGAGTGGGGCGGCGAGAGCCAGTTCGTCCACGTTTCCGCGAAAGCGGGTACCGGCATCGACGACCTGCTGGACGCGATCCTGCTGCAGGCTGAAGTTCTTGAGCTGAAAGCGGTCCGCAACGGTATGGCGAGCGGCGCGGTCATCGAATCCTTCCTTGATAAAGGTCGTGGTCCGGTAGCTACCGTTCTGGTTCGCGAAGGTACTCTGCACAAGGGCGACATTGTTCTGTGCGGCTTCGAATATGGCCGTGTGCGCGCGATGCGTGACGAACTGGGTCGCGAAGTGCTGGAAGCGGGTCCGTCCATTCCGGTGGAAATCCTCGGCCTGTCCGGTGTGCCGGCTGCCGGTGATGAAGTGACCGTAGTGCGTGACGAGAAAAAAGCGCGTGAAGTGGCGCTGTATCGTCAGGGCAAATTCCGTGAAGTTAAGCTGGCGCGTCAGCAGAAATCTAAACTGGAAAACATGTTCGCTAACATGACCGAAGGCGAAGTTCACGAAGTGAACATCGTACTGAAAGCGGACGTACAGGGTTCTGTCGAAGCGATTTCCGATTCCTTACTGAAACTGTCTACCGACGAAGTGAAAGTGAAGATCATCGGTTCCGGCGTAGGTGGTATCACCGAAACCGACGCTACCCTGGCAGCAGCATCCAACGCGATTCTGGTTGGCTTCAACGTTCGTGCCGATGCCTCTGCGCGTAAAGTTATCGAAGCGGAAAGCCTGGATCTGCGTTACTACTCCGTCATCTATAACCTGATCGACGAAGTGAAAGCGGCGATGAGCGGCATGCTGTCTCCGGAACTGAAACAGCAGATCATCGGTCTGGCTGAAGTGCGTGATGTCTTCAAATCGCCGAAATTCGGCGCCATCGCGGGCTGTATGGTTACCGAAGGGACGATCAAACGTCACAACCCAATCCGCGTTCTGCGTGACAACGTGGTTATCTATGAAGGCGAGCTGGAATCCCTGCGCCGCTTCAAAGATGACGTTAACGAAGTCCGTAACGGCATGGAATGTGGTATCGGTGTGAAGAACTACAACGACGTTCGCGTTGGCGATATGATCGAAGTGTTCGAAATCATCGAAATCCAGCGTAGCATCGATTAATCATTTGATGGCTAAGCAGCCGGGGAAGCGAAGCGCCACCCGGCAATCATTTTAAAAAGGGGCTTTTGGCCCCTTTTTTGTCTTTATTCTGGAGAACTTATTATGGCGAAAGAATTTGGTCGCCCGCAGCGTGTGGCCCAGGAGATGCAAAAAGAGATTGCCATCATCCTGCAGCGTGAAATTAAAGATCCGCGTCTGGGCATGATGACCACCGTTTCCGGTGTGGAAATGTCCCGTGACCTGGCCTATGCCAAGGTGTATGTCACCTTCCTTAACGACAAAGATGAAGCCGCGGTGAAAGCGGGCATCAAAGCGCTGCAGGAAGCTTCTGGCTTTATCCGCTCTCTGCTGGGGAAAGCGATGCGTCTGCGCATCGTACCGGAACTGACTTTCTTCTACGACAACTCACTGGTGGAAGGGATGCGTATGTCCAACCTGGTCACCAGCGTGGTGAAACACGACGATGAGCGTCGTGTGAACCCGGACGACAGCAAGGAGGACTGATGAGTCGTCCTCGTCGTCGCGGCCGCGACGTGCATGGCGTATTGTTGCTGGACAAGCCTCAGGGCGCCTCCAGTAACGATGTGCTGCAAAAAGTAAAACGTATTTATAATGCCAACCGCGCCGGGCATACCGGCGCGCTGGATCCGCTGGCGACCGGTATGCTGCCGATCTGCCTTGGCGAAGCGACCAAGTTTTCCCAGTATCTGCTGGACTCCGATAAGCGTTACCGCGTGATCGCCAAACTTGGCCAGCGCACGGATACCTCCGATGCCGACGGTCAGGTGGTGGAAGAGCGCCCGCTGACTTTTAGCGACGAACAGCTGGCGGCGGCGCTGGACAGCTTCCGCGGCGAGACGCAGCAGGTGCCGTCGATGTATTCGGCGCTGAAATATCAGGGCAAGAAGCTATACGAATATGCTCGCCAGGGTATTGAAGTTCCGCGGGAAGCCCGGCCGATAACCGTCTATGAGCTGCTGTTTATTCGCCGCGAAGGCGATGAGCTGGAGCTGGAGATCCACTGCTCGAAAGGCACCTACATCCGGACGATTATCGATGATTTAGGTGAGAAGCTCGGCTGCGGCGCGCACGTGATTTTCCTGCGTCGCCTGGCGGTAAGCAAATACCCGGTCGAGCGGATGGTGACCCTCGAGCAGCTGCAGGCGCTGGTCGATGAGGCGGCGGCGCAGGATATTCCTGCCGCTCAGTTGCTTGATCCGCTGCTGATGCCGATGGACAGCCCGGCCTCGGATTACCCGCTGGTTAATATTCCAGAAACCTCCGCAGTCTACTTTAAGAACGGCAACCCGGTACGTCAGTCAGGCGCGCCGCTTAACGGGCTGGTGCGGGTGATGGAGAGCGAGTCCGGCAAGTTTCTCGGCATGGGCGAAATTGACGATGAAGGCCGCGTGGCCCCGCGTCGTCTGGTGGTGGAATACCCGGCGTAAGCGCTTTTCTTGCGATAAAAGCCTGCTACGAGTAGAATATCGCCGCTTAACGTCCGCTAACGTGTTTTAACATTTTCGGGCGTTGCATCAGGGGTCGCTGAATTAGAGATCGGCACCCTTTCTTTCTTTTAATTTTTGGAGTTATAAAATGTCTCTAAGCGTTGAAGCTAAAGCAAAAATCGTTTCTGAGTTTGGTCGTGGCGAAAACGACAGCGGTTCTACCGAAGTTCAGGTTGCACTGCTGACCGCACAGATCAACCACCTGCAGGGCCACTTTGCAGAGCACAAAAAAGATCACCACAGCCGTCGTGGTCTGCTGCGCATGGTTTCTCAGCGTCGTAAACTGCTCGACTACCTGAAACGTAAAGATGTTGCCCGTTACTCTGCGCTGATTGAGCGTCTGGGTCTGCGTCGCTAATTCTGCGAGTTTCAGAAAAAGGGGCCTGACGGCCCCTTTTTTCGACCGGGCGGCAGCAATTCATTCAAAACTCATGTATTGTTGCTAGTAATGATCTTCATGCAGAGGTTCGCGCGGCTAATGAGAGGCTTCATCCGCAGGGGCGGGTAAAGGTTGTCATTAGTCGCGAGGATGCAGAAGATCGGGTCAATAGACGCTATGTCGTGGATATGGCGTGATTTATAGATAAAAAGGATAGAATTTTGCTTAATCCGATCGTTCGTAAATTCCAGTACGGCCAGCATACCGTGACCCTGGAAACCGGCATGATGGCGCGCCAGGCAACGGCCGCTGTGATGGTTAGCATGGATGACACTGCGGTATTCGTTACCGTTGTGGGTCAGAAAAAAGCGAAGCCAGGCCAGGACTTTTTCCCGCTGACCGTTAACTACCAGGAGCGTACCTACGCTGCCGGTAAAATCCCGGGTGGTTTCTTCCGTCGTGAAGGCCGTCCAAGCGAAGGCGAAACCCTGATCGCGCGTCTGATTGACCGCCCGGTTCGCCCGCTGTTCCCGGAAGGCTTCGTTAACGAAGTTCAGGTTATCGCCACCGTCGTTTCCGTTAACCCGCAGGTTAACCCAGACATCGTCGCGATGATCGGTGCTTCCGCTGCGCTGTCGCTGTCTGGTATTCCGTTCAATGGCCCAATCGGCGCTGCGCGCGTGGGTTACATCAACGACCAGTACGTACTGAACCCAACCCAGGAAGAACTGAAGTCCAGCAAACTGGACCTGGTGGTTGCCGGTACCGAAGCGGCCGTGCTGATGGTGGAATCCGAAGCGGAACTGCTGAGCGAAGACCAGATGCTGGGCGCGGTGGTCTTCGGCCACGAGCAGCAGCAGATTGTTATTCAGAACATCAACGACCTGGTGAAAGAAGCCGGTAAACCGCGTTGGGACTGGCAGCCGGAAGCGGTCAACGAAGCGCTGAACGCGCGCGTGGCTGCGCTGGCTGAATCCCGTCTGAGCGATGCTTACCGTATCACCGACAAACAAGAGCGTTACGCTCAGGTTGACGTGATCAAATCTGAAACCATCGCCACGCTGGTTGCTGAAGATGAAACCCTGGACGCTAACGAGCTGGGTGAAATCCTGCACGCCATCGAGAAAAACGTGGTTCGTAGCCGCGTACTGGCCGGCGAGCCGCGTATCGATGGCCGTGAAAAAGATATGATCCGTGGTCTGGACGTTCGTACCGGCGTTCTGCCGCGTACTCACGGTTCCGCGCTGTTCACCCGTGGCGAAACGCAGGCGCTGGTTACCGCGACTCTGGGTACCGCACGCGATGCGCAGAACATCGACGAACTGATGGGCGAGCGCACCGACTCCTTCCTGTTCCACTACAACTTCCCTCCGTACTCCGTAGGCGAAACTGGCATGGTGGGGTCTCCGAAGCGTCGTGAAATCGGTCACGGTCGTCTGGCGAAGCGCGGCGTACTGGCCGTGATGCCGACTATTGAAGAATTCCCGTACACCGTGCGCGTGGTATCGGAAATCACCGAATCTAACGGTTCCTCTTCCATGGCTTCCGTCTGCGGCGCCTCTCTGGCGCTGATGGACGCGGGCGTGCCGGTAAAAGCCGCTGTGGCGGGTATCGCAATGGGTCTGGTGAAAGAAGGCGACAACTTCGTCGTGCTGTCTGACATCCTCGGTGACGAAGACCACCTCGGCGATATGGACTTCAAAGTTGCGGGTTCCCGCGACGGTATCTCTGCGCTGCAGATGGATATCAAAATTGAAGGTATCACCAAAGAAATCATGCAGGTTGCATTGAACCAGGCTAAAGGTGCGCGTCTGCACATCCTGGGCGTGATGGAGCAGGCGATTAACGCGCCGCGCGGCGATATCTCTGAATTCGCACCGCGTATCCACACCATCAAGATCAACCCGGACAAGATCAAAGACGTTATCGGTAAAGGCGGTTCTGTTATCCGTGCCCTGACCGAAGAGACCGGTACTACCATCGAGATCGAAGATGACGGTACCGTGAAGATCGCAGCGACCGACGGCGACAAAGCGCAGCATGCTATCCGTCGTATCGAAGAGATCACCGCTGAGATCGAAGTTGGCCGCATCTACAATGGTAAAGTGACCCGTATCGTTGACTTTGGCGCATTCGTTGCCATCGGCGGCGGTAAAGAAGGTCTGGTTCACATCTCGCAGATCGCTGACAAGCGCGTTGAGAAAGTGACTGACTACCTGCAGATGGGTCAGGAAGTACCGGTTAAGGTTCTGGAAGTTGACCGCCAGGGCCGTGTCCGTCTGAGCATTAAAGAAGCAACTGAACAGACTCCGTCTGCCGCAGCGCCGGAAGCTCCGGCTGCCGAGCAGGGCGAGTAAGGTTGCCGTTAGCCCTCCGTTTTTGCGGAGGGCGTTTTACGGGCAGGACGCCTCGTTTGCAGCCGGGGAACAGGACGTTCATCCAATCGTTGTCTTCGGGAGTGGGAAATGAAGCCTTTTTTGCGCTGGTGTTTCGTGGCGACAGCTCTCACGCTGGCAGGATGCAGTAGCACCGCCTGGCGTAAGGACGCCGTCCTCGCAGTACCATTGCAACCGACTTTACAGCAAGAAGTGATTCTGGCACGCATGGAACAAATTCTTGCCAGTCGGGCTTTATCCGATGACGAACGCGCACAGCTTTTATATGAGCGCGGAGTGTTGTATGATAGTCTCGGTCTGAGGGCACTAGCGCGAAATGATTTTTCACAAGCGCTGGCAATCCGACCCGATATGCCGGAAGTATTCAATTACTTAGGCATTTACTTAACGCAGGCAGGCAATTTTGATGCTGCCTATGAAGCGTTTGATTCTGTACTTGAGCTTGATCCAACTTACAACTACGCGCACTTGAACCGCGGTATCGCCCTGTATTACGGCGGCCGGGCTAAGTTAGCGCAAGATGATCTGCTGGCGTTTTATCAAGACGATCCCAATGATCCTTTCCGTAGCCTGTGGCTTTATATCGCCGAGCGTAAACTCGACGAGAAGCGGGCGCTTGAAGCACTCAGAGAGCGCTTAAACAAGTCGGATAAAGAGCAATGGGGATGGAACATTGTCGAGTTCTACCTTGGCGACATTAGCGAAAAAGAGCTGATGACTCGTCTGAAGGCAGACGCAACGGATAACACCTCGCTCGCTGAGCATCTCAGTGAAACCAACTTCTATTTAGGTAAGTACTACCTAAGTCTGGGGGACAAGGACAGCGCTACGGCACTGTTCAAACTGGCGGTCGCCAACAACGTACATAACTACGTTGAGCACCGATACGCATTGTTGGAATTATCGCTCTTGGGCCAGGAGCAAGATGACCTGGCAGAATCGGACCAGCAATAGCTGACGAACACATCAGCCCATAGTTTTTTGCTTGCCATCACCTTCGCGGGTGAGGGCGTTGTTGTTCGTTAATACACCTACTTTGAGCCGGTTCACACTTTTCAATGAAAATTACCGTAAATTTTCACGATGAGTTATGTAGACTGGCCGCCATTAATTTTGAGGCACACGTACTACATGGCTGAATTCGAAACCACTTTTGCAGATCTGGGCCTTAAGGCTCCTATCCTTGAAGCGCTCACCGATCTGGGTTACGAAAAACCATCTCCGATCCAGGCTGAGTGCATTCCGCATCTGCTGGACGGCCGCGACGTTCTGGGTATGGCCCAGACCGGTAGCGGTAAAACCGCAGCATTCTCTTTACCGCTGCTGAACAACATCGATCCTGAGCTGAGAGCACCGCAGATTCTGGTGCTGGCGCCGACCCGCGAGCTGGCGGTACAGGTTGCTGAAGCAATGACGGAATTCTCTAAACATATGCGCGGCGTGAACGTGGTTGCCCTGTACGGCGGCCAGCGTTATGACGTGCAGCTGCGCGCCCTGCGTCAGGGTCCGCAGATCGTCGTCGGTACCCCGGGTCGTCTGCTGGACCACCTGAAGCGCGGCACCCTGGACCTCTCCAAACTGAGCGGCCTGGTACTGGATGAAGCAGATGAAATGCTGCGCATGGGCTTTATCGAAGATGTAGAAACCATTATGGCGCAGATCCCGGAAGGGCATCAGACCGCGCTGTTCTCCGCCACCATGCCGGAAGCTATCCGTCGCATTACCCGTCGCTTTATGAAAGAGCCGCAGGAAGTGCGCATTCAGTCCAGCGTGACGACTCGCCCGGATATCAGCCAGAGCTACTGGACTGCCTACGGCATGCGTAAAAACGAAGCGCTGGTGCGTTTCCTGGAAGCGGAAGACTTTGATGCGGCGATTATCTTCGTCCGTACCAAAAACGCGACCCTGGAAGTAGCTGAAGCGCTGGAGCGTAATGGCTACAACAGCGCGGCGCTGAACGGCGACATGAACCAGGCGCTGCGTGAGCAGACTCTGGAACGCCTGAAAGATGGTCGTCTGGATATCCTGATTGCGACTGACGTTGCGGCCCGTGGCCTGGACGTTGAGCGTATCAGCCTGGTGGTGAACTACGACATCCCAATGGATTCTGAATCCTACGTTCACCGTATCGGCCGTACTGGTCGTGCCGGTCGTGCTGGCCGCGCGCTGCTGTTCGTTGAGAACCGCGAGCGTCGTCTGCTGCGCAACATCGAACGCACTATGAAGCTGACCATTCCTGAAGTGGAACTGCCTAACGCGGAGCTGCTGAGCAAGCGTCGTCTGGAAAAATTCGCCGCGAAAGTTCAGCAGCAGCTGGAAAGCAGCGATCTGGATCAGTACCGTGCACTGCTGGCGAAAATCCAGCCGACGGCGGAAGGTGAAGAGCTGGACGTGGAAACGCTGGCTGCTGCGCTGCTGAAGATGGCTCAGGGCGAACGTTCGCTGATCGTTCCGCCGGACGCGCCGATGCGTCCACGTCGTGAATTCCGCGATCGTGACGATCGTTTCGACCGTCGTGGCGACCGTAATGATCGCGGCCCGCGCGGCGATCGCGAAGATCGTCCGAAGCGTGAGCGTCGTGACGTGGGTGACATGGAGCTGTATCGCATTGAAGTGGGTCGCGATGACGGCGTTGAAGTGCGTCATATCGTTGGCGCGATCGCCAATGAAGGCGATATCAGCAGCCGTTACATCGGTAACATCAAGCTGTTCGCTTCTCACTCCACCATTGAGCTGCCGAAAGGGATGCCGGGCGAAGTGCTGCAGCACTTTACTCGTACCCGTATCCTGAACAAGCCGATGAACATGCAGCTGCTGGGCGATGCGCAGCCGCGCACCGAACGTCGTGGCGGCGGTGAGCGTCGCGAAGGCGGCCGTGGCTTTGGCGGCGAGCGTCGTGAAGGCGGCCGTGGCTTCGGTGGCGAACGTCGTGAAGGCGGTCGTGGTGAAGGACGTCGTTTCAGCGGCGAACGTCGTGAAGGCCGTGCGCCGCGTCGTGACGATGCATCCGCGCCGCGCCGCGATGACTCAGCCGGTCGCCGTCGCTTCGGTGGCGATGCGTAATCAACGCCGCCCGCTAGCGTAAACTAAATAATACAGCCCCGATCGTCATGATTGGGGCTTTTTTTATTCCCTTTGTACTCGTGTACTGGTACAGTGCGTCATGCTCAACGTGAGCGAAGTATTTTCGACTGGAGAATTCGGTAAATGGCGACACTAACCACTACGGCAACCCGTCCGTCTCTGTTTGGCGGCGTGGTGATTATCGGCGGCACGATTATCGGCGCGGGCATGTTCTCGCTGCCGGTGGTGATGTCCGGCGCGTGGTTTTTCTGGTCGCTGGCGGCGCTGGTCTTCACCTGGTTCTGCATGCTGCACTCCGGTTTGATGATCCTCGAGGCCAATCTTAACTACCGCATCGGCTCCAGCTTCGACACCATTACCAAAGACCTGCTCGGCAAGGGCTGGAACCTGGTGAACGGTGTATCAATCGCCTTTGTGCTCTATATCCTGACCTACGCCTATATTTCGGCGAGCGGTTCGATCCTCCACCACACCTTCAGTGAACTGTCGCTGAAGGTGCCGGCGCGCGCGGCGGGCTTCGGCTTTGCGCTGCTGGTGGCGTTTATCGTCTGGATGAGCACCAAAGCGGTGAGCCGCATGACGGCTATCGTACTGGGCGCTAAGGTGATCACCTTCTTCCTGACCTTCGGTAGCCTGCTCGGGCACGTCGAGCCGACGACGCTATTTAACGTTGCGGAGAAGAATGCCTCCTATGCGCCATACCTGCTGATGACGCTCCCGTTCTGCCTGGCCTCCTTTGGCTATCACGGCAACGTGCCGAGCTTGATGAAATACTACGGAAAAGATCCGCGCACCATCATCCGCTGCTTAACCTACGGTACGCTGCTGGCGCTGGGTCTGTATGTCGTTTGGCTGCTGGTGACGATGGGTAACATCCCTCGTCCGCAGTTTATCGACATCGCGCAGAAGGGCGGCAACATTGATGTGCTGGTGCAGGCGTTGAGCGGCGTGCTGAATAGTCGGAGCCTGGATCTGCTGCTGGTGGTATTCTCGAACTTTGCCGTCGCCAGTTCATTCCTCGGCGTGACGCTGGGGCTGTTCGACTACCTGGCGGATCTGTTTGGCTTTGACGATAGCGCGATGGGACGCTTTAAAACCGCGCTGCTGACCTTTATCCCGCCGATGATTGGCGGACTGGTCAAACCCGATGGTTTCCTCTACGCCATCGGCTATGCTGGCCTGGCGGCGACGATCTGGGCGGCGATTGTACCGGCGCTGCTGGCTCGCGTCTCACGCAAACGCTTCGGCAGCCCACAGTTCCGCGTTTGGGGCGGAACGCCAATGATTGTGCTGATCCTGCTCTTTGGCCTCGGCAATGCGGTTGTACATATCCTGTCGAGCGTCAATCTGCTGCCGGTTTATCAGTAAAGCTATTGCCCGGTGGCGCGACGTCCACCGGGCTGACGTGTGTGTTACCCCAACAGCTCCTCTTTCACCTGCATCGCTAAATCGAAAGAATGCAGACGCGCCTGGTGGTCGAAGATCTGGCCATTGACCATGATTTCGTCCGCCTCGGTTTCACGCAGAATCGACTCTAGCCCATGGCGGACTTTAGTTTTATCGCCGACCAGCGACATGCTCAGTGCCTGCTGCACACCATACTGCTCGGACGCTGACCACAGCTGATGCATATTTTCCACCGGCGGCGGCAACTGCCCGGTCTCGCCGCGACGCAGCTTCACAAACGCCTGCTGCATGGAGGTGAAGAGAAACTCCGCATCGCGGTTGCTGTCGGCGGCGATGATATTGATACACACCATCGCGTACGGTTTTTCCAGCCGCGCCGAAGGTTTGAAATTGCTGCGATACAGATGTAGGGCCTGGAACAACATATCCGGCGCGAAGTGCGAGGCGAAGGCAAACGGCAGGCCGAGCTGCGCCGCCAGTTGCGCGCTATAGAGGCTTGAGCCCAGCAGCCATACTGGAATGCGCTCCCCGTAGCCGGGAACCGGGCGCACGTGCGGGTTCGGATCGCGGGCGTCAAACCAGTCCACCAGTTCCGCTACATCGCGCGGGAAATTATCGACATCGCCGCTCATATGGCGACGCAGGGCGCGCATGGTCGGCTGATCGCTGCCCGGCGCGCGGCCAAGGCCGAGGTCGATCCGCCCGGGGTAAAGGGTGTTCAGGGTGCCGAACTGCTCAGCTATCACCAGTGGAGAGTGGTTAGGCAGCATCACGCCGCCGGACCCGAGATGCAGGGTGGTGGTGTTGGCGGCGAGATAGCCAATCAGCACCGAGGTCGCTGCGCTGGCAATGCCGACCATATTATGGTGCTCCGCCAGCCAGTAGCGATGATAGCCGCGCGATTCGGCCAGCCGGGCGAGATCCAGAGAGTGGGTAAAGGCTTCTTTGGCAGAAGATCCTTGCGGGATCGGCGCCAGATCGAGCACCGAGAATGGAACAGATTTGTCAGTCATAAAGGCTCACTTTGCTACAGCATCGTCATCAGATTGAAGGTCTTCTTCCAGCCTGGCGCATCCTGGACGCGCCAGCCAGAAAAGCTGCATTTTTAATAATGCATTAAAATCTGAGCACTGTTGTTAACAAAGTGAGCGGTTTATCAGGCATGAAGCACCAGTCCTGGCAATCGTTTCCAGTAGCCGTTGCAATCGCTATTGCTGGTGAGATCCAGCGGCGCAGCGCCGTTTTCGTTGGCGCGGAAGGCCTCGAGCATGGCGAAGGTCTCGTTGCCCATCGGCGACAGGCGCACCATATCCACCAGGCCGTGCATGGAGGTCAGCTCATTGCCCAGGTTATAGACGTAGCCGCTCATGGTCTGAATACCGTTGAGCACGAACACCTGCTGGTTCTCCTGCGACAGCATGCTGCGCCCGGTAGGGTACTTGATGCAGCAGGTTTCGCACTCGTCCTTTGGCCGGTCTTCCGAGCGGGCGGTAAAGCAGCGCGCGGAATAAGCCAGCGGCAGATGGCCGTAGCTCAGCACTTCGACTTCAAACTGGTTGCGGATACCCAGCTCTTCGCACTGGGTCAGTAAATTAGCCAGCCAGTCACGGGAGAGTTCCACCGGCATGCACCAGCGCACCATGCCCTGTTTCCGCAGCAGGCGCAGGGTGACGGCGTTGTAGCAGTTCAGCGCATGCCCGGCGACGAACGGTAGCTTGCGTTCGGCGCAGAGATTTACCACGCCCAAATCGCTGGCCTCAATCAGAAATTCGCCGTTATCGACATAGCGCTTCAGCTCGCCCAGTTCAGAAGAGGCCTGCACCAGCGCGAGGGTGGAGAGCACAATCTGCTTGCCGCTAGCGGCCAGCGTTTTCGCCATTTCGATCCAGTCGCCAACTTTGGTGGCGCGGCGTTTGCTGCATACCGCTTCGCCGAGATAAATGGTGTCGGCGCTGCAGTTTGCCGCCTGCTGGTAAAAATCTTCCAGCGTCTCTTTTGGCCAGTAGTACAGCACCGGCCCTAATGAATATTTCATGTTTCTCACTGCCATTTACGGTGATAAGCGCCAAGGGTAGTTTGTGTCCCCTCGGACATGGCGCCCAGGGTCTCCATCCAGGCGGACTGCGGTACGAAATTCTGCGGATCGGCTTGGCAGCGATCGATCGCCTGGCGCCAGACTTTCGCCACCTGGGTCACGTAAGCCGGGCTGCGCTGACGGCCTTCGATTTTCACCGAGGCGATATTGGCGGCCATCAATTCCGGCAACAGTTCCAGGGTGTTGAGGCTGGTGGGCTCCTCCAGCGCGTGATAGCGCTCGCCATCAACCAGGTAGCGGCCTTTGCACAGCGTCGGATAACCGGCATTTTCGCCATCCTGATAACGGTCAATCAGCACTTCATTGAGACGCGATTCCAGCCCCTGCGGCGTTTGCTGCCAGCGTACGAAGCGGGCAGGCGAACAGGCGCCGACGGTGTTGGGCGATTCGCCGGTCAGGTAGGAAGAGAGATAGCAGCGGCCTTCCGCCATGATGCACAGGCTGCCGAAGGCGAAGACTTCCAGCGGCACCGGCGTAGCGCGGGCCAACTGTTTCACCTGATGAATAGACAACACGCGCGGCAGTACGACGCGCGCGACGTCGAAGTTGCGATGATAGAAGCGAATGGCCTCTTCATTGGTGGCGGAAGCCTGCACCGAAACGTGACGCTCAATGTGTGGGTAACGCTCCGCAGCGTACTCCAGCATGGCGATATCGGCCAGAATGAGCGCATCGGCGCCCAGCTGAGCGGCCATATCCACTGCTCGCTGCCAGCGGGCGTAGCCGTCGGGATGAGCGAAGGTATTGATGGCGATATGCAGCTTACGACGGTGCTGATGCACAAAGCTGACGGCTTCCTGCAGTTTCTTTTCGGTGAAATTAAGGCCGGCAAAGTGGCGGGCATTGGTGTCATCTTTCAGCCCGATATAGACGGCATCGGCGCCGTTTTCGATGGCCGCCTTAAGCGCCGGAAGGTTACCGGCTGGGCAGAGCAGCTCCATAATTTTTCCTGAAAAATGCGGCCCGTCAGGGACGCTGAATGGTTAACGAGCAGGGATTTTAGTTAACCTTCTGGTGACAATTTTTGATTTGAGGCAGTTAAAAGTGTATTGGCGGCGCCAATAACTGGCGGCCGTCATCGCGTTTTTGTTGATTTACGCCGCTATGTTGTTTATGTGATATGGCACAATAGCGGAACTATTGCATTCATGGAGTAAAGCTTGTGTTGGATAAACTGCGTTCCCGGCTGGTCCACTTTGGCCCGTCTTTAATGAGCGTGCCGGTTAAGCTGGCGCCTTTTGCCCTCAAGCGCCAGGTGCTGGAGCAAGTGCTGAGCTGGCAGTTTCGCCAGGCGCTGGCGGAGGGGGAGCTGGAGTTTCTTGAGGGGCGTTGGTTAAGTATTCATGTGCGTGACATCGGTCTGCTGTGGTATACCTCGGTAGTCGATGGTCGACTGGTGGTCAGCCAGCAGGCCGACGCCGACGTCAGCTTCAGCGCCGACGCCAGCGATCTGTTAATGATCGCCGCGCGCAAGCAGGATCCGGATACGCTATTCTTCCAGCGTCGTCTGGTCATTGAAGGCGATACGGAGCTGGGGCTGTATGTAAAAAATTTGATGGACGCCATTGAGCTCGAGCAGATGCCAAAAGCGCTGCGCGTGATGTTGCTGCAACTGGCGGATTTTGTCGAAGCTGGACTGAAGAGCCCGCAGAAACCTGAACAGACATCGGTAGGTGAGGCATGCTGATTCGAGTGGAGATTGGGATTGATGCACCGGGAATCGACGCGCTGCTGCGTCGTACCTTCGGCCGCGATGCCGAAGCGCAGCTGGTGCACGATCTGCGTGAAGATGGACTGATCACGCTGGGGGTAGTGGCGACGGATGATGAAGGCCAGGTGATCGGCTACGTTGCCTTCAGCCCGGTGGCGGTGGAAGGTGAAGAGCTGCAGTGGGTCGGCCTGGCGCCGCTGGCGGTAGATGAACGCTACCGCGGACAGGGCATTGGCCGGCAGCTGGTTTATGAAGGGCTGGACTCGCTGAATGAGTTTGGCTACGCCGCGGTGGTGACGCTGGGCGACCCGGATTTATACCGTCGCTTCGGCTTTGAACCGGCCGCGCGCTTCGATCTCCGCTGCCGCTGGCCGGACAGCGCCGAGGCGTTCCAGGTTCACCGTCTGGCGGATGACGCCCTCGACGGCGTCCATGGCCAGGTAGAATACAGCGAGCACTTTAATCGTCTTTAAGCCTTGCCAGCAGGGTTTCGAAGGCATCCTCTCCGGCAACGAGGCGCTCTTTTTCGCGCTTCGTTAGCTGCTTGACGCGATATTCCAGTCGCAATGCAAGTGAGTGTTCACCAACTTCGTGGCTAAAGGCCAGCTGCAGGTCGCCTTTGCCGCGCAACGCCTTCGCGCCTTTTCCCGCCTGATGCTGGCGAAAGCGGCGTGGCACGTCGGTGGTGATGCCGGTATAAAGGCGATTATCCGCGGTTCGAATGAGATACAGAAACCAGCACACGGTCACAAAGTCACTATGGTAAGGTGTGTGCACCATAGCATAATGGAGAAGAAAGATGGATACGCTTGCCGCCATTGGTCGCTGGCTGAGTAAACAGCACGTCGTCACCTGGTGCGTCTCCCGTGAAGACGAGCTGTGGTGCGCGAATGCCTTTTACGTCTATGACCCGGATACCGTGGCCTTTTATCTGCTCAGCGAGGAGCACACCCGCCATGGCCAGATGACCGGACAGAGGGCGAAGGTGGCCGGCACGGTTAACGGCCAGCCAAAAACGGTGGCCCTGATCCGCGGCGTGCAGTTCAAAGGCGAGATCCGTCGTCTGAGCGGTGACGAAGAGGCGCGAATGCGCCAGCGCTACGTCAAGCGCTTCCCGGTGGCCCGCATGCTGTCGGCGCCGGTATGGGAGATTCGTCCGGACGAAATCAAATTTACCGACAACACGCTGGGTTTCGGGAAAAAATTACACTGGCGGCGTGATGCCGGCGCCGAGCAGGCGTAGCGCTTCGCGATTGAAGGCCGGTAGATCGTCCGGCGTTCTGCTGGTGACCAGCTGTTCGTTATCGACCACCACCTCCTGGTCGTAAAACTCGCCCCCGGCGTTTTTCACATCCACCACAATCGGTTTCACCGCCGTGAGCTTACGTCCGCGGATCACATCGGCGCTGATCAGCAGCTGCGGGCCGTGGCAGATGGCAAACACCGGCTTACCGCCGTTGACAAAATCGCGGGTAAAGGTGACGAAGCGTTCATCACCACGCAGCTGGTCGGGAGAGTAGCCCCCGGGCAGCAATAAGGCATCAAATTCACCCGGTGTGACGTCATCGATGGCTCTGTCGATGGCGACCTCGGCTTCTCCCTGCTTACCCTTCACCGTTTTGCCAGCCTGCTTTTCGATCGTGATGACCTGATGCCCGGCGAGCTTAAAGGCTTCGGCGGGAGAGGTAAATTCAGAATCTTCAAAGTCGTCGGTAATGAGGACGGCTATCTTTTTACTCATGCTTCCTCCACTGTCTGGATGGTCAATGAGGTAATTCCATGATGATGGTGGATACTTACCTTGTAAGGTATTAAGCCTGGAACATGAGCCTGAAAGTGCAAGGCGGAGAATTCTGTAAAGGAGAACCAATGAGTCAGGTATTATTAACCGGCGCGACCGGGTTAGTTGGCGGTCACTTACTCCGGCTGCTGCAGAATGAGCCCCGTATAAGCACCATCGCCGCGCCGACGCGTCGCCCGCTGGCGCCAGCGGAAGGTGTCTTTAATCCTCACGATCCCCAGCTGACCGATGCCCTGGCGCAGGTGGTTGACCCGGTGGATATCGTCTTCTGTTGCCTGGGAACGACGCGCCGGGAGGCCGGGAGCAAAGAGGCCTTCGTCCATGCTGACTACACGCTGGTGGTTGATACCGCGCTGACCGGCAAACGACTGGGTGCGCAACATATGCTGGTGGTTAGCGCGATGGGCGCCAACGCCCACTCGCCGTTTTTCTACAATCGGGTGAAGGGAGAAATGGAGGCGGCGCTGATTGAGCAAGACTGGCCGCGGCTGACCATCGCCAGGCCGTCGATGCTGTCAGGCGAGCGGGAAAAAAAGCGGGCCAATGAGACCTTCCTCGCACCATTGTTCCGGCTCTTGCCGGGGAACTGGAAATCCATTGCGGCCCGCGATGTGGCGATCGCCCTGCTGGCGGAGGCGCTGTCGCCCACCCACGAAGGGGTGCGAATTCTGACATCATCGGAACTACGGGAGCGCGCCGCGCGGCAGGCTGAATAGCGGTTTGCAAACGCAGGCTTCCGGCGTAGTATTCACGGCTTCAATTCATATCCACATTTCTTGCTGGGGAATGCTATGGCTGGTCAGTCTTCATCTCAGGCGGCGTCACCATTTCAATGGTGGAAACCCGCGCTTTTCTTTCTCGTCGTGATTGTTGGTCTGTGGTACGTCAAATGGCAGCCGTACTACGGGAAAGCCTTCACCGCTGCGGAAACCCACAGTATCGGTAAATCTATTCTCGCCCAGGCCGACGCTAACCCGCTGATGGCGGCGTGGGACTATGCGATGGTTTACTTCCTTGCCGTCTGGAAAGCGGCGGTGCTCGGCGTGCTGCTCGGGTCGTTGATTCAGGTACTCATTCCGCGCGACTGGCTGCTACGCACCCTGGGACAATCGCGGTTTCAGGGCACGCTGCTGGGAGCGATTTTCTCGCTGCCCGGCATGATGTGCACCTGCTGCGCCGCGCCGGTCGCGGCCGGGATGCGCAAACAGCAGGTGTCGATGGGCGGGGCGCTGGCGTTCTGGATGGGGAACCCGCTACTCAATCCGGCGACGCTGGTGTTTATGGGCTTTGTTCTGGGCTGGCAGTTTGCGCTGGTTCGCCTGGTGGCGGGTCTGGCGACAGTATTAACTGTGGCGACGCTGGTGCAGAAATGGGTGAAAGAGGCGGCGACGCAGCCGGTAGCGGTGCCTGCTGCACCGTCGGAAGCGACTCAGGGCGGCTTCTTTAGCCGCTGGCTGCGGGCGCTGTGGACGCTGTTCTGGAACACGATCCCGGTTTATATCCTCGCGGTGCTGGTGCTGGGAGCGGCGCGCGTCTGGCTGTTCCCGCACGCCGATGGCGTGGTGGATAATACGTTGTTCTGGGTTATCGCGATGGCGATCGCCGGCTGCCTGTTTGTGATCCCTACCGCGGCGGAAATTCCGATTGTGCAGTCGATGATGCTGGCGGGTATGGGGACGGCGCCCGCGCTGGCGCTGCTCATCACACTGCCGGCAGTGAGCGTGCCGTCGCTGATTATGCTGCGTAAAGCCTTCCCGGCCAAAGCGCTGTGGCTGACGGGCGGACTGGTGGCGCTGTGCGGGGCGATTGTCGGTGCGCTGGCGCTGGTGTAGTTTGCCGTAAACGTACGCATAGCCGGATTGGATGCCGGGTGGCGGCTACGCCTTACCCGGCACACAACGGACAGGGGGCGGTAGCCCGGCTAAGCGCAGCGCCAGCCGGGAAACTGCAGCTTTATTTAATGTAGCTAAAGGCGGTGGTCACCCGGGATACGCCGCTTACCCGGCTGGCAATATCCGCCGCCGCCCGGCCTTCGCGGTCGGTCACCAGCCCCATCAGGAAGACTTCGCTGTTTTCCGTGGTTACTTTCACGTTCGAGGATTTGACCTGATCGGTGCTCAGGAGCTGCGAACGCACCTTGGTGGTAATCCAGGTATCAGACGAGGCGGTGCCTAAACCAATCGGCTGGCCCTGGCGCACTTCATTAAACACTTCCGTGGTCCCTTCCACGCCCATGGCGATTTGCTTGGCGCGCGCGGAGAGGTCCGGCGTCGGCGACTGGCCGGTCAGCAGGACTTTGCCCTGATAAGCGGTGACGTTGATACGGGCCTGTTTCTTAATCTGTTCATCTTTCGACAAGGCGCTATTGACGCGCAGTTCCAGGGTACTGTCATCGACCTGGGTTCCCACCGTACGCGGGTCCGTTGCGGCTTTGGTGCCGACTGCTGCCGTTCCGACTACCGCGGCGGCAACGCAGCCCTGCAGCAGTAGTGCAGAAAGCAGGATGGCGAGGGGCGAGAGAGCCTTCATGTGTTCTCCTTAATCGTCCTGGTGTGGAAAAAGAGTGTTATCTATCAAATCGCACAGACAGTTGACGGTCAGCATGTGCATCTCCTGGATACGCGCGCTGCGATGGGAGGGGATGCGGATTTCGACATCCTGTTGACCTAACAGGCCCGCCAGCTCACCGCCGTCATAGCCGGTTAACGCGACGATGGTCATGTCGCGGGTCACGGCGGCTTCCACCGCCTTGACGATGTCCCGACTGTTTCCGCGCGTAGAGATCGCCAGCAGCACATCGCCGGCGTGTCCCAGGGCGCGCACCTGCTTGGCGTAGATCTCGTCATGCAAGCGATCGTTAGCGATGGCGGTTAAGACCACATTATCGGTATTTAGTGCAATGGCAGGTAAACCAGGGCGTTCCGTTTCAAAGCGATTAATCATGCTGGCAGCAAAATGCTGTGCGTTGGCGGCGGAGGTGCCATTACCACAACAGAGGATTTTGTTGCCGTTAAGCAGGGACTGGACGAGCGTCATCGCCGCCCGGGAGATGGCGTCCGGGAGTGCTTCCGCTGCGGCAATTTGGGTTTGAATGCTTTCGGTAAAGCAGGCTTTGATTCTGTCGAGCACGGGATCCCTTACTTCTGGTATTACGCTATTCGCCAAAGGCGTTTTTTAGCCATTGGATGTCGTTTCCGGTGAAGGCTACCACATCGAAACGGCAATCCACAGTCTCAAAGCTCCCATTCTGTCGGCAGAGCCACAAACGGGCGGCTTTAAGCAGTCGTTGTTGTTTTTGCGGAGTGACGCTGGCTGCCGCATCACCGTACCGGGCGCTACGGCGGTAGCGCACTTCGATAAAAACGGTGACCGTGCCGTCGCGCATGATAAGGTCAATTTCGCCGCCACGCTCGCGGGCATTGGCGGCGATAAAACGCAGGCCCTGGCCTTCCAGCCAGCGGCGAGCCTGGTTTTCCCAGGCATCGCCGGTCTGTTTGCTTAGCTGGCCGGAACGATTTTTCCCTGCTGGTACTTGAGCCATGACAGTTTCCTGTTAATCACGCAATCCTGGTTGGCCGTCAGATCGCCGGTATTGCCGTTCAGCTCGAAGCCAGGCGTCTGGCGCATTTGCGTGAAGTGATTTGCCAGTGACCAGGCGTCAGCGCCCATGGCATACAGACGCGCCAGCGAGTAGTCATTACGCACCGCGGACAGCGCCTGCTGCATTAGCGACGGATTGCTGCCGGCCAGCATTGGGATCTCACTATACTGCAAGCCTTCCATTTCCAGACGGAAATCCGGCCCCGCGGTGCCCTGGGCGCTGCGCGAGCTGGCGTACAGGGTGACATTGCTCTGGCTGCCGTTGCGCATGGCGATCATCGGTTTGATATAGGCAATCTGTTCCGGGGTGGCGAGGATATAGGCCGCATCGACGCTGCCGCCGCTGCTTACCGGCATCTCATCCGCACTGCCGAGGATGCTGTTCTGCGCTGATGGCAGGGTGGAGACCGGGGTGCCGCTCAGCGCAATGCCCCCGCCGCCGTTCACGCCGGCGCGCAGCTCGGCCGTGGATCCAAAACGCTGCTGCAGGACGCTGGCGCCGCCCAGCTTCAGCCACTCGTCGGCAAAAGCGCTAACCACACGATCGCCCAGCGCGCCGCGCGGAACCAGCAGCAGCGGGGTCTGTTTCCCCTGTTGGTGGATATGTCGGGCGGCGTCACGCGCTTCGTCTTCCGGAGAAAGCGCGAAATAGCAGAGGTTAGCGCGGCTTTCGACTTTTTCCGGCTGGTTGAGGGCCAGCACATTGAGCGGCGTGTTGCTCTTGATAACCTCTTCAACGTTTTCTTTCAGCAACGGCCCAACCACCAGGGTGGCGCCATCCTGCTGCGCCTGGGCGAGCAGCTGGCTTATCGGCTGGGTGGTGGTGTCGTAAATTTTCAGTTCCGCAGAAGGGTTAGCGGCGGTTGCGACCACGGGCTGCGGCTGTGCGGCCGGCGCGGTAACCGGCTGGGTGGCCGGGGAAGCGGTAGTCTGCGGCGTGGTGGATGTTGCCGGCGCCTGGGCTGCCGGTTCCGCAGCAGGCGCTGCCTGGTCCTGCGTCGGGGCCTGAACCGGATCCGCGCGGCTTCCGGTGGCGGTAAGATCGCTGATTTCTGCCTGCGACGGACTCACCACATCATCATTACCGGAGACATTCGCCGCCTGGGCGACCTGGGCGGGAACCGCGCTGCCCGTCACCGACGGCGCGCCGTTTTTAGCGGCTTCAAAGCCCTGCTGGATAGTGCGGCCGAAGATCGACGCCTGACCGTTCAGCGGCAGAAAAAGCGCAATCTTGTTGATGGACGCAGGCTTATAGTTTTGCATATTCACAAGCGCCGTCGGCAGCATTTTAGCGCCCGGGTTTTGCGGATAGCGCGTCTGCCAGTCTTTAACGCCCGCTTTCAGTAGCGTCGGATCGTTGCGGTTGTCAAACCACATCCGCTGCAGATCCAGCCAGCCCTGGAGGATATTTTCATCGGCGTTGATCACCAGCGCATTGGCCTGGTCCTGGGGCATCGAGGTGAGCGCTTGCCAGGTCGCATCAATATTTTTCTGACGCTGTTTGGCGTCACTCAGCAGCGGCTGCTGGGCGATTAAGGCGCGCAGCAGGGTCAGCGATGGTTTACCCTGGCTGGCATCGATTTGCGCCTGCCAGTAGCGCGCCTGCTGAGGCTGCTCAAGGTTTGTCGGATCGATCTTAGCCAGCAGATTACGGGCGGCCTGATAATCGTTCTGCGCCAGCTTCACTTCCACCGCCAGCAGCGACTGTTCACGGGCCTGAGTGCTGTTCAGGTTCGCCGGCAGCTGGTTAAACAGGTCGATAGCCTGCTGCTTCTTCCCTTCCTGCAGTAGTGCACGAATGGCGAGTAATTGCCAGTTGGTCTTGCTATCATTCGTGCTTTGCTGCATCTGCTGTAAGTAGAAACTGGAGTTGGCCTGCGACGTACCCTGCATAAACGCCGCGCTTTGATCCTGCGTGTGGGTGCCGCAGCCAGCAAAAATAAGAGTCGCCAGCAATACGGGCAGGCAGCGCGCGGGCTTAGAACGAAGAAATGTTGACGGTACCATAAGTGTCCAGTGATATTTTTTTGGCTCAATGCTCAATATTAAATCGGCAATACGGACGAGACAATGAAACAACACGAATCAGCGGATAATTCTCAGGGGCAGCTCTATATTGTGCCCACTCCGATAGGAAATCTGTCTGATATCACGCAGCGTGCACTGGAAGTGCTGCAAGCCGTTGATTTAATTGCAGCGGAAGATACCCGTCATACCGGTTTGCTGCTGCAACATTTTGCGATAAACGCCCGTTTGTTTGCGCTTCACGACCATAATGAGCAGCAAAAGGCGGAAACCCTGCTTGCCAAACTGAAAGAAGGGCAAAACATCGCGCTGGTTTCCGATGCCGGCACGCCGCTGATTAACGATCCTGGTTACCATCTGGTGCGCACCTGCCGCGAAGCGAATATTCGCGTGGTGCCGCTGCCGGGCCCCTGTGCGGCTATCGCCGCCCTGAGCGCCGCCGGCCTGCCTTCCGACCGTTTCTGTTATGAAGGCTTCCTGCCGGCGAAATCGAAAGGCCGCCGCGATACCCTGAAAGCGCTGGAAGAAGAGCCGCGCACCCTTATTTTCTATGAGTCGACCCACCGTCTGGTGGAGAGTCTGGAGGATATCTGCGCGGTACTGGGAGAATCCCGCTATGTGGTGCTGGCTCGTGAGCTGACCAAAACCTGGGAGTCGATCCATGGCGCGCCGATTGGTGAGCTGGTGGCGTGGGTGAAGGAAGATGAAAACCGTCGCAAAGGCGAGATGGTGCTGATCGTCGAAGGTTTCAAGGCTCAGGAAGAGGCGCTGCCGGCGGCCGCGCTGCGTACTCTGGTGCTGCTGCAGGCGGAGCTGCCGCTGAAGAAAGCCGCCGCGCTGGCCGCGGAAATCCACGGCGTGAAGAAAAACGCGTTGTATAAGTACGCCCTGGAGCAGCAGGGGGAGTAAACGATGAGCCGTTACCAACCGCCGTTTAGCATCACACCCTCGGTCCTCAACCTTGTCGTTGAGATTGGGGAATTGCTTGGGCATTGGTCGGCGAAACGTGGACAAGCATCGCCGTTGCTGCGTAAAGAAAACCGCATTCGTACTATTCAGGCGTCACTCGCGATTGAACATAATAGCCTGAGCATGGAACAGGTAACGGCGCTGCTGGAAGGCAAACGGGTTCTGGCGCCGGCTAAGGATATTCAGGAAGTGAGAAATGCCATTCGTGCTTATGAATTAATGCCCGGATGGCATGCGGCAAACATTAGCGATCTTCTGACGGCGCATAAAACGCTGATGACCGGGCTGGTTGATCGTCCAGGCGCTTTACGTGGCGGAAACGTCGGCATTTATCGCGGTACGCAGGTGATACATATGGCTCCGCCTGCTGCCCAGGTCCCAAGATTGATCGCTGATTTACTCAGTTGGCTGGAACACACCGAGCTACATCCTTTAATTGCCAGTTCAGTTTTTCACTACGAGTTTGAGTTCATTCACCCTTTCGCTGATGGCAATGGTCGGATGGGGCGTTTATGGCAGACGTTGATTCTAAGCCAGTGGCGTCAGGAATTGGCCTGGCTGCCGGTTGAAACGCTGATCCACCATCAGCAAGAACGTTATTACGACATTTTAGGTGCTTGTGATAAAACCAGTGATTGCACGCTATTCGTGACCTGGATGTTGCAAAATATCCTGGCGGCGCTGAAAGAAGGTCTGGAAACTTCATTCATCGTGTCGGAAGAAATGTCGGAAGAAATGTCGGAAGAAATCGACGTCAAATTAGCCCCACCGGAAAACGCAATTTTGCGTTTGCTAACCGAAAAGCCGGAATTAACGGCGAGAGCGCTGGCGGAGATCTTGGGGATATCAGCACGTACGGTTGAGCGTCATCTGCAAGGGCTACAGGCGAAAGGGAGATTGATTCGCATAGGCGCCAAAAAAGGTGGAAGCTGGCTGGTTAAGTAGAACCAGCCGCCATGATGTTCCACTCAGCGTGCAATTACACTATCTTCAGTTCCACCTTTTTGCTGCTTAACGCTGCACGGTCATTTTCACTAATGCCGTCGTCGGTGATCACGCAGTCTATCTTTTCCATCGGCAGTACCTGGTTAAAGCCCCGGCGATTGAATTTGCTGGCGTCGAGCACGGCGATCACCTGATGCGCGGCGGCGGCCATCACGCTGCTGATGGAGTAGCCTTCGTTAAAGGTGGTGATGCCATTGGTGGCGTCGATACCGTCGGCGCCGACAAACATCAAATCGGCGCAAATACCTTGCAGCGAACGTTCGGCAATCGTGCCGTGCATCGAATGCGTTTTGTGCCGCACGGTACCGCCGCACACCACCAGGGTGATATCTTTATTTTCTGCCAGAGTAAACGCGGCGGGCAGGCTGTTGGTGATGACGGTGATATTGGTCATCCGTACTAATGCCTCGGCGATAAGAAGAGTGGTGCTACCGCTATCGAGGATTACCGTCATACCTTCACGGATCATCGCTGCCGCGGCATGGGCGATGCGCTTTTTGGGATCGCTGGCAAGCTGATAGCGGTCTTCAAGCACCACTTCCTGATTCTCGGCGTCGGTCAGGTCGCTACCCGCACGGGCGGCGCCGCCGTGAAAACGGGTTAACAGTCCTTTTTCTTCCAGTAAGCGGAGATCGGCACGGATCGTTACCTCAGAGATGCCAAAGAGATTCGAAAGGTCTAGAACCAATACGCTACCCTGCGTATTCACCATATCGACAATTTTGTTCCTTCGTTCAAATGAGTTCATCTTGATTTGCCTGATAATTAACTCATCTCAGTGTAATCGAAGGGTAACGAAAGGTGAACGATAATTTTCGAAAGGTTGGATGAGCCAGCGCTGATGGCTGGCTCGGGCGGTCAAGAGAGTTTGAGCAGGATTTTGCCTTGCATTGGCGCGCCGTTGAGCGCCTGCACTGCACGAGCGAAGCTTTCTGCGTCGCCACGATGGGCGATCAGCGGCGCCAGCTGCAGGCGTTTTTCAGTCAGCAGACGGGTGGCCGTTTGCCACTCTTCTCCCGGCCACGGGCCAGAGTAGTTCATCCAGCTACCCACAATATTCAACTCCTTACGCAGAATCTGCCCGAAGGTGGCTGCCGGGAGGGTTAAATCGTGATGAAGCGTGCCAACCAACGCCAGCTGCGCCCGCGGACCGGCGGCCTCAATCGCCAGCGCGACGGTCTGCGGCGTACCGGCGGTCTCGAGGACTAACTGGTCGAACTGAATGGATTCCAGCGCCTGCTGAATCGCCTGGCCGCTCATCTCGCGACTGTTGAACACATGGGTTGCGCCGAGGGTTTTGGCCAGCTCCAGCTTCTGCGGATTGATATCGATCGCCGTGACGCTGTTGGCGCCCAGTTCGCGGGCGCACTGTAGCGCCAGCAGGCCGATGGTGCCGGCGCCGATAATAATCACGTTTTTACCTTCACAGCCCTGCGCCAGATGAAAAGCGTGCAGGCCAACGGTTATCGGTTCGATAAACGCGCCATCATCAATTGGCATCTGGTCCGGCAGGCGGAACAGGTTGGCGCGCTTTACCACCACATATTCGGCGTTGCCGCCTTCGCTGCGTGAGCCGACGAACTGATACTGTTTACATAAAGAGAAATACTCGCGCTGGCATTGCGGGCACTGGAAGCAAGGCAGCAGCGGCACGCAGGCGACGGCATCGCCGGGCTGCAGGTCGGTTACCGCCGCGCCGTAGGATTCCACATAACCGCTGAATTCGTGCCCCAGCGTAATAGGGTAGTAATGCGCCCCTTTGGCGAAAATGCGCGGGATATCGGAGCCGCATAACCCGGAACTGACCACTTTGACCAGGACATCGTTTTCCGTTTGCAGCGTGGGGATAGGGCGTTCTTCAACGCAGACGTTCCCCTCAGCATGGATTACCACTGATTTCATAACATTCTCCAGCTATAAGATTCAGGGGAGCGAACGCTCCCCTTTTAGATCAAGACATGCCTGTACTTTGTTGCGGGGCAGCGCTTTTTTCTGCTTTTTCCGCGGCGATGAAGCCGCGAGCGCGACGCCAGGTCAGTAGAACGCCGGCCAGATAGATGATGCCGATGACCGCGAAGCCAACCACATTTTGCCAGGTAAAGAGCTGGATCAGCAGCCAGGTAATCGGCGAACCACCCTGGTCCATTGAGGCCACCATGCCGCCGGCTTTCAGGGCCCCGGCGTTTGCCGCCAGCTGGGTGTGCAGGCCAATGGTCTGGGTGGCGATCCACAGGGTGATTCCCATAATGATGACCCCGGAAATCAACGTGCGGAACAGATTGCCCTGATGTACAGCCACTGCCATCGCTACGAAGAAGCCGATGGTGGCCAGGTCACCAAATGGCAGAACCTGGTTGCCAGGGACCACGACGGCGATAAGAATGGTCAGCGGGATGAAAATCAGGCTGGCCGAGACTACCGAGGTATGACCGAGCAGCAGCGCCGGATCGAGACCAATCAGGAATTCCTGGCCGCCGAATTTAGCCTGCAGACGTTTACGCGCCTGTTTGGCTATCGGGGTGAGGCCATCCATAATCGGTTTGATCACCCGGGGCATCAGCAGCATCACCGCTGCGGTTTTCACCGCCAGCTGAAGAATGCCCTTCAGGTCGTAACCCGCCAGCGCGCCAATCACCAGCCCCATGACGAAGCCAACGGTAACCGGTTCACCGAAGGGGCCGAAGCGTTTCTGAATGTCATCGGCGCTAAAGTGAATACGGTTAAGACCGGGGATCTTGTCGATGATGGTATCCACGAGGACGGCAACTGGCCCTAAATACGCCGAACTGCCGTGCGGGATCGCAATACCCTCGAGGCCGAAGAAATCGCGGGTATCTTTGGCAAACCAATCGCCCAGCTTATACACAAAAGCAGCATGCACCACCACGCCGAGAATACCTATCCAGTACGACCCGGTCGCGATATGCAGCATTGCGCCGGTAAAGGTCATATGCCAGATGTTCCAGATATCAACATTCACCACGCGGGTCATACGGGTAACCAGCATCACGATATTGACCGCGATGGCCACCGGGATCGCCACCAGGGCGATTTGCGACGCCCAGGTCATCGGTGATGAACCCGGCCAACCGATGTCTATCACGTGAAGATTAATCTGGAAATGCTCCGCCATCGCCTTTGCCGCCGGGCCGATGGAGTCGAGCATCAGGCCAATGACCAGCCCGATGCCGACAAACCCGATCCCGATATGTAGACCGGATTTAAAACAATCCCCGAGCTTCATCCCCAGTAATTTGGAGAAGATAATGATCACGATCGGCAGCATCACCGTCGGACCGAGATCGAGGATATAACGCATGATTTCGCTAAACATGGCGTTTACTCCGCGAGGATGCCGAGGATTTTCTGTTGTAAGGCTTCAATGCCGACGCCCGAGACGAATGGCATGCCGTGCACCACCGGAATGTCGCCGAAGGTCCGCTCCACGCGCGCGGTGGTGCAGATCAGGTCCGCCCCGTCCATGTAGGTTTCGATTTCATTGACCCGGCACTGCACCAAATCCAGTTCAATATTGTGGTCTGCACATAGCTCTTTAATCTCTTCTGCCGCCATCGTGGAGGTGGCGACGGCACCGCCGCAGGCGACGATAACTTTACGTTTCATAGGGTACCCCTTTTATTATCAGTATCTTATGAAGCCACGGCGCTAAGCTCGGGCTCAAGGATTAATTGCTGGAACCGCACCGGCAGCCGATCGTCGGAAGCGGCGAGCAGTGCCTCCAGCGTGTGCGGATTTTGTAGCTCACTAAATAACCGGCGCAGCAGCTTCAGCTGTGCCGCCGGGTTTTCAACAATCAGCGCGATGATGAGCGAAACGTCGATTTCGCCGTCGTCGTCAGCGCGCTGAAAAGAGACCGGCATGTCCGGACGTATCAGGTAAATGGCCGGTGATTTCGCGTGGATCGCTTCGCAGTGCGGGATAGCGACAGCATGCTTCTCCAGGGCGATGCCGGTGGGAAAAGTCGCTTCGCGTTCGAGCAGGGCGGCGGGATAGCTGTCATGTACGACGCCTCGCGCCAGCATCTCTGCGCCAATGTGTTCCAGTGCCTGCTGACTGGAACTGAAATGAATGCCGGTACGAACAAACAGTTGACTCATATATCCTCTTAACTTCACGCGGTTTCAGAAGAACAGCCGTAGCGATAGGCACGCAGGACATCCTGGATTTTGTCGAGGATCAGCGCGTGCGGCTCGGCGTTCAGTTCATTCAGCGACAGTCGTTCAAACTGCACCGGCATATACTGGCTGATAAGCCCCAGCGGTAGTTTAGCGTCGGTCAGATTAGCGATAAGTTTCTCAACGCTTTGGCGAATACGCGGATGCGGCCAGTAATAACGGATACGGTCGGAAAGGCTGAAGTGGATATCGACCATCGCCTGGCTCCAGGTGGGGCGATAGTATTTTTTCCAGTAGCCGGGTTCGTTAAGCATCACTTCGTCGATCACCTCCATCACGCGACTGCGAGACTCCGGGGCGATCAGCTCATTTTCCATTTGGGCGAGGGCAAAGATGGCTTCACGCAGGGCAAAGGTGAGCGCCGGGCCGACTTTCAGAATGGCGAAGTGGTCGCGGACCAGCGCACGATAAGCCTGGCGGGTCTGGTAGTCGGTGGAGTGCGCTTCGTAGACCATCGGGGTGCTTTCGATCCAGGCGGAGAGCGCTTTCGCTTCCTGCGGCTGGTAATGAATGATTTGCGTATGGTCGAACTCCACGCCGGGCTGCACGACGATGGCGATAACTCGCTCCAGCGCGGCGTCGAGCCCCAGCTTACGGAAGGCGGCTTCATGGGTTTCGAGCGTCGCGGCGGCATCCTGCGCCCGGGTGACATGTACGCTGCCGATGGTGCTGGCCTCGCCGCCAGGAACCGGAACTTCGGTCCCGATGACGTAGGTCAGGTGGCGCTTTTGCTCATCGCTGGCGGTCTCTTCGGCAGCCTGACACAGGCGAGCGGCGCGCTCAGCAACCACACCAGGATCCAGCGGCACCGGATCGTCAGCACAGGACATTGATGCATCGAGATGGATTTTACTAAAGCCGGCGGCGACGTAGGCTTTGATCAGGTCGATTGATTTTTCCATCGCCACGGCGGCCGGTTCGTCTTGCCAGCAGTTCGGTCCAAGATGGTCGCCGCCAAGAATAATGCGCTCCGCCGGAAAACCGACGGTACGCGCGATGTTGTAGACGAAGTCGCGGAAATCGGCCGGCTGCATGCCGGTGTAGCCACCAAACTGATTCACCTGGTTGGACGTCGCTTCGATCAGCACCTTATTGTTGGTCGACAGGTCGAAACGTAACGCCGCTTCGATAACCAGCGGATGCGCCGAACATACTGAACAGATACCGATATGTTCGCCTGACTTATGGCGAGTGATAATGTCTTTCATTTACAACCTCCGTTTTCTTTCGAATATATTCGTTATGTTTTGTTTTGGTCGCAAATGGCTTTGTTTTGATTTGTGATCTGTATCGATAAATAGTGGTGTAACGCAGTGAAAGGTATCGTCTTTCGAGACAAAAACGCCCTGATCACGAAGACAGGGCGTTTTTAATTGATTGAAAATTAACTAAATAGTCGGGATAGCCAGCTGCGTTTCGTTTTGACGGCTTCCTGGGAGACCTGCTGCGGCTGGGCGGCAATTTCGCCGAGACCGGCGTTAAAAGCGTCACCAATGGCTTTTAACGCCTGCTGTGCATCGTTGCCGCTGGCCATAAAGTGCAGACGATGACCCTGTTTGGCGCCCAGCGATACGACGCGCATCAGATTCTTGGCATCAACAATGGCGGAGCGCGTATCAAGGTTTTCGACCCGGATTTGCGATCGCCACTGCTTGACGGCTTTCACCAGCACCGCGCTGGGACGGGCATGTAGCCCGTGCGGATTACGCAGGGTAAAGGTGGCCTCTTCGTCAAATTGCGGCGCGGGTTGTGGTTCTTCGCCTGCTGGCAGAGGAATGTCGCCGGCGAGAATTTCCAGCACCGCCTGGGGGGTATCAGCGCGCGTCAGCGCCTCAGGTACTCGATCATCGCCCAGAGCATGGGTGAGCTGGCGCAAAATATCGAGATGCTCATTGTCCTGAGCCGCGATACCGACAATCAGATAGGCGGTTTGCTCCTCACCCCAGTCAACCCCCTGCGGACAAGCCAGCACCTTAACGCCCGTTTTAAGCACTGCGTCGCGACTGTGCGGCGTACCGTGGGGAATGGCAATGCCGTTGCCCAGATAGGTGCTGATTTGCCCCTCGCGCTCGCGCATGCCTTGTAGATAGTCTGCCCGCGTATGTCCGGCATGGGTCAGGGCTGCAACGACACGCTGTAGCGCCTCGTCTTTTGTTTTGACCTGACGATCGAAACAAATATCGGCAGAAGTCAGTTGCATAGCTTGCTCCTTATTTCATGGCGCCAGCAAGAGCTGTCGCTTTGTCAGTGCGTTTTTGCCACAGCCGCCAGCATCCCAGCATAAGTGCCCCGCAGGCGGAACCGGCGAGAATGCACAGCACCCACATCAACGGTTTACTGACCAGCGGCAGGATTAAGAAGCCGCCGTGCGGTGCCGGAACCTGAATATGCAGGCTGTAGCTGAGTACCGCAGAAATTGAGGAGGCGATCATCATCATCGGGATCACCCGCAGCGGATCCTTGGCGGCAAAGGGAATTGCACCTTCGGTAATGTGTGTGCAGCCGAGGATATAGTTGACCATCCCGGCGGCGCGTTCCTCCTCGCTAAAGCCTTTCGGAAAGAACGTGGTCGCCAGAGCGATGACCAGCGGCGGCGTGATGCAGGCGGCAGATACACCGGCCATAAAGAAGTAGTTACCTTGACCCAGCAGCAACGTACCGGTGACATAGGCCGCTTTGTTGACCGGCCCGCCGAAGTCGAAGGAGCACATTGCGCCTACCACGATCCCCAGCAGGATTGGGTTGGCTTCCTGTAAAGAGCTGAGCCAGTTCATCATGCCATTGTTGATCGCTGCCACCGGCTGGCCGAGCAGAACCATCATCACGCCGATCACCAGGACGCCGATCAGCGGCATAATAAAGATCGACTTCAGCCCTTCGTACTGGCGCGGCAGACCGTCGAGCAGATGACGGATCAGCAGCATAAAATATCCGGCGGCAAAACCGGCGATGATCCCACCGAGAAACCCGGCGCCGGTGGCGTTCGCCAGCAGACCGCCGACAAAACCGGCAACCATGCCAGGGCGGCCAGATATCGACCAGGCAATGTAGGCGGTAAACACCGGCACCATGATCGAGAACGCCTGCTGACCGACTTTCATCAGCGTGGCGGCAATCACGTTATACTGCGGTGAATTCGGGTCGGCGGAGTAGATGCCCCATAAGAAAGATACAGCGATTAAGATCCCGCCGGCGACAACGAACGGTAGCATGTTGGAAACGCCGCTCATCAGATGTTTGTAAATCTGTCGGCCGAACGATTCTCGCTCATATTTCTCGTCTGGATCCGTTGCCGCGGAGAATCCCTGACGACGCGGCGCCTGACCGTTAACGACTTTATTAATTAATTCCGCCGGATGATGAATGGCTTCTTTAACCGGCACCTCAATAACCGGTAAACCATTAAAACGTTCGGCATTAACATCTTTATCGGCAGCGATAATCACGCCATAAATATCCTTCAGGTCTTCCGGCGTAATGGCGTTTTCTACGCCGGAAGCGCCATTGGTTTCGACTTTTATTTCAACGTTTAATTTTTTCGCTGCGGTTTTTAAGGCCTCTTCAGCCATAAATGTATGAGCAATACCTGTAGGGCAGCCGGTCACGGCAATAATTTTTTTCATAATCGGACCTTTATAATTGGACGATCTGAAGTTGTTGTAATAATTCTTGCGTACGGTTTAATTTACCCAGCCCGGCGGAGGCGGCCACATCAGCGCCGGTGGCGCTGGCCAGCGCCAGGGCCTGGGGAATATCGTCTGTGTTAAGCCAATGGCTGAGGAATGCACCCAGCGCGGCATCGCCGGCGCAGGCCGAGCTGACCAGTTCGATTTTCGGTGCCGAGCAGAACCACAGTTGCGCGCCGTTCGAAAAATAGAGCCCTTGCGCGCCAAGGGTCAGCAGAACATTGCGAGCCCCGAGCTGGTGGAGCGTTTGCATTGCTTCGCGTACCCGCCGGGGGCTGCTGACATCCAGACCAAAGATCTCTTTCAGCTCGTCGTCATTGGGTTTAATCAATAGTGGACGCCACTCTAACAGCTGGCGCAGCACCGGGTGGCTGATATCTAAGATGACTTCACACCCTTTCTGCTGGCACAGCACCAGAATCTCGCTATAGAACCGGCTCTCTATTCCCGGTGGCAGACTGCCGCTGATAACTAAATAATCACCGGGCGCGACGCACTGTAAATGGTGAAGAATTTGTTCTTTTCCTTCATCGTCAATCCGCGCGCCGGGATTTACCAGTTTGTATTCATCACTGCCGTCGTTAATAAATATATTTATACGGGTCGGTTCAGCGACCCATGCCGGTGTGACATTAATATGCTGTTTGCGTAGTTCCTCAACGATATAGCGGCCGGTAAAACCGCCGAATATGCCCATGACATGGGTTGGCTGCTGGTAATGATGTAATACCAGCGAGACGTTAACCCCTTTACCATTCGGGCAATATTCCGTTTGCCGGGTGCGGTTGACTGCCGCCGGCTGGAGCGGATCGCAAAAGATATTCATATCGATCGCGGTATTCAGTGTCAGGGTGTGGATCACAACAAGGCTCCTTCGATCCGCTGATTACAGTTGTCCTTCGCAGCCACAAACGTGAATGACTTTGCGAACGACCTCTTTCATTGCCGCTTTCGCCGGTTTCATATAGTGACGAGGATCGTTGGCGCCCGGATTTTCCAGGAAGTAGGCTTTCAGCGCATCCGAGAAAGCGATTTTTAGTTCGGTGGCGACGTTGACTTTGCATACGCCCAGAGAAATGGCGCGACGAATATCACTATCCGGCAGGCCGGAAGCGCCATGCAGAACCAGCGGAACGTCAACGCAGTCGCGAATAGCCGCCAGGCGCTCAAAATCAAGCTTCGGTTCGGCGGTGTAAAGGCCGTGCGCGGTACCAATGGCGACGGCCAGCGAATCAATACCGGTACGAGCGACAAATTCGCGGGCCTGTTCGGGGTTGGTATAGAGCGCATCTTTAGCATCGACCACCAGATCGTCTTCAACTCCGCCCAGACGGCCCAGCTCGGCTTCAACGCTGGCATCATAGCGGTGGCTCAACTCCACCACGCTTTTTACCAGTGCCACATTCTCCTCGAACGGTGAGTGAGAGCCATCGATCATGACCGAGCGGATCCCTGCCTGCACTTTGCGCGTGATATCAGCCAGATCCTCGTGATGATCGAGGTGCAGGGCGAGCGGGAGATCCCACTTTTTTGCCAGATCGCGGGCGATCGCCACCACGTTGCCGGTGCCGGCATAGCTGTAGGTACCGGGGGTGCCGGCAAGGATCAAGGGGGAGCGCAACTCAGCCGCCGTTTCAACAACGACCTGCATGGTTTCGAGGTTATGGATATTGAAAGCCGGCACGGCATAACTCTGTCGCTGAGCTTTTAATAGCATGTTTTTACTGGAAATGATGTACATTTTAGTCCTCTGTTTTCATCTTGTAAGTTATTTTTGGTTAATAACCTTCAGTTTGAAAGTAATGTAACGATCGTCTCGCCTTTTAGGTGTGATCCACCGCACACAATGATGAATTAATTTTTAAAATGAAAGTTAATAGTATTTATAAGGTTTCTTTTTTAAAGTTTAAGTTGGTAAGGTGCCAATTTGTAACTACATGATTAATATCGATTTGCTGATTGATGGCGGGATAGGGCTACAGCCGCGGTTTGACATTGCAAGAGGGAAATTTAAAAATGAAAGTTATTCCAGGAGAAAATAATAAGGCATAAACCGTGGCAAAACCGTCAACCAGCTTGCTGAAAAGGCGCTTGGACATCGCAGAGATCGTTCGTAAGAACGGCGAGATCAAAGTCGACGATCTGGCAGAAATGCTGGCTGTTTCCGGGGTGACAATCCGTAACGATCTCAACTACCTCGAGCAGCAGGGCTACTTGAAACGCTCTTTTGGCGGGGCGATTTATACCGCCCAGGCTGGCGCGCCGGTTGCGATGACCCGAGAAGCGCCTGCCGTCAGAGATAAAGCGCTGGAGACGGAAATGGCTCGCCAGGTGGCGGCGCAGATAGAAAATGGCGAAACGCTGTTTCTAGGCCAGGGTTCCATTTTGCGTAAAGTGATCCCCTTTCTGGCCAACAGAGAAGAGCTTTGCCTGCTATTAAATGATCTGGGCCACGTCGCGCTGGCGCAGGAGTTTTTAAATGGGGAAACCGTTCTGCTTGGCGGGGTGTTGTCCGGTCAGGGGCGGATTGTGGAGGGCGAACTGGCGCTGAAGGCGTTGGGTCATTACCGCCCTTCACGTGCGCTGATAGCGGTGGACCACATTGCTGAAGACGGCACGCTAAGCGTGCGTAACGAGGTTACGGCACATTTGTTAAGCGAAGCGGTGGCCCAGAGTAAACGAGTCATTGCGATTGTCGCTTCCCGGCCGGTCTATGGCGAGAAACGTTATGCTGTGGGTGAATTACAGCAGATCAGCAGCGTCGTGACCCCTCAGGTCGTCGCGGCAGAGTACCATGCCTGCTTCCTCGCCGCGGGTTTGACCAACAGCTATACCAACAATGAATGCCTGACATGGCTCAACACGGCTTTGCATAAGACAAACCAGGAGCGGTGATGAACGTAACCATTTGCACCATCGGCGAGCTGCTGGTGGAGTTTCTCGCCAAGGAAGAGAATCAGGGGTTTTCCCGTCCCGGTGAATTTTGGGGGCCCTATCCCAGCGGGGCGCCGGCAATATTTGCCGATCAGGTGGCAAAGCTGGGTTTCGGCTCCGTGTTGTTTAGCTGTGTGGGCAACGACGCATTTGGCGAGATGAATATTGCGCGGCTGGAGAAAGACGGCGTCAACGTCAACGGCATCGCTATGCTGCAGAAAGCGACTACCGGTAGCGCCTTCGTCAGCTATCGTAGCCAGGCGCAGCGCGATTTTATTTTTAATATGCCTAACAGCGCCTGCGGTCTGCTGACTGCCGACCACATTGACGAAGCGTTGCTAAATCAGTGTCAGCATTTTCATATTATGGGGTCATCGCTATTCTCGTTCCGTATTATCGATGCGATGCGTAAAGCGATTGAAAACATTAAAGGCCGCAGCGGCACAGTATCGTTCGACCCAAATATTCGCAAAGAGATGCTGAACATCCCGGAGATGTCGCAGGCCTTTGAATATATCCTCGACTACACCGATATCTTCCTGCCGAGCGATGGCGAGCTGGATTACTTTGGTCTCAATCCGGAACGCAATGAGCAGGTCCTGGTTGATAAGCTACTGAAACGCGGCGTGAAGCATGTGGTGATTAAACGCGGGCCGCGTGGCGCAAGCTACTTTAGCGCCAACGAGACGCACCATGTCGCCGGCTTCAGCGTGCCGGTGGTGGATCCGACTGGTGCCGGGGATTGCTTTGGCGCCACTTTTGTTAGTCTGTTCCTCAATGGCGCCACGCCCCGGGAGGCGCTGAGATGGGCAAACGCCAGCGGCTCGCTGGCGATTAGCCAACGCGGCCCCATGGAAGGCACCTCGACGCAGGCGGAGATCAGCGCTTTTCTTGCCGCCCAGCATCCCTAACCAACAAGCCCGGATAGATCCGGGCTAAAAGTGGTTAAATCCTTACGCTCTCGATCAGGTTACCGGCGCCGGGTTAAATACCGCCAGCTGGTTGTGCAGGCCCCATTGATCGGAGAAGGTTTTTTTGCGTCCGCTGGCGACGTCGAGAATAAATTCGAACAGCTTCCGCCCGACATCCTCAATCGTCTCTTCGCCAGTGGCGATGGTCCCGGCGTTAATGTCCATTAAGTCATACCAGCGGTTGGCCAGCTCGGTACGGGTCGCCATTTTTATCACCGGTACCGCCATCAGTCCGTACGGCGTACCGCGACCGGTGGTGAATACCTGCACCGTGATGCCAGAGGCTACCTGCTGGGTGCCGCAGACAAAATCGCTGGCGGGGGTTGCGGCGTAAATGAGGCCGCGTTTGGTCGGACGCTGCCCCGGAGAGAGCACCTCAACGATGGCGCTTTTCCCTGATTTGGCAATCGACCCCAGCGCTTTTTCCACCACGTTGGCCAGACCGCCTTTCTTGTTGCCGGGGGAGGGGTTAGCGCTGCGGTCGGTTTTGCCCATATCAAGATAGTTATCGTACCAGGCCATCTCTTCCAGCAGACGTTTACCGACCTCTTCGTTAATCGCCCGCGGGGTCAACAGATGAATGGCGTCGCGTACTTCGGTCACTTCCGAGAACATCACCGTCGCGCCGCAGCGCACCAGCAGGTCGGACGCGTAACCTACCGCCGGGTTGGCGGTCACGCCTGAAAAGGCGTCGCTGCCGCCGCACTGCATCCCGACCACCAGCTCAGAGGCCGGGCAGGTTTCCCGCTGGCGCTGGTTCAGTTTCGCCAGGTGGCGCTCGGCGACCTGCAGAATGTCATCGACCATCGATTTAAAACCAACATGCTTTTCATCCTGCAGGCTGACGATGCTGGCGCTGTCCACCGGGATACTTTTGACGTCTTCCGTGCCCTGCAGCAGGCGTTCCGGCTGCAGCTTCTCACAGCCGAGGCCAATGACCATCACCTCGCCGCCGAAGTTTGGGTTGAGGGCGATATTATGAATGGTGCGAATCGGCACTACCGCCGCCGGCGCATTAATCGCCACGCCGCAGCCGTAGAGATGATTCAGGCCCACCACGCCATCGACGTTGGGATAGTTTGGCAGCAGGTCGCGTTCAATGATTTTCACCACGTAATCGACCACGCCAGCGACGCAGTGCACGCTGGTGGTAATACCCAGCAGATTCTTGGTACCCACGCTGCCGTCAGCATTGCGGTAGCCTTCGAAGGTGTAACCTTCCAGCGGCGGTAGCGGTTCAGGCACTTTAGTGGCCAGCGGCAGGGTATTCAGCGGCGGGGCGGTGGGCAGCTCCACCAGCGACTCGTCAATCCAGCTTCCCTGCGGGATATCGCGTACGGCATAGCCAATGACTTCGCCGTAGCGGATGATTTCACCATGGGCGGGGATATCCACCAGGGCAACTTTGTGACCCTGCGGGATATGCTCGACGAGCGTCAGGCCGTCCGGGAAACGCGTTCCGGCGGTTAAGCCGCGATCGTTGACAATAATCGCCACATTATCTGTCGGGTCAACTTTAATATAAAACGCGGTCGGCGATTGTTGTCGAATTGCAATGTCAGCCATTGTCCAGTCATCTCCAAACAGGTGCTAATAATAAAATAAAACGCTAATTCATTTGCTACGTATCAGTATGATGGAATAAAGGATGTCAGCTGAGTTGATTTTAAAATGTGATCGGCATCACTCCTTTTTATGACGCTAACCTCTGCAGGGCAGGCAATCGTAAGAAGTGTGGATTAGCGCCCATGACTTATGGCATAAGCACAATTATGGATTTAAATAATAACTTTATATTGTGGGTATGCATAGTGTCTGGCGGGGGCGTGCTGATTATACTGAGTCATGTTTTTGAGGTGATCGATATGCGAATAGACAATTTCAATATCGTCTTTTAAATAAATCAGAAACCACTTAAAACAATTATAAAAGGTGTTCTGTGCCCGAGGAATGTCTAAATGATTTTGGATTCTACATTAGATGAAAAAAAAGGAATACCGACCCGCTATTTAATTCTGTTGATGATATTTGTGGTGACGGCAGTGAACTATGGCGACCGCGCGACCTTGTCTATCGCCGGTACTGAAGTCGCGAAAGAGCTGGGGCTCAGCGCGGTGTCGATGGGATACATTTTTTCCGCCTTCGGCTGGGCTTATCTGCTGATGCAGATCCCTGGCGGCTGGCTGCTGGATAAATTTGGCTCGAAAAAGGTTTACTCATACAGTCTGTTTTTCTGGTCACTGTTTACCTTCCTGCAAGGCTTTATTGATGTGTTCCCGCTCGCCTGGGCCGGGGTCTCCATGTTCTTTATGCGTTTTATGCTGGGCTTTTCCGAAGCGCCCTCGTTTCCCGCCAACGCCCGCATTGTGGCGGCCTGGTTTCCGGCCAAAGAGCGGGGTACGGCTTCAGCTATCTTTAATGCCGCTCAGTACTTCTCGCTGGCTCTGTTCTCGCCGCTGCTCGGCTGGCTGACCTTCGCGCTGGGCTGGGAACATGTCTTTACCGTGATGGGGATAATAGGGTTTGTGCTCACCATCATCTGGGTGAAGTTTGTGCATAACCCCACCGATCATCCGCGAATGTCCGCCGCGGAGCTGAAATATATCTCAGAAGGCGGCGCAGTGGTCGATATGGACCATAAAAAAGAGGCCACCCCGGCGGCCGGGCCGAAGATGGACTATATCCGCCAGTTGCTGACTAACCGAATGATGTTAGGCGTATTTTTCGGTCAGTATTTCCTGAATACCATTACATGGTTCTTCCTGACGTGGTTTCCGATCTACCTCGTGCAGGACAAGGGAATGTCGATTCTGAAAGTGGGGTTTGTGGCTTCGATTCCGGCGCTGTTTGGCTTTGCTGGCGGCGTACTGGGCGGGCTGTTTTCGGATTATCTGATTGGCCGCGGCTGCACGCTGACTTTTGCGCGTAAGCTGCCCATTGTGCTGGGAATGCTGCTGGCGTCGTCCATCATCCTGTGTAACTACACGGCCAGCACGCCGCTGGTCATTACGCTTATGGCGCTGGCGTTCTTTGGCAAAGGCTTTGGCGCGCTGGGCTGGCCGGTTATCTCGGATGTCGCGCCGAAGGAGATTGTTGGCCTGTGCGGCGGGGTATTCAACGTCTTTGGCAATGTGGCCTCGATCGCCACGCCGCTGGTTATTGGCTACATCGTGAGCGAACTGCACTCATTTAATGGCGCACTGATTTTTGTTGGCGGCTCCGCGCTGATGATGATGGTCTGCTACCTGTTTGTGGTTGGCGATATCAAACGTATGGAATTGCAGAAGTAAGCAACGATTAACGCAAGGTAAAAATCATGGATAACGCAATTTTTCCGAACAAATTTAAGGCCGCGCTGGCGGCGCATCAGGTGCAGATTGGCTGCTGGTGCGCTTTGGCTAACCCGATTAGCACCGAGGTGCTGGGTCTGGCGGGGTTCGACTGGCTGGTGCTGGACGCGGAACACGCGCCAAACGACGTCACCACGCTCATTCCGCAGCTGATGGCCCTGAAAGGTAGCTCCAGCGCGCAGGTAGTCCGTGTGCCGACCAATGAACCCATCATCATCAAGCGTATGCTGGACATCGGCTTCTATAACTTCCTGGTGCCGTTTGTCGAGACGGCTGAACAGGCGGCGCAGGCGGTGGCTTCGACCCGTTATCCGCCGGAAGGGATCCGCGGGGTCTCCGTTTCCCACCGCGGCAATATGTTTGGCACCGTGCCGGACTACTTCGCCCAGTCCAACAAGAACATTTCCATTCTGGTGCAGATTGAGAGCCAGACCGGAGTAGACAACGTCGAGGCGATTGCCGCGACCGAGGGCGTGGACGGTGTGTTTGTCGGCCCGAGCGACCTGGCCGCCGCCTTAGGCCATTTGGGCAATGCCGCCCATCCTGAGGTGCAGCGCGCTATCCAACATATCTTCGCCAGCGCGAAGAAGCACGGTAAGCCAAGCGGCATTCTGGCGCCAGTGGAAGCCGATGCGCGCCGCTATCTGGAATGGGGCGCGACCTTCGTCGCCGTTGGCAGCGATCTGGGCGTCTTCCGTTCTGCAACCCAGAAACTTGCCGACGCGTTTAAAAAATAATCACCAGGATGAAGAGAGAGAACATTATGACAATCAAAGTAGGTTTTATCGGTCTTGGCATTATGGGCAAACCGATGAGCAAAAATTTGCTGAAAGCGGGTTACTCGCTGGTGGTGTCTGACCGTAACCCGGAAGCGATTGCCGACGTGATCGCCGCTGGCGCTGAGACCGCGACGACGCCGAAAGCGATTGCCGAACAGTGCGAGGTGATCATCACCATGCTGCCGAACTCTCCGCATGTTAAAGAGGTGGCGCTGGGTGAAAACGGCATTATTGAAGGGGCGAAACCGGGCACCGTGGTGATCGATATGAGCTCCATTGCGCCGCTGGCGAGTCGGGAAATCAGCGAAGCGCTGAAAGCCAAAGGTATTGATATGCTGGATGCGCCGGTGAGCGGCGGCGAACCGAAAGCCATCGACGGCACGCTGTCGGTCATGGTCGGCGGCGATAAAGCGATCTTCGATAAATACTACGATCTGATGAAAGCGATGGCCGGCTCCGTAGTGCATACCGGCGATATTGGCGCGGGCAACGTCACCAAACTGGCTAACCAGGTGATTGTCGCGCTGAACATCGCGGCGATGTCTGAAGCGCTGACCCTGGCGACTAAAGCCGGCGTCAATCCGGATCTGGTTTATCAGGCTATTCGCGGCGGTCTGGCGGGCAGTACCGTGCTGGATGCCAAAGCCCCGATGGTGATGGACCGTAACTTCAAACCGGGTTTCCGTATCGACCTGCATATTAAAGATCTGGCCAATGCGTTGGATACCTCACACGGCGTGGGCGCCCAACTGCCGCTGACGGCGGCGGTGATGGAGATGATGCAGGCGCTGCGCGCGGACGGTCTCGGCACTGCAGACCATAGCGCGCTGGCGTGCTATTACGAAAAACTGGCGAAAGTGGAAGTCACTCGCTAACAAGAAGGGCGCCCTGCGCGCCCTGTTATGCTTGCCTTGCGCGGCACTGTCAGGCTACAAAATTATGAAAATCGTCATTGCCCCAGACTCTTACAAAGAAAGCCTTTCTGCCAGCGAGGTAGCTCAGGCGATAGAAAAAGGATTTCGGGAAATTTTCCCTGATGCACAGTATGTTTCCCTGCCCGTCGCCGACGGCGGCGAGGGAACGGTGGAAGCCATGATTGCCGCCACGCAGGGAAAGGAACATTTCGCATGGGTAACGGGTCCGCTGGGTGAGAGAGTGAAGGCCTGCTGGGGCATGTCCGGCGACGGCGTCACCGCGTTTATTGAGATGGCGGCAGCCAGCGGTCTGGGGCTCGTTCCGCCCGACAAACGTAACCCGCTCATTACCACTTCACGGGGTACCGGGGAGCTAATATTACAGGCGCTGGAGCATGGTGCGGAACGGATCATTATCGGCATCGGCGGTAGTGCGACCAATGACGGTGGGGCGGGTATGATGCAGGCGCTAGGCGCCCGCCTCTGTGACGCCGAGGGACAAGAGATCGGCCATGGCGGGGGCAGTTTGAGCCGTCTGAGCCGGATCGATCTTTCCGCCATCGATCCGCGCTTACGTGACAGGATGATCCACGTGGCCTGCGATGTTACCAATCCGCTGGTGGGCGAGCGTGGGGCGTCGCGGATCTTTGGCCCACAGAAAGGGGCGACCGAGGCGATGATCGTCGAGCTGGATCGTAATCTGGCGCATTATGCCGACGTCATTAAGGCGTCGCTGCAGGTGGACGTGAAGTCGATCCCCGGCGCGGGAGCGGCCGGCGGCATGGGCGCGGCGCTGATGGCCTTTCTCAATGCGGAGCTGCGCAGCGGGATTGAGATCGTTACCGAGGCGCTGAAGCTGGAAGAACAAATCCATGACTGCTCACTGGTGGTCACCGGGGAAGGGCGGCTCGATAGCCAGTCTGTTCACGGTAAGGTGCCGGTGGGGGTGGCCCGGGTGGCGAAGAAATACCGTAAGCCGGTGATCGGTATTGCTGGCAGCCTGACTCACGATGTCGGCGTGGTTCACCAGCACGGTATCGATGCCGTATTCAGCGTGTTAACTTCCGTTTCGACGCTGGAAGAGGCATTTCGCGGGGCGTTTGATAATATTTACCGCGCGTCGCGTAATATTGCTGCCACCCTGCAGGTTGGGATGACCACTGAGGGATGACAACGGGCGGTAAACCCTCTATACTGCGCGCCGAAGCTGACCAGACAGTCGCCGCTTCGTCGTCGTCCTCCTTCGGGGGGAGACGGGCGGAGGGGAGGAAAGTCCGGGCTCCATAGGGCAAGGTGCCAGGTAACGCCTGGGGGGTGTCACAGCCCACGACCAGTGCAACAGAGAGCAAACCGCCGATGGCCCGCGCAAGCGGGATCAGGTAAGGGTGAAAGGGTGCGGTAAGAGCGCACCGCGCGGCTGGTAACAGTCCGCGGCACGGTAAACTCCACCCGGAGCAAGGCCAAATAGGGGTTCATAAGGTACGGCCCGTACTGAACCCGGGTAGGCTGCTTGAGCCAGTGAGCGATTGCTGGCCTAGATGAATGACTGTCCACGACAGAACCCGGCTTATCGGTCAGTTTCACCTTTTACGCAAAAGCCCCGCTCCGGCGGGGTTTTTGCTATTCGAATAGCGGAGAAAGGATGAATGACTGTCCACGACGCTATACCAAAAGAACGCGGCTTATCGGTCAGTTTCACCTTTTTATGTCAAAGCCCCGCTACGGCGGGGTTTTTGCTATTCGAATAGCGGAGAAAGGATGAATGACTGTCCACGACGCTATACCAAAAGAACGCGGCTTATCGGTCAGTTTCACCTTTTTATGTCAAAACCCCGCTTCGGCGGGGTTTTTGCTATCTGAACCCGTGACGAGGATGAATGACTATCCACGACGCTATACCAAAAGAAGGCGGCTTATCGGTCAGCTACCGTTATTTAACCACCTTAGGATTCTGTAGCGTCGGGATCGTGGAATCTTGCACCTGATGAACCTGGCCGACGATCGTGGCGACGCTGCCGTTGCTTAAAGCCTCTACGTCTGCGCTGTTATGCGAGCCAAAATTAAAGGTAAGACGTTTATCCGTTTTATTCTGTTCATCTCGCATGGTCACGATAAAATAGTAGCTGCCGGCGATACCGCTCTTCCGACGAATGTCGACAATCACCCCGCGTACCTTGACCCATTTACCCAGATAATCGCTGCTGGCTTTCGCCGGGTTGAGAGTAAACGGCTGCAGGAACTGAGCCACTGAATACGTCTGCATCGAAGCGACGGCGTCATCTCCGGGTTGAAATAATTTGTCTCCCGCGGAATAAAAGGCTTTAGAAGCCAGGCCGCAGCCGCTTAACAGCGAGATGACAAAAACCAGCGGTAATACGCGAAAACGTAATAACATCTCAATCTCCTTATCTATTTTTAAATGATATCCTTGATGCGCTGGATAACGTAATATGCGCTAATTAAATTAAAGGAAAAGTCACCACTGTCAAATATTTTGCTTGCTGTTGAAATTAAAATAAAACCTGGTGATGTTAGGGCGTCAACTATATAAGTTAACACGGTATTCATATTTTATATGTTTTAGTGAAGTATATTAGTGCTGTGGATATATATAATGTTTGGCTATCATTTTTTACATTTATTCACTGCGCCCTGTAAAATAATAATCCGCTATTTCTGCCACCTTTACTTCAGGAAAAAAAATGAAATTGATAACCCGTATTGCCTTTGCCACGCTGTTGACCACCGGTTTCTCTATCACGGCTCAGGCCGCAGACGTTAAGGCGGCGCCAGCACCGGCGCAGGATCCTATTGTTCAGCACTTAAAACTTACCAACGATCAGGTCGCGAAAATTAAAAGCCTGCATCAGCAGTTGGAGAGTAATGTCCAGCAGATTTCCCAACAGGAAATTAAAGACGGGGCTCTGATAAACGTAATTGATTCCGGTAAATGGGATGAAAAAGCGGTCAACGATCAGCTGGCGGCCTTCAGCAAGATTGATCAGCAGGTGCGTTATTACCGCGTGAAGTACTATTTTGAGGTGAATAAGGTACTGACGCCGGAGCAGCGCACGCAGGTGAAAAAAGATCTTGCCGACGCGCTGAGTGAATAATGCCATCGGCCCCTCGCGGGGCCGATATCTTCTTCAGGCCATTAATGAAAATCAACCCAGCCATTTTGCCGTTTCAGGCGAGACTTTCTTCATCCCGCAGGCGGATCTCCGCTTCGGCAACAATGGCTTCCAGTTCGCTAAGCATCTCATCATAACCAAAGCTGGCGGCCCCGGCGACTTGCGGTTGCACCGGGGCTAACGGCGTTGGTGACGCCTTTTTTCTGTTTTTCTTCTTACTCACTGACAGACTCCATCACTTCCGTTGTTACACCGGTAAATCTATCAGCAAAGCGCGCAGCGGCGTATCGGCGACGAGGGTAATGTTAGCTTCGTCACGAATAAATGCGCCGTCACCGCAGGTGAGAGCCTGCTTTTGCTGTTCCTGTGCGACGGCATGGACGGAGCCGTGAATCGACTGCAGGTAGGCGCGTGGACCATGTAATTGCACGTTGATCTGCTCACCTTTCTCCATCGCGATATGGTAGACCCAGGCCTGTTGGCGAAGCTGGAGGCTGTTATCCCCGCCCTCCGGAGAGGCCAGCAGCTGCAGCGTCGCGTCTGCGACATTGATTTTCTGCTGCAGCGGGTTTTCCCGCTGCGGGCAGGCATCAAGCCAAAGTTGCATTCGCGTTAACGACTGCTCTTTACTCAGATTATGCTCGCTATAGCTCACGCCAGGCTGGGTGGCGATCAGCAGCGCTTCACCGGCTTTGGCCTGCACGTGGTTGCCGTCGCTGTCGCGATACTCCGCTTCGCCTTCCAGAATCAGGTTCAGGATATCGACTCTTGGGTACGTTCTGGCCTGGAAGGAAGCGCCGGGCGCCAGCACTTCCTGGTTGAGGACGCGCAAGGATGCGAAGCCCAGTAATTTCGGGTCGAAGTAGTGGCCAAAGGAGAAGGTGTAGCGGGCCTGCAGCCAGCCGAAGTCTGCTTGTCCGCATTGTTTGGCTGTTCGGGTAGTAATCATGTTCTTGACCTCTCTTTACACTAAATCAATGGTAAAGGTATGGACGCTGTATTGTTAGCCAGATATTCTGCCCGGTATGTTCAAATTTCCTGAATGAGAAAGCGATGGCCAAAGAGAGAGCATTAACGCTGGAAGCGTTACGCGTGATGGATGCGATCGACCGGCGCGGAAGCTTCGCTGCCGCAGCTGATGAGCTGGGACGCGTGCCTTCCGCCCTGAGCTACACCATGCAAAAACTGGAGGAGGAACTGGACGTGGTGCTGTTTGACCGCTCAGGTCATCGCACGAAGTTCACTAACGTTGGAAGAATGCTGCTGGAGCGCGGGCGCGTGCTGCTTGAAGCGGCGGATAAACTCACCACCGATGCTGAAGCCCTGTCGCGCGGTTGGGAAACCCACCTGACGATCGTTACCGAAGCGCTGGTGCCCACTCCGGATCTGTTTCCGCTGATTGAGAAACTGGCGACTAAATCAAACACCCAGCTGTCGATTATCACTGAGGTGCTGGCCGGCGCCTGGGAGCGGCTGGAGCAGGGGCGGGCGGACATCGTTGTCGCACCGGATATGCATTTTCGTTCCTCTTCGGAGATTAACTCGCGCAAACTCTATTCGGTGCTCAGCGTGTACGTCGCGGCGCCGGATCACCCGATCCATCAGGAGCCGGAGCCGCTCTCTGAGGTTACCCGCGTGAAATACCGCGGCGTCGCGGTGGCGGATACCGCGCGCGAGCGGCCCGTTCTCACCGTTCAACTGCTGGATAAACAGCCGCGTTTAACGGTGAGTACGATAGAAGATAAACGTCAGGCGCTACTGGCCGGACTGGGCGTGGCGACTATGCCCTATCCGCTGGTGGAGAAGGATATTGCCGAAGGTCGCCTGCGGGTCGTCAGCCCGGAATACACCAATGAAATTGACATTATCATGGCCTGGCGACGGGACAGTATGGGCGAAGCGAAGTCCTGGTGTCTGCGTGAGATCCCCAAGCTGTTTGCCGGCAGATAGTGATGAAGACGCTCCTCCCGCTAGCGGGAGGAGCAGGAAGATTAGTAGGAAAAGGGTTTCGGATCGGGCCCGAAGCGATTATTGCCTTCGGTGCCGCGCTGGCAGTTAAAGATCAGGATCACCAGCCAGCCGATGACCGGGATCAACAGCAGCAATAGCCACCAGGCCGAACGATCGGTGTCATGCAGACGGCGAAATTGCACCGCCCACCACGGTAAAAAGACCAGTACGCCATAGATAGTGGTCAGAATGCCTTCGCCGCCAGCCCGCTGCCAGCCCAGCATTTTATCGATGATGCTCAATACGCCGGTCAGGATGAGGTTGACCAGAATAAACATCCAGTACTCTTTGCGCCGCGCACGGCCGCCAAATCCTATATAGTTTTTTAATACCTTGAGATACCAGTCCATTTCTACGCCTCAATTAACCGTCAATCACTTGTTTTTTAAGCGATCGCAATAAGAATAGACGTGAATGAATGGTGGGTAAATATCTGTTTTCTGAATTATTGGGCGCCATCACTGGCGCCCGACAGATCAACGGAAGCGCTGATCGCGACCGTGCGGTTCGTTGAGATCCTGCTGCGGCCCAATGGAAATAATACCGGTAGGGTTAATGGTTTTATGGCTGCGGTAATAGTGGTGACGGATATGCGGAAAACTCACCGTCTCGGCGATACCCGGCATCTGGTAGATGTCGCGCAGGAAACCGTACAGATTGAGGTAATCGCTGATGCGCCGTTTATCGCATTTAAAATGGGTCACATATACCGGGTCGAAGCGTACCAGCGTTGTCCACAGGCGAATGTCGGCTTCCGTTAGCTGATTGCCCGTCAGATAGCGATGCTGGCCGAGGATCTGCTCCAGCCGCTCCAGCGAGGTAAAGACCGCATCCACCGCTTCGTCGTAAGCTTGCTGGCTGGTGGCAAAGCCGGCTTTATACACGCCGTTGTTGACGTTGTCATAGATCCAGCCGTTCAGCTCATCGATTTGTTCCCGCAGCGCTGGCGGGTAGTAATCCCCGGCCCGGGCGCCAAGGCCATCGAAGGCGGTATTAAACATGCGGATGATTTCTGCCGACTCATTGCTGACGATGGTCTGCTGTTTTTTATCCCACAGCACCGGCACGGTCACGCGTCCGGTGTAGTGCGGGTCGGCGTGCAGATACAGCTGATAGAGAAAGTCATGCTGGTAGAGGGTATCGCCGGTGGCTTCCGGGAAGCTATCGTCAAAGGTCCAGCCGTTTTCCAGCATCAGCGGATTGACCACGGATACGGGGAGAAAAGGCTCCAGACCTTTTAATTTACGCATAATTAACGTGCGATGCGCCCACGGGCAGGCGAGAGAAACATACAAATGATAGCGATCCTTTTCCGCTGCAAAACCGCCTTCACCGCTGGGGCCAGCCGCGCCGTCGGCGGTCAGCCAGTTACGGAAGGCGGAAACGGAACGTTTAAAACGCCCACCGGTGGATTTTGTGTCATACCAGGTATCCTGCCAGACGCCGTCGACTAATTGTCCCATCTTTGCTCCTCCTTCAGACTACAGATAGCAAAAGCGAGGAGTGGTCTCCTCGCTTTTTTCATTCATTCAGTATAGTGCGCTTACCATTTCTTATTCAGTACACGGTCAATACTGAAGGCGCCCGGTCCGGTAATGGCCAGCAGCAGGTAACCGCCCGCAATGGTCAGGTTTTTCATGAACATCAGGGAGTTCACGCCTTCCGCAAAGTTGCTATGGAACAGGAACGCGGTCAGCAGCGTAAAGCCCGCAGTGAACAGCGCGGTGGTCCGGGTCAGGAAACCGAACAGAATCGCCAGACCGCCGCCGAACTCAAGGAGGATGGTCAGCGGCAGCAGCGCGCCCGGGACGCCCATGGCTTCCATATACTGCTGGGTTCCCGCATAACCGGTGATTTTGCCCCATCCTGCAGTGATAAACAGAATCGGCATCAGAATACGCGCTACCAATACACCAACATCTTCTAATTTTTTCATTTGTTACTCCAGAAAACCCAAAGGGCGGCGGTTTTGTTTTTTAGTGCAATCCCGCGTAGTTACGCGGTGTTGCTGTCGATGGAGAGGATAGTAGCGAGGCGGAGAGGGAATTGTTAGCAAGGAAAACTGTAGATCTATTTCAAAGTTTCTGAGCAATCAGTACGCGGAGGCGAAAGAGTACCGAACGCGATGGGCCACCACCGGACCTGGTATGGCGTAAGGTAAAGGGCGTCGTAGAGAAGGGCGCGCTACGGAAAAGGCGCATGTTGCTGCGAACAGCGTGCAGTAAGGGACAGGGAAATGGCAGAGCGTGGGCGCCAGGGAAAGCGCCCACGCTCAGGGCCGCTAGCGAACTGCCGACTGGCGCAGGATCCCGCGCACCAGGCGCCAGGTGCTCCACAGTCCGAGTCCGCGTTTGGTCCAGCGCATTAAAAAATGCGGATGTCGTACGGACCATACGGCCATCAGACCGCTGCCAACCATCAGCCACGAACGTAAACTCAGCAGCGTATGCCAGCCGCGGTCGAGGGGCGCAGTCGCCTCGTGCCAGTGACGGCGGCAGGCGCTGAGCTCCAGCCGTTGCTGCTGGATCTGGCGCAGCAGCTGCGTCTTTTGCCGTTCACGCTCCTGTCGGCCATTCACGATTTATCCTCCTCCAGAAGGGCACGGTCGTTCTCCAGCTCTTTACGCGTTAGACGCAGCAGCGTGGAGCGGCGCGCCTTACGTAGGGTTAGGATACCCACGATCGCGGCGGCGAGGAGCAGCACAACGGTGGTGGCGATCATCACGTGCAGGCGGTACTGAGCGTCAACGGCCCAGATAACCAGCACCAGCAGACTCATGAGGCCAAACGCGGCAAACAGCAGCGTCAGTCCGGTCATGATCAGCAGCTGGAAGAGGTTGGCTTTCTCCTCCTCCAGCTCCACGACGACCAGACGCAGCCGCGTTTCCACCATTTCGACCAGCAGCGTGACGATGCGCTGACCAATGGAGAAAACGCGCTGACCCGGTCCCTGCGTGTGTTGAGTATTCGCCATAATCAGCGACGCGACAGCAGGACACCCAGCACCAGCCCGACGGCGGCGCCAATTCCTACCCCAGTCCACGGATTTTCGCGAACATAATCATCCGCTCGCGCGGCGGTCTCACGAGTTTGACGAAGAATCGCTTCGCTGGTTTCACCCAAACGAGCGCGGCTCTCTTTCAGCGCACTCTCGGCTTTACTGCGCAGTTTACCCATCTCTTCTTTCGACTTGTCCGCCGAGGAATTTAGTACTTCCTCCAGGGTATCCGCCAGCGTTTTCAGTTCTGCACGAAGGTCGTCAGTCACATTCTCTTTAGCCATGTCGTTCTCCTGTAGCGTGGTCCGTGTTGCGAAAGTTAATGGTGATTAGTAATCCCGAGACTCCAGCGTTTTTAACTCCTGTTGCGCTTCATTGAGTTTATGCTGGCGTTTGTTAATTTTGTCCGCATCGCCTTTCTTCCGGGCTTCCTGCAGATCGCGCTGACGTTCAGCGATCTCTTCCCGCTGTTTGGCAATTTTTTGCTGATGATCGGCTTTGAGTTTACTGTCGCTACAGTTTTCCCGAACCTGACGTAGCGCGGTATTTAGCCCATCAATGCGACTTTGATTATGATGCTTTTCGGCGTAGCTGATCTCTCGTTGAATATCCTGCTCTTTTTCCTGGCAGGGAGAGGCGGCTAGGGCGCTGGCGCTAAGTGAAGTCAGGACCAGAAGCAGAGCGATGCGGTGTTTCATGGATAGTACCTTCCATTGTCTGAGGGGATACCCGGAGGATATACCCGTTCCCGTTGGTGAACGTGAATGCGTTGATTCCCGCAGGTTTAAGCATAGTAACAAATGCGGGAAACCACCAGACTGGGTTAAAAACGCAGTCTGGCGGCAGCTTACCCGAGGCGATGCGGCGCGTCGCGCAGGCGGGATAGCCAGGCGGTGGGCGAGTTATCGTCCTCCAGCAGGGCAATAATATAACCATGTGGCAGAGCGCGGCCGAGAACTTCTTTCGCCGCCGCGCCCTGGGCGGTGGAATCGAACTTAATCAGCAGACCATCCTTCTGCGGCGTGATGCTTTTAAAGCGGATGCCGTTGGCATCGAGATGATGCCAGACGGAGAAACCGTCCGGCATTCCGATACCCTGGCCAACCGGGCGTATCGCCAGCGTGGCCTCCTGCTGCTGCACCGCCAGCCAAAGCCAGAACAGGGCGCCGAGCAGAAGAGAACCACCCAGCAGCCAGCTGAACTGGCGCGGGGAAGGGCGTTTCATGACCATCATTAGCCCCGGCTTCTGTATTTTTTCTTCCACAGCACCACCAGCGAGCCGATCAGTCCGAAGACCAACAGGGCAACCGGCAGGAGCATCAGGCAGGACATCAGCTGATCTTCATACTTGAGGAATACCGGGGTTTTACCCAGCAGATAGCCAAGCGAGGTCAGGATGAGCACCCACAGCAGGCCGCTCATCCAGTTGAAAAACTGAAAACGGGCGTTATTAAGGCCGGAAAGCCCGGCGATGGTGGGCAGCAGCGTGCGTACGAAGGCGATAAAGCGGCCGATCAGCAGCGCGGAGAGCCCATGCTTATGAAACAAGTGATGCGCACGCTGGTGATAGTGCGAAGGCAGGTGTGACAGCCAGTTTTGCACGATCCGCGTATTACCCAGCCAACGCCCCTGAATATAGCTTAGCCAGCAGCCGAGGCTGGCGGCGGCGGTGAGCAGCAGCAAGGTTTCCGGAAAACCCATCGCCCCTTTGGCGATCAGCACGCCCACGAGCACGAGCAGACTATCCCCCGGTAAAAACGCGGCAGGCAATAACCCGTTCTCAAGGAACAAAATCATAAACAAGACAAAATACAGCATGCCTATCATGGAGGGATTCGCGAGCGTTTCGTAATCCTGAGCCCACAAGGCATTCAATAACTGGGTAAATAGTTCCATTCACGATTCCTGGTACATCGGTTAACGGCACGTCTGAGCGCGTGGCATATAGGGCGACAAGATTTTTATGAGATTATGGTCGCTGCTTAGGCGCTCTGAACGCTTCCCTGTATAAGACTGAAGTAAGTAAATACCTACCCCCCAGAACGACAAAATGCATCTAATTGTAACAAATCACCTGACTTTCCGTCAGAGAAATTGCAAGGTGTTGCTCGTTGATTTTGCTGATTGCGGAGATGGGAGGCGAGAGGATTTACACAGGCTGACACTATATATGACTTGCTTACTCCAGCCTCACTGTCAGACAGGCGCGCAGGGGGGCGCGCCGGAGGGATAAGGCCTTATTTCGCGCCGTTGACTGCGGTATCGAGATGAACGACTGGGTTTTCGGCAAATAAGTAGCGATCGGCATTAAATTCAAAGTCATCGCTGGTTTCGTTAAACAACATTTGCTTGGTATTTTCCAGATGCTGCCACATCGCCAGCTTGGCGGCGTTGGGATCTTTTCGCAGCAGAGCTTTCAGGATCTGATCGTGGTCGTCGCACCAGTTATCGACCGTACGCAGGTCGATATGCTCATGCAGCTTTTTCCAGTAGGGGTTATGCACGCGCTGGGTCCACATCTTTTCCACGATCGCCGCCAGCGCGCTGTTCTGCGTCGCCAGCGCCACCTGGACGTGAAACTGCAGGTCCCACTCGGAGTCGCGGAAACATTTCTCGTTACGCGCTTTCTCCTGAATCTCCATCAGCTTCATGATGTCCTGTTTGGTCACCTGAGTCGCCGCGAATTCGGCAATATTGCTTTCAATTAGCTGCCGCGCCTGCAGCAGTTCAAAGGGGCCATAGTTGGCGAACTCAAGGCTTTCATCGGCCACCTGCTGGTATTTCGGATGGTTGGAGATAACGTGGATACCCGACCCTTTGCGGACTTCGACATACCCTTCCACTTCCAGCATGATAATGGCTTCACGAACCACGGTGCGGCTGACGTTTTTTTCATCGGCGATGAAGCGCTCGGCGGGCAGCTTATCCCCTACAAGGTAGACACCTTGTTCGATGCGCGTCTTCAGCTCAGCGGCAAGCTGCTGATATAGACGGCGTGCTTCAATGATTTCCATATTCGCTCCCGGAAGATGGCGACAATATTCGATTTGTTATACCACTTTTACGCGCTTTCCACCACTGGCAGGCATGAAAAAGCCGCCTGAGAAGGCGGCTTGATCGGCGATTACCTTGCCATTCGATCTAACTCTGCGTGACCGGTTTGCGGCTGCTAAGCGGCGTCGAGTCATCGTCAGCCGGTTTGTTTTTCAGCACCGTCCAGATAACCAGCGCGCCCAGCAGGTCAAAGACGGCCAGTACCGCAAACAGCGGGCTAAAGCCGATGGTGTCTGCCAGCGCGCCGACGACCAGGGCGAACATGGTGCTCGCCAGCCAGGCGGCCATCCCGGTCAGACCGTTGGCGGTAGCGACTTCGTTACGGCCAAAGACGTCGGAAGAGAGGGTAATCAGCGCCCCGGACAGCGCCTGGTGAGCGAACCCGCCGATGCACAGCAGGGCAATCGCCACGTACGGGCTGGTGAACAGGCCGATCATCCCCGGGCCAATCATCAGCAGGGCGCCCATGGTGACCACCATTTTACGCGACACGATCAGGTTGACGCCAAACCAGCGCTGGAACAGCGGCGGCAGATATCCGCCGACGATGCAGCCGAGGTCGGCGAACAGCATCGGCATCCAGGCGAACATGGCGATCTCTTTCAGGTTAAAACCGTAAACTTTGAACATGAACAGCGGGATCCAGGCGTTAAAGGTCCCCCAGGCCGGCTCGGCGAGGAAGCGCGGCAGGGCGATACCCCAGAACTGACGGTTGCGCAGGATTTGCCACGGCGACATTTTCTTCGCGTTATTGGTCTGATGCTGAGACTCCTGACCGCCAATGATGTAGTCACGTTCTTCGTCAGATAATTTTTTCTGGTCGCGCGGGTGTTTGTAGAAGATAAGCCAGGCGATAGCCCAGGCGAAGCTCAATACCCCGGAGATGATGAACGCCATCTGCCAGCTGTGCATGACAATCGCCCATACCACCAACGGCGGCGCGATCATGGCGCCAATAGAGGAACCCACGTTGAAGTAGCCCACCGCGATAGAGCGCTCTTTTGCCGGGAACCACTCTGAGCTGGCCTTCAGGCCGGCGGGGATCATTGCGGCCTCCGCTGCGCCGACTGCGCCACGGGCCAGCGCCAGTCCACCCCAGCTGCCGGCCAGCGCCGTTGAGCCGCAGAATACCGCCCAGGCGATGGCGAAGAAGGCATAGCCAATTTTGGTCCCCAGAATATCAAGGACATACCCCGCGACGGGCTGCATAACGGTATAGGCAGCGGAATAGGCTGCAATGATATAGGAGTACTGTTGGGTCGAAATGTGTAACTCTTCCATCAGCGTCGGCGCGGCCGCCGCTACGGTGTTACGGGTCAGGTAGCCCAGCACGGTGCCCAGCGTCACCAGCGCGATCATGTACCAACGTAACCCTTTAATTTTACGCATGTAAACCTCATCGTCTGTTATCTTTCCGCATCAGGTGCGGCCTTTACCGAGCGCAATAAGCGGCCGGGAAAGCGAAACGGAGGATTCAGGAGGGTAGTCCCCTCTGGCCTGAACCTTACCATCAGTTGTTATGTTGAAAGTCGGTATCCATTCCGTATAAGCCGATGCCATAAGCACCGGTAATGCATTCCGTCGGTTTATATGTTGCGACGGCAGAAAGATAACTTGTCATACAACTTTAAAAGTTGAGAGCTGTCACAAAAGTGGGAAAGTTAGTGTGGTCTTTATCCCTTGCCTGGAAAGCCAGAGATGGCGCGCTCTGGCGAGGTGTTTTGCTCCAGGGCGGTCATTTTTTTATCGACGTTTATTGATCTAACTCACGAAAAACAGTTCGGTCTGTAGAAATTGGTGTGATAACTTTGTCAGCATTGTAGTCAATCATCTGAAAGGCTCCCGCACTGGAGCGAAGAGGACACGCGAATGACATCGTTTATGACTGAAGATTTTCTACTTGATACCGAGTTTGCCCGCCGTCTGTACCATGATTACGCCAAAGATCAGCCGATTTTCGACTACCACTGCCACCTTCCGCCGCAGCAGGTTGCCGAAAACTATCGCTTTAAAAACCTGTATGACATCTGGCTGAAAGGCGATCACTATAAATGGCGCGCAATGCGCACTAACGGCGTGCCGGAGCGTCTGTGTACCGGTGATGCGTCCGATCGCGAGAAATTTGACGCCTGGGCGGCCACGGTTCCGCACACTATTGGCAACCCGTTATACCACTGGACCCATTTAGAGCTGCGTCGACCTTTTGGTATTACAGGTAAGCTGTTGTCGCCATCCACCGCCGATGAGATCTGGGACCAGTGTAATGATTTGCTGGCTCAGGATGCCTTCTCCGCCCGCGGAATCATGAAGCAGATGAATGTGAAGATGGTCGGTACCACCGACGATCCGATTGATTCTCTTGAGCACCACGCGGCTGTCGCCAAAGACAACTCCTTTGACATCAAAGTGCTGCCGAGCTGGCGCCCGGATAAAGCCTTCAACATCGAGTTGGCGACCTTCAATGATTATATGGCTAAGCTGGGCGAGGTATCCGATACCGATATTCGCCGCTTCGCTGACCTGCAAAGCGCCCTGACCAAACGTCTGGATCATTTTGCCGCACACGGCTGCAAAGTCTCCGATCATGCGCTGGACGTGGTGCTGTTTGCCGAAGCGACCGACGCCGAGCTGGATGACATTCTGGCGCGCCGCCTGGCTGGCGAGACCCTTAGCGAACACGAAGTGGCGCAGTTCAAAACCGCGGTGCTGGTGTTCCTCGGCGCAGAGTATGCCCGTCGCGGCTGGGTCCAGCAGTACCACATTGGCGCTCTGCGTAATAACAACCTCCGTCAGTTCAAACTGTTAGGGCCAGACGTCGGCTTCGACTCGATCAACGATCGTCCGATGGCGGAAGAGCTGTCTAAGCTGCTGAGCAAGCAGAACGAAGAAAACCTGCTGCCGAAAACGATTCTCTACTGCCTGAACCCGCGTGATAACGAAGTGCTGGGCACCATGATCGGTAACTTCCAGGGTGAAGGCATGCCAGGCAAGATGCAGTTCGGCTCCGGCTGGTGGTTCAACGATCAGAAAGACGGTATGGAGCGGCAGATGACCCAGCTGGCGCAGCTCGGGCTGCTGAGCCGCTTCGTCGGGATGTTGACCGACAGTCGCAGCTTCCTCTCCTACACGCGCCACGAATACTTCCGCCGCATTCTGTGCCAGATGATCGGCCGTTGGGTGGCTGCCGGCGAAGCGCCTGCGGATATCGCGCTGCTGGGCGAGATGGTGAAAAACATTTGCTTTAACAATGCGCGTGACTATTTCGCCATTGAACTGAACTAAGGCCAGAGGTCGGTTGATATGCAATACATCAAAATCCATTCGCAGGATAACGTCGCGGTCGCGCTGACGGATATCGCTGCCGGTAGCGTGGTGACGATTGATAATGACTCGGTCACCCTCGGCCAGGATATCGTTCGCGGCCACAAGTTTGCACTGCGCGCTATCGCGAAAGGGGAAAACGTCGTTAAGTACGGGTTGCCGATTGGCCATGCGCTGGCGGATATCGCGCCGGGAGAGCATGTTCATGCGCACAATACGCGCACCAATCTCAGCGACCTTGACGCGTATCGCTATCAACCGGACCTGGTTGCCCAACCGCCACAGCCTGCGGATCGCGAAGTGCAGATTTATCGTCGCGCCAACGGTGACGTCGGCGTGCGCAATGAGCTGTGGATCCTGCCGACCGTCGGCTGCGTCAACGCGATGGCCAGACAAATGCAGAACCGTTTCCTGAAAGAGACGTATGGCGCTGAGGATATCGATGGGGTACATCTCTTCAGCCACACCTATGGCTGCTCGCAGCTTGGGGACGACCATATCAACACTCGCACCATGCTGCAAAATATGGTTCGTCACCCGAACGCCGGGGCGGTGCTGGTGGTTGGCCTTGGCTGTGAAAACAACCAAGTGGAGGCCTTTCGCGAGACGCTGGGCGAGTTTGACCCGCAGCGCGTGCACTTTATGGTTTGCCAGCATCAGGACGATGAAGTGGAGGCGGGGGTTGAGCATCTGCATCAGCTGTATGAAGTGATGCGTCAGGATAAACGCCAGCCGGGCAAGCTCAGCGAGCTGAAGTTTGGCCTCGAGTGCGGGGGATCGGACGGCCTGTCGGGCATTACCGCTAATCCGATGCTGGGCCGCTTCTCAGACTATGTGATCGCCAACGGCGGCACTACCGTGCTGACCGAAGTGCCGGAGATGTTCGGCGCTGAACAGTTGCTGATGAGCCACTGCCGCGACGAAGCGACCTTCGACAAGCTGGTGACCATGGTCAATGACTTTAAGCAGTACTTTATTGCTCACGACCAGCCTATTTACGAAAACCCCTCGCCGGGTAATAAGGCCGGAGGGATCACTACCCTCGAAGATAAGTCGCTGGGCTGTACTCAGAAAGCGGGCTCCAGCCAGGTGGTGGATGTTCTGCGCTACGGCGAGCGCCTGAAGGTTCATGGTCTGAATTTACTGAGCGCGCCGGGCAACGACGCGGTCGCCACCAGCGCGCTGGCCGGCGCCGGCTGCCATATGGTGCTGTTCAGCACCGGTCGCGGCACGCCGTACGGCGGCTTTGTGCCAACGGTGAAGATCGCCACCAATAGCGAGCTGGCGGCGAAGAAAAAGCACTGGATCGACTTTGATGCCGGGCAGCTGCTCCACGGCAAAACGATGCCGCAGCTGCTGGAAGAGTTTGTGGATGCCATTGTAGCCTTCGCCAACGGTAAACCGACCTGTAATGAGCAGAATGACTTCCGCGAGCTGGCCATCTTTAAAAGCGGTGTTACCCTGTAAAGGCGTATTTGCGTTGGCGCCCAGAGGCTTGGTTTGTGTATCGGCCTGATAGCGTAGCGCCATCGGGCTCGTAACAGCGGCGTTTCAGCCAGTGAAGCGCCGTTTGTTTTTTTCAGTCAGGGAGCTTACATGACCGCGTATTGGCTGGCCCAGGGGGTCGGCGTCATCGCCTTTCTTATCGGCATTACCACCTTTATCAACCGCGATGAACGCCGTTTCAGGCTACAGCTGGCGGTCTATAGCGCTATTATCGGCGTTCATTTTTTCCTGATGGGCGCCGGGCCGGCTGGAATGAGCGCCGGGCTCAATGCGCTTCGCACGGTCATTTCCTTACGCACCCGTAGTCTGTGGGTGATGACAGTCTTTATCCTCCTGACGTTGATTCTCGGCCTGGGTAAACTGCAGCATGCCATGGAGCTGCTGCCGATCATTGGCACCGTCGCCAGCACCTGGGCGCTGTTTCGCTGCAAAGGGCTAACCGTCCGCTGCGTGATGTGGTGCTCCACCGCCTGCTGGGTCACGCATAATCTGTGGTTGGGTTCCATTGGCGGGACGCTGATAGAAGGCAGTTTCCTGATCGTCAACGGGCTGAACATCATTCGCTTCCGCCGGATGCAAAAGCGCGGTATCGATCCGTTTAAGGTTGAAAACGCAGTACAGGAAGAGAGCCCCTCCGCCCGATAGCGGAGGGGAAAGGCGTTATCCGCGCAGGGCGTTTTTCGCCAGCTGGTCGTCTTCCGCCATGCAGGCCGCGGCGGTAAACAGGGCGTCGGTGGAGGAGTTCAGCGCGGTTTCGCAGGAGTCCTGCAGCACGCCGATAATAAAGCCAACGGCAACCACTTGCATCGCCACATCGTTCGGGATCCCAAACATATTACAGGCCAGCGGGATCAGCAGCAGCGAGCCGCCCGCCACGCCGGAGGCGCCGCAGGCGCACAGCGAAGCGACCACGCTCAGCAGCAGCGCCGTCGGCAGATCCACCGGAATATTCAGCGTATGCACCGCCGCCAGCGTCAGCACGGTGATGGTGATTGCCGCGCCTGCCATATTGATGGTCGCCCCCAGTGGAATAGAGACCGAATAGGTATCGCGATCCAGATTCAGCTTCTCGCACAGCGCCATATTCACTGGAATGTTGGCGGCGGAACTGCGGGTGAAGAACGCGTAAACGCCGCTTTCGCGCAGGCAGGTGAGCACCAGCGGATAGGGGTTGCGGCGGATCTTCCAGAACACCAGCAGCGGGTTAATCACCAGCGCTACCAGCAGCATACAGCCCACCAGCACCAGCAGCAGCTGGGCATAGCCCCACAGGGTCTCGAAACCGGTGGTCGCCAGGGTGGAAGATACCAGGCCGAAGATCCCCAGCGGCGCAAAGCGGATCACCACTTTAACGATAAAGGTCACCGCGTGGGAGACGTCGTTGATCAGGTTTTTGGTGGTGTCGTTACCATGACGCAGGGCGAAGCCAAGCCCCACCGCCCACACCAGAATGCCGATATAGTTGGCGTTCAGCAGAGCGTCGATCGGGTTGGACACCATGCTCATCAGCAGGCCGCGCAGCACCTCAACAATCCCCGACGGCGGCGTGATGCTGTCGGCGGCGGTGGTTAAGTGCAGGGTCGAGGGAAAGAGAAAGCTGAACAACACCGCGGTCAGCGCCGCGCTAAAGGTGCCCAGCAGATAGAGAAACAGAATGGGGCGTATACTGGTTTTTTGTCCGTGCTGATGGTTGGCGATCGAGGCCATGACAAGCATCAATACCAGCACCGGCGCTACCGCTTTTAACGCGCCGACGAACAGGGTCCCCAGCAGACCGACGGCGATAGCCGCAGGCTTAGAGACCAGCGCCAACAGTACGCCAAGCACCAGGCCGATTAAAATTTGTTTCACCAGGCTGCCTTGCGCCAGGCGGGAGAGCCACCCTGATGAGGGAGTGCGTGTTGTCATAATTCATTCCTTCCAGTGATGTAGCAAGCCATCCCAGCCACGTATTATTTTTTACGTTTATGTCAGGATGTAAGTAGATGTTTGCATAGTCGAGTATACGGAAAGAAAGACTGGCGGGAAGCGTAAAATACTGTGATTTTAATATGGATCTTATTTTTTAACTGCGTAGTAACATAATTGTGACATGAGCAGGTATTCTCGTTACGAGAACGTCTGCTATAGCTGATTACCGCGCCGCCAGCGAGGGCCGACGGCGCGGTAGCAGATTACTCTGGCAGTTTGCGCTGCTTGTCGTGCTGCCTGTTGACCCAGGCGTTAATCAGCAGCGTGACGGCCAGGATGCCGCCCACCACGCCCAGCGAGATGGCAACCGGGATATGGTAGAAGTCGACGATCAGCATCTTCACGCCAATAAACACCAGAATCACCGACAGACCGTATTTGAGCATCGAGAAGCGCTCAGCGACCCCCGCCAGCAGGAAGTACATGGCGCGCAGGCCGAGGATGGCGAACAGGTTCGAGGTCAGCACGATAAACGGATCGGTGGTGACCGCGAAGATTGCCGGGATACTGTCGACGGCGAAAATCACGTCGCTCAGTTCCACCAGAATCAGCACCAGCAGCAGCGGGGTGGCGAACAGCACCCCGTTTTTACGGGTGAAGAAGCGCTCGCTCTCGATTTTATCGGTCATCCGCAGATGGCTGCGGATCCAGCGCACCAGCGGCTTATCGCCGATGCCGGAGTCGTCCTCCTTCGCCAGCGCCATCTTCACGCCGGTAAACAGCAGGAAGGCGCCAAAGACGTACAGCAGCCAGTCGAACTGCGAAATCAGCCAGCTGCCGGCGAAGATCATAATGGTACGCAGAACGATCGCGCCCAGTACGCCATACACCAACACCCGGCGCTGCAGAGCAGGCGGTACGGCGAAATAGCTGAACAGCATCAACCAGACGAAGACGTTATCGACCGCCAGCGCTTTTTCAATCAGATAACCGGTGAGGAAGGCTAAGGCCTGCGGATCGGCGACGGCCCGGCCCTGGGTTTGCACCAGATACCACCAGAAGGCGGCGTTGAACAGCAGAGAAAGCGTGACCCAGAGGATTGACCAGCCAGCGGCCTGCTTCATGGTCATGCTATGCGAACCGCGTCGTCCCTGAAGCAGCAGGTCGATTGCCAACATGATCGCGACAACGACAGCGAATCCACCCCATAGCAACGGCGTGCCGACAGTATTCATTTGATATTCCTTACATAAAAACAAAACGGCTGACGTCGGAAGACGGCAGCCGCTGCGCTTTTATGCATAGACCTCGCCTTCCGGCAAGGTCTCACTTACAACAACCAAAGTACATCGCGATGGGCTTTGGTTATTGCCCGGCGACCGGATGCGGTATTGCACGCATCGTAATGACGATCAACCGGCAAGGAAGTTACTCCCCTTTGCACGTAACAAAATATGTCACAGGGCGGTTTTCGTCAATGGCGGCCGGTCGGGCCTTTACACTCTTTTACGCCAGCGGCTGCGTATCGGCCGGGAAGATCACTCCGGTCTGGCGACGAATTTCGCTGGACAGTTTGGCGGTGATCCGGCTCACCGCCAGGCCCGGGTGATCCACATCCTGTGTCTCCACCAGGCGCGCAAAGGTCTCCGCCTCATACAGCATGGTATTAATGTGCTGGGGCTGCGTCAGGTCCTGGGCTTTACCGCCGCGCGGCACAAACGCCAGCTTCTGACATTCGGAGATTTTTTCGATCACTAACGCGCCGTCTTCGCCCTGAATTTCACTGGGGATCGCGGAATCGCTAACTTTGGAGTGATGCAGCGTCACGTCGAAGTCGCCATAGCTCAGCACCACGGTGCCCTGGGCGTCTACGCCGCTGTCCAGCAGGCTGGCGGTGGCAAGAACGGCCTGCGGCTCGCCCCACAGCGCCACAGCGGACGCCAGGCAATAGAAGCCGATATCCATAATCGAACCGTTAGAGAACGCCGGGTTAAAGGTGTTGGGGTTTTCGCCGTCAAGGTAGCGCTGATAGCGCGAGGAGTACTGACAGTAGTTGATAAAGGCTTTGCGTAGTTTGCCCACTTTAGCGAGCGTTTCTTTCAGTAGGAGAAAGTTAGGCAGACTGGCGGTTTTAAAGGCTTCAAACAGCACCACGTTATTTTCTTTCGCCAGCGCTATCGCCGCCTCGACTTCCTGCAGGTTCGACGCCAGCGGCTTTTCGCAAATGACGTGCTTCTTATGGCTCAGGAACAGCCGGGTCTGCGGAAAGTGCAGCGAGTTCGGGCTGGCAATATAGACCGCGTCAACGTCAGGGCTCTGTGCCAGTTCATCGAGCGAGGTAAACAGATGCTCGACCGGATAGTCTTTGGCGAAGGCTTGCGCCTGTTCGAGGCTGCGGGAGTAGATGGCGGTAAGTTTATATTTGCCGGTTTCATGGGCGGCATCGACAAACTGCTTGGTGATCCAGTTTGTGCCAACAACTGCGAAACGTATCATAAACGTTGACGAACTCCGTTAAAGGGAACCTGCCGCCACTCTATCATGCCGTCATGACAAAACCAGGGCGTCACTACGCAGAACGATTTAACGAAAGGTGCGTCAGCCACAGGCGGGTGTCGAACTCCAGCTGGTGGTACTGCGGCTCCATATGGCAGCACAGCTGATAGAAAGCCTTGTTGTGATCCTTCTCTTTCAGATGCGCCAGTTCATGAACCACGATCATCCGCAGAAAGGCTTCCGGCGCGTCGCGAAATACCGTCGCCACGCGAATTTCCGCTTTAGCTTTCAGCTTACCGCCCTGCACGCGGGAAATGGCGGTATGCAGGCCGAGCGCATTGTTCAGCACGTGGATCTTACTGTCATACATCACTTTGTTGATCGGCGCCGCGCCGCGCAGAAAGCGGTTTTTCAAGTCCTGGGTGTACTGATACAGCGCTTTATCGCTGTTAACGTCGTGCCCTTGCGGATAGCGCTTTTGCAGCACCTCGCCGAGGCGGCCTTGCTCGATTAACGTGGTCACCTGCGCCAGAAGCGATTCAGGATAGCCCTGTAAATAAATGAGTTTTGTCATCGTCTTATCATTATGTCTGTCAGGAGGGCAGTTCAGCCACGGTCATGGTAAAGACCAGCGGCGCGGTACCCTCATTGCGGTAACCGTGCTCTATTTCGGTGCGGGCCACCGCCGATTCCCCGGCCGCCACCGTGCGGCAGGTCTCGCCAAGCGTCAGCGTCAGCGCGCCGGCTTCCACGTGCAGCAGCTCGAAGGTTGTTGCCGGGTGGCCGGGCGAGGTAAAGGCTTCGCCGGGCTGCATCTCCCAGCGCCACAGCTCAATCATATTCGGCCCGGCGGTGCCGGCGAGGAGCCTGGCGCTGCCCCCCAGCGGGCCTTGCCAGAGGGTGGGGATCTGCTCGGCGGGAATAATATGCAACGCGGGTTCGCTTGCCACATTGACAATATCCGCTACCGATACGCCCAGCGCGGCGGCGAGTTTGCAGAGGATCGCAATGCTGGGATTGGCGGCCTCTTTTTCCATCTCGACCAGCATACCTTTGCTGATGCTGGCCCGGCGCGACAGCTCGTCCAGCGACATTTTTTTCGCTTTACGGTAGGCCTTCAGCCGCGTGGCGACGGCGCGACTTACCTGGTCGACATCAGATCCTGAATCGGTCGTTATATTGACTTTTACGTTCATTGGTCACTATGATGAAACAAATTGGTCATTACAGGATTATCGAATGCGTAGCGTAACGCCGTCAATCGAATCTGCGGTCAGCCGCCTGGCGCCGGGCTTTCGGGCATTAAGTATTGTGGTGGAGAGCGCGCCGGTGGCCGATCCCGCCGTCGCGGAGCAGGCGCTGGCCGAGGCCTGCCTGGCGGTGCAGCAGGATGATGTGCCCTGGGCGCAAGCGCACCTGGCGGCATGGGATGAAGCGTTCAGCGCCTTCGGCGCGAAGGCGAAACGTACCCCCTGTTCGGCGCAGGCGCTGCGCAAGCGGGTGCTGAAAGAGGGGAGCCTGCCGGCCATCGATCCGGTGGTGGATATCTACAACGCGATCAGCATTCGCTATGCCGTCCCGGTCGGTGGGGAAAATCTGGCCGCCTACCGTGGCGAACCGCGGCTGGCCATTGCCCGCGGCGATGAGCCATTCGATACGCTAAAATCGGCAGAGCCGGTAGTGGAATATCCGGAGCCGGGCGAAGTCATCTGGCGGGATGATATAGGCGTAACCTGCCGACGCTGGAACTGGCGACAGGGCGTGCGCACCCGGCTGGACAGCGGCGCGCAGACGATGTGGTTTATTCTCGAAAGCCTGCCGGCGATGCCGTTGTCGGCCCTGCATGAGGCGGGAGAGCGGCTGGTAGGTTATCTGCAGCAGCTGATGCCCGGCGCCCGCGCGTCGATAACGCTGCTCCGAGCCGATGACGAGGGCGATCTACGCTGAGCGGCGATGATCAGCGATCTCTCTTCAACTGGACAGGATTTGCGTATAAACTCGCGGGTTTTACTATTCCGGAGGCGGAGAGGCGATGAGCCAGGCAGAGTTAAACGGTGAGTTATTCACATTAGAGCGGTTCCCACCTAACGCTGAAGAAGAAGCGCTTCAGGCATGGGAAGCGGCGGATGAATATCTGCTGCAACAGGTGAATGACGTCGACGGCCTGACGCTCATCTTCAACGACGGCTTCGGCGCGCTCGCCTGCGCGCTGGCGGAGCGCAACCCGGTCAGTATCAACGACTCCTTTATTTCCGAGCTGGCGACCCGCCACAACCTGCGGATGAACGGTATCGATGAAGAGAGCGTGCGCTTTCAGGATAGCCTGAGCCCGCTACCGGCCGCGCCGGCGCTGGTGCTGATTAAGGTGCCAAAACAGCTGGCGCTGCTGGAACAGCAGCTGCGCGCCCTGCGCGAAGTAGTCACGCCGGAAACCCGCATCATCGCCGCGGCGAAAGCCCGTGATGTGCACAACTCGACGCTGGCGCTGTTTGAAAAAATCCTCGGCACCACCACCACCTCGCTGGCGTGGAAAAAAGCGCGTTTGATCCACTGCGTTTTCACCGCTCCTGAGCTTGCCGATGCGCCGCAAACCTACAGCTGGAAGCTGGACGGCACGCCGTGGACCATCCATAACCACGCCAACGTTTTTGCCCGCAGCGGGCTGGATATCGGCGCGCGTTTCTTCTTGCAGCATTTACCGTCTGATCTAGAAGGCGAGATCGCCGATCTCGGCTGCGGCAACGGGGTGATTGGCCTGAAGGCGCTGGCGCAAAACCCGAACGCGCGGGTCATGTTTACCGATGAGTCGCGCATGGCGGTGGCTTCCAGCCGGTTGAACGTCGAGCGCAATCTGCCGGACGATATCGCACGCTGTGAATTTATGGTCAACAACTCGCTCTCTGGCATTGAGCCCGACCGCTTTACGGCGATCCTGTGTAATCCGCCGTTCCATCAGCAACACGCTATTACCGACCATATCGCCTGGCAGATGTTTAACGATGCCCGCCGCAGCCTGAAATACGGCGGCGAGCTGTACGTCGTCGGCAACCGCCACCTCGATTACTTCCGTAAGCTGAAGCGCGCGTTTGGTAATTGCACGACGATTGCGACGAACAATAAGTTTGTCATTTTGAAAGCAACCAAGGTGCGTAAGCAGCGCTGATTCTTGTCGCGGTTTCCCCCGGCTCGCGGCTGTCGCCTTAGCCGGGCTAGCGTGCGGGATTATCGTGGTAGCCCGGGGAAGGCGCATCGCGCCGCCCCCGGGACAGGGCTAAATCGCCAGCGCCAGTTTAGTGCCCTGGGCAATCGCCCGGCGCGCATCCAGTTCCGCCGCCACGTCGCAACCGCCGATGAGATGCACCGTTTTCCCCGCCGCGCGCAGCGGATCCGCCAGCTCGCGGCGCGGTTCCTGACCGGCGCAGATCACCACCTGATCGACCGCCAGCAGTTGGCGCTCGCCGCCGATAGTGACATGTAACCCTTCATCATCGATCTTTTCATAGCTGACCGCCGGGATCATTTTCACCCCGCGCGCCAGCAGCGTCGCGCGGTGGATCCAGCCGGTGGTTTTGCCGAGCCCTTCGCCCGGTTTGCTGGCTTTGCGCTGCAGCATCACAATCTGTCGCGGGCTTTTACTCAGTTGCGGGCCTTCAGCACTCAGCCCTCCCGCCGTTTGCAGGCTGGTATCGATACCCCATTCGCGGCAGAACTCGCCGATATCCTGGCTGGTGGCCGCGCCCGACTGGCTTAAAAACATCGCGGTGTCGAAGCCGATGCCGCCGCAGCCGATAATCGCCACCTTCGCGCCAACCGGCGCTTTATCGCGCAAGACATCAAGATAGCTCAGCACTTTTGGATGATCGATCCCGTCGATCGCCGGCAGGCGCGGGGCGATACCGGTGGCGAGGATCGTCTCATCGAACGCCAGCAGATCGTCTGTCGTGACGCGGGTGTTCAGGCGTAGATCGACACCATGGAGATCGAGCATGGTGCGGTAGTAACGCAGCGTCTCGTGAAACTCCTCTTTGCCGGGGATCTGTTTGGCGATATTAAACTGACCGCCGATCTCCGGGAGCGCATCAAACAACGTGACGTGATGACCGCGGGCGGCAGCGTTTACGGCGAAGGCCAGACCGGCAGGCCCGGCGCCGACCACCGCCAGCCGTTTAGGCGCGTTGGCCGGCAGGACCGGCATCAGGGTTTCATGACACGCGCGCGGGTTGACCAGACAGGAGGTGACTTTGCCGACGAAGATCCGATCGAGACACGCCTGATTGCAGCCGATGCAGGTGTTGATCTGATCGGCGCGATCGTCCTGCGCTTTTGATATAAATTCGGCGTCGGCAAGGAACGGGCGGGCCATCGATACCATATCGGCATCGCCGCGGGCGAGAATATCCTCCGCGACCTGCGGATCGTTAATGCGGTTGGTGGTGATCAACGGGATCGACACCGCGCCCTTCAGCTTGCGGGTGACCCAGCTGAAAGCTCCGCGCGGTACCGGCGTGGCGATGGTCGGAATGCGCGCTTCGTGCCAGCCAATCCCGGTGTTGATGATGGTCGCTCCCGCCGCTTCAATCGCTTTGGCCAGTTCGGTGACTTCCGCCAGCGTGCTGCCGTCGTTGACCAGATCGAGCATCGATAGGCGGTAGATGATAATGAAATCGTGGCCGGCGCGCTGGCGTACCGCCTTAACCACCTCTACGGCGAAACGCATGCGCCTGGCATAATCGCCGCCCCATTGGTCGTCGCGCTGGTTGGTGCGCGCGGCGAGAAATTCGTTAATCAGATAGCCCTCAGAGCCCATCACCTCGACGCCGTCATATCCCGCTTCACGCGCCAGTTGGGCGCAGTGGGCAAAATCATCGATCAGCGTCAGGATCTCATCGTGGCTCAGTTCATGGGGGGTAAAACGGTTGATCGGCGCCTGTAGCGCCGAAGGGGCCACTAGCGCGGGCTGGTAGCTGTAGCGCCCGGTGTGCAGGATCTGCAGGGCGATTTTGCCGCCTTCCTGATGTACTGCGTCGGTAATATGACGATGGTGCGCCAGATGGCTGGCATCGTTGAGTACCGCGCCGCCGGCCATGGTGACGCCAGAGGGCGCCGGAGCGATGCCGCCGGTGACGATCAGCGCCACGCCGTGACGGGCGCGTTCGGCGTAAAAGGCCGCCAGCCGTTGCGCGCCGTCCGGCAGCTCTTCCAGCCCGGTGTGCATTGAGCCCATCAACACGCGGTTTTTGAGCGTTGTGAAGCCCAGCTCAAGCGGGGCGAAAAGCGACGGATAGCGGCTCATAGTGGCTTCCAATGTAAAATTATTGTTATGTGGTCGGATGAGTTACTAATTTAGCCATCGTGGAGAAAAAGGGAAAAGGGGAGTGCGGTGATTGTGATGGGATTCAAAGAACGGCGAAGCGTTGCCCCACACCCCGGCCCTCTCCCAAAGGGAGAGGGGGGAAAGGCGGGAAAGGCGGAGCGGCACCGGTAGTTAGGGTGAGGGGGAAGACGCAACGCGCTGGCGGCGTTCCAGACCCGGCGCCTGCCACATCGACGTTGTCAGTCCGCTATCGACAAGGCCAAGCTGATCGGCGTACACCGTCTGCCATTTGCTCATCATCTCCTGATACAGCTCGCGATGCTGCGGATTTGGGGTGAACTCGCGGTGCCAGCTCACTAACCGCTCTCCGGTGCTGGCCATATCGTCATACAGCCCGGCGCCGGTTCCGGCGGCGATGGCGCAGCCCAGAGCGGTGGCTTCGCGGACCACCGGCACCCGCACCGGCAGGCCGGTGACGTCGCTGAGGATCTGGCTCCACAGCGCGCCTTTAGAGCCACCGCCGGCAAACACCAGGCTGTCGAATGTCACCCCGGAGAACTGGGAGATCTGCGCGAGGTTGCAGGCGGAGACAATCGCTGCGTTCTCCTCCAGCGCGCGGAACAGGGTCGCTTTATTGCACTTTTCCGGATCGATGGAGAGGTTAATAAACGACGGCGCGGCGTGGTACCACTGCTTAAAGTGCATAGCGTCAGAAAAAATAGGCATCACGCCGTGGGAACCGGCGGGGACGCGGCTGGCCATCTCCTCCAGCAGCGAATAGGCATCGACGCCGAGCCGCTCGGCAATCAGTTTTTCTTCAGCGCAGAAGGCGTCGCGAAACCAGCGCATGGTCAGGCCGGTAAAGAAGCTGATCGATTCCGCCTGCGCCATGCCGGGAATCACGTGAGGATTAACGCGAATATTCATCTGCGGATCGGTGCGCACCTGCGGCAGGTTGACCACCTGCTGCCAGAAAGTGCCGCCGAGTACCGCAGTTTGCCCGGCGCGCACCACACCAAGGCCCAGGCAGCCGAGCTGGACGTCGCCGCCGCCCATCACCACCGGCGTCCCGGCGCGCAGGCCGCTCTGCTGCGCCGCCGCTTCGGTGACGGCGCCCAGCAGGGTACCGGTCTCTTTGACCGGCGACAGCATATCGGCGCGCAGCCCGGCCATATCCAGCAGCGCCGGACGCCAGTCGCGGCTGAACAGATCGAGCATGCCGGTGGTGCCGGCGTTTGACGGGTCGACCGCCAGCTCGCCGGAAAGCTTCGCCGCCAGCCAGTCGCTGATCATGGTGATGGTTGCCGCTTTGCGGTAGATATCGGGGCGGTGGTGCGCCAGCCACAGCAGGCGCGGCATGGCGCTGAGCGCCAGGGTTTGTCCCGAGACCTCGTATACCTCGGATTCGAAGCGATAGTCGTGGATCTCCTTAAGCTCCGCCACTTCGCGGCTGGCGCGGGCATCGACGTTGGCGCAGGCCCAGATGGCCTCGCCGTTGCGGTCATAGAGAACGATGCCTTCGCGCATCGAACAGCAGGCGACGGACTGAATATCGGCGGCAGAGAGCCGAGCGGCGTCGAGCGCCTGGCGAATGCACTGGCAGGCCAGCTGCCAGTTGGTGGTAAGGTCGAACTCCATCGAGCCGGGGACGTTATCAACGCTCAGGTGTTTCCATTCGGCCTGGCCTACCGCCAGCTGGCGGCCATTAAGATCGAAAATAACCGCCCGAATGCTGCCGGTCCCGGCATCTAACGCTAACAGGTAACTCATGACATGCGCCTCGCTGTTGTCGCGCGGCGCCAGGCCGTCAGGAGGCCAGGGTAAGCACCGCGCGTGCTGTTGTCTCTTCCGTTACCAGGCCATTAATGCGCTTGCCAATCAGAGCGGCATAAATCGCCTGCGCTTTTTCTTCTCCCCCGGCGACGCCAACGATGGTCGGCAGCTGCGCTAGCTCATCAAGGGTCACGCCGAGCAGTTCCCGATGGATCTCCAGTCCTTCTACCGGCCTGCCGTCGGCCTGCAGGAAATAACCTAAAATGTCGCCGACCGCGCCTTTGCGGGCGTACATCAGCTGTTCGCCCTCGCTGATATAGCCGGAGCGTAAAATGGTGGCGTCGCGCCGCTGATCGATGGCGCCGATGCCAACCACCGCCGCGTCCGCCGCCGTCGCCGCGAGGATCACGTCGCGCACGCTCGACTCACGGCGCAGGATCTCGGCGACCTCCGCCGAAGAGACCCGCAGCGGCGCCGGGATAATGCTGACGCTGCAGGCGGCATCCAGCTGGCCAATACCGGTCATATACGGGCCGACGCCGCCGGAGAGCGTCACCAGCCGCACCTGCTGCGAGCCGATAAAGCCGCTGAGATGCTGCAGGCAGCTCATGGTGGCTTCGCCGAAGCCGACCGCCAGCAGCTGTCCCGGCTGCAGAATGCCCATCAGCGACTGCGCCGCGCCGATACCCAGCCGAGTATTCATCGGCGGGGTGTTGAGCGCCGGCAGCACGCGGGCAATCTTGAGGCCAAAACGCTGCTGGAGTTCACTTTCCAGCGCCAGACAGCCCTCATAGCGCGAGTTGATCTGCACGCGGATCACCCCGGACTGGCGGCCTTTCTCCAGCAGGCGGGAAATCTTCAGCCGCGGCAGCCCCAAACGCTCGCCGATGTCATTTTGCGTCAGGCCGTCGTGGTAGTAGCACCACGCCACCCGCGCCACCAGCTCTTCCTCGGCTAACGCCAGCCCGGCGTAGCGGTTCTCTTCCGTAATGCGTTTTTCGCTCATAAATTGAACTCTTATAAAAATTTAGATCATATGTTCGCTATTGCGCGGCCGGAAAGTGTGAGCCGACTGGCAAAACGGATCTTTCATCGCTGGCCCATTTTTTCCTGAGGATCTAAAGCGCCAAACTGTGATCTTCGCACGGTTGTAAATATAGTTCACCGTCTACGCTTTTGAACATTATTAAATTTAAAAATCATTTGTTCAAACGAGGCGCGACGATGAAGCCACTGCTTGAAGCTCGCCAGATCCGCAAACAGTTCTCCGGCGTTGCCGTGCTGAAGGGCATCGACTTTACGCTATGCGCGGGCCAGGTGCATGCCCTGATGGGAGGCAATGGCGCGGGTAAATCGACGCTGATGAAGATCATCGCCGGCGTCGAAACCCCGGATAGCGGTGAACTGACGATCGGCGACCGCGCGTTTGCGCGCCTCAGCCCGGCGCTGGCCCACCAGCTGGGCATCTATCTGGTGCCGCAGGAGCCGATGCTGTTTCCCAACCTCAGCGTGCGCGAGAACATTCTCTTTCGTTTGCCGAAGCGGGCGGATACCACCGCGCGACTGCAGGAAAAACTGCAGCAGCTGAACTGCCAGATCAACCTCGATGCCAGCGCCAGCACGCTCGAGGTAGCCGATCAACAGATGGTCGAGATCCTGCGCGGCCTGATGCGCGAAGCGCGGATCCTGATCCTTGATGAACCCACCGCCTCTTTAACCCCGGGCGAAACGGAGAGGTTGTTTAGCCAGCTCCGCGCGTTACAGGCGCTGGACGTGGGGATCGTGTTTATCTCGCACAAACTGCCCGAAATCCGCCAGCTTGCCAGCCATATTTCGGTGATGCGCGACGGGGCGGTAGTGCTGAGCGGCGAGACCGCAACTTACCGCGATGAGCAACTGATTAGCGCTATGACGCCGGCCAGCCGCGACCATACGCTGAGCGACACGCAAAAGCTGTGGCTGGCGCTGCCGGGCAACCGCCGCACCCAGGCGCAGGATTTTCCCGTGCTGCGGGTGGAGGATCTTACCGGAGAAGGCTTTATCGATCTCAATCTGGAGATCCGCGCCGGGGAGATCGTCGGCCTCGCCGGGCTGGTGGGATCCGGGCGCACCGAATTTGCCGAAACCTTATACGGCCTGCGTCCACCGCGCGCCGGGCGGATCTGGCTGGAGAATCGCGAGATTAGCAATGACAGCACCCGCGCCCGGCTGGCCAGCGGGCTGGTCTATCTGCCGGAAGACCGCCAGGTCTCGGGGCTGTTTCTTGATGCGCCGGTGCGCTGGAACACGGTGATGTTCAATCAGCCGTCGTGGTGGCAGCAGGGGAAACGGGAGGCGGCGGTGGTTGAGCGCTATCACCGGGCGCTGGGGATCAAGCTGGCCGATGGCGATCAGCCGGTGCGCACTCTCTCTGGCGGTAACCAGCAGAAGGTGCTGCTGGCGCGCTGTCTGGAGGCCAACCCGCTGCTGCTAATTGTCGATGAGCCGACGCGCGGCGTGGATGTCTCCGCCCGCGCCGATATCTATCAGCTGCTGAAAAGCGTCGCCGCGCAAAATGTGGCAGTGCTGATGATCTCCTCCGATCTGGATGAGTTCATCGGCCTGGCCGACCGGGTGCTGGTGATGCATCAGGGCCGCTACAGCGGCGAGCTGGCGCGGCAGGCGGTGACCGTCGATCGCATGATGACCCTGGCCTTCGGAGGGCAGGCATGAAAACGTTACTCAAGAATCGCGAACTGAGCGCCTTCTTTGCCATCGTGGCGCTCTTTGTTGTGCTGGTGGCGCTCAATCCGGCCTATTTCAGCCTGCAGACCCTGGCGATGATTTTCGCCAGCTCGCAAATCCTCTGCCTGCTGGCATTGGGCGCGACCCTGGTGATGCTGACCCGCAATATTGACGTGTCGGTAGGCTCCACCGTTGGGCTATGCGCCATCGCCGTCGGCGTGGCGCTGAACAACGGCTACGGGTTGGCGACGGCCATCGCCTTCGCGCTGGCGATTGGCGCGCTGGCCGGGGCGTTTAACGGCCTGCTGGTGGTGGGGCTGCGCATCCCGGCGATCGTCGCGACGCTCGGTACGCTGGGGTTGTATCGCGGGGTGATGTTGCTGTGGACCGGCGGGAAATGGATCGAAGGCTTGCCCGACAGCCTGAAATCGCTCTCGGAGCCCGCGTTTATCGGCGTGTCGCCGCTGGGCTGGCTGGTGCTGGCGCTGCTGCTGGCGGGCGGCTGGCTGCTGTCGCGCACCGACTTTGGTCGTGATTTTTACGCCGTTGGCGATAACCTCGCCGCCGCGCGCCAACTGGGCGTGGCGGTCAACCGCACGCGGATGCTGGCCTTTACTCTCAACGGTATGCTGGCGGCCTGCGCCGGGATCGTCTTCGCCGCGCAGATTGGTTTTGTGCCTAATCAGACCGGCAGCGGCCTGGAGATGAAAGCCATCGCCGCCTGCGTGCTGGGCGGGATCTCGCTGCTCGGCGGTACCGGCACGCTGCTTGGCGCGTTTCTCGGCGCCTTTTTCCTTACCCAAATCGACACCGTACTGGTGCTGTTCCGCCTTCCCGCCTGGTGGAACGACTTTATCGCCGGCCTGGTGCTGCTCGGGGTGCTGGTGCTCGATGGCCGTCTGCGTCAGGCGCTGGCCCGCCATCAGCGGGCGCTGAAGTACAGCCGTTTCCAGCCCGGTAACAAAGGGGGGAAACAGGTTGCCCGCTTTCCCGAACGCAAAAGCAAAGAGGTGGCTTAAATGAAGCTGAAGCTTAACTGGGAAAGCGCGCTGCTGGCGTTGCTGATCGTGGAGATCCTGCTGTTCGGCGCGCTGAATCCGCGCATGCTGGATCTCAATATGCTGCTCTTTAGCACCAGCGACTTTATCTGCATCGGCATCGTCGCGCTGCCGCTGACGCTGGTGATCATCAGCGGCGGGATCGATATTTCGCTGGGCTCGACCATCGGCCTGTGCGCCATCGCCCTCGGGGTGATGACCCAGGCGGGCTGGCCGCTGTGGCTCGCGGTATCGCTGACGTTGCTCTTGGGACTGCTGTGCGGGTTATTCAACGCCGCGCTGATCCACTACACCGGCATCAGCCCGCTGGTGATCACGCTTGGTACGCTTTATCTGTACGGCGGCGGCGCGCTGCTGCTTTCCGGGATGGCCGGCGCGACCGGTTACGAGGGGATTGGCGGTTTTCCCGATAGCTTCACCGCCTTCGCCAATTTAACCCTCGCCGGACTGCCGCTGCCGCTGGTGCTGTTCGCGATTATCACCTTTTTCTTCTGGCTGCTGACCCGTCGCGGGCGCTTTGGCCGCCACCTCTTTTTACTCGGGCAAAACCCGCGCGCCGCGCGCTATGCCGCGCTGTCGGTGAACGGCATCCCGTACGTGCTGTATGGCCTGGTTGGCGTCGCCTCGGCGGTCGCGGCGCTGGTGATGGTCTCCTATTTCGGCTCGGCACGTTCGGATTTAGGCCGCGACCTGCTGATGCCGGCGCTGACCGCGGCGGTGCTCGGCGGGGCCAATATTTACGGCGGCTCGGGATCGATACTGGGTACCGCGCTGGCGGCATTGCTGGTGGGGTATCTGCAACAGGGTTTACAGATGGTCGGCATCCCCAACCAGGTGTCGAGCGCGCTGTCAGGGGCGCTGTTGGTTGTGGTGGTGATGGGGCGTTCGCTGAGCCTGCACCGTGAATGGGTGCGCGCGACCTGGCGGCGTCTTTTCTCGCATAAAACAATCGGAGCATAAAATGAAATTAAAACTGATCGTGCTGGCGCTGGCGATGAGCGTGGTTACCGCGCAGGCGGCGGACCGCATCGCCTTTATTCCTAAGCTGGTCGGCGTCGGCTTCTTTACCAGCGGCGGCAACGGCGCGAAAGAGGCGGGGAAAGCGCTGGGCGTGGATGTCACCTATGACGGCCCAACCGAGCCCAGCGTCTCCGGCCAGGTGCAGCTTATCAACAACTTCGTCAACCAGGGCTACAACGCGATTATCGTTTCCGCTGTCTCGCCGGACGGCCTGTGTCCGGCGCTGAAGCGGGCGATGCAGCGCGGGGTGAAAGTCCTGACCTGGGATTCCGATACCAAGCCGGAGTGCCGCAGCATCTATATCAATCAGGGCACGCCGCAGCAGCTTGGCGGCCTGCTGGTCGAGATGGCGGAAAAGCAGGTGACGAAGCCTACTGCCAAGGTAGCGTTTTTCTACTCCAGCCCGACGGTGACCGACCAGAACCAGTGGGTGAAGGAAGCCAAAGCCAAAATCGAAAAAGAACATCCGCAGTGGCAAATCGTCACCACCCAGTTTGGCTATAACGATGCCACCAAATCGCTACAAACCGCCGAGGGGATCTTAAAAGCCTATCCGGATCTCGACGCCATTATCGCGCCGGATGCCAATGCGCTGCCGGCGGCGGCGCAGGCGGCAGAGAACCTCAAGCGTCAGGGCGTGGCGATTGTCGGCTTTAGTACGCCGAACGTGATGCGTCCGTACGTTGAGCGCGGCACGGTGAAAGCGTTCGGCCTGTGGGATGTGGTTCAGCAGGGCAAAATTGCGGTTAACGTCGCCGATCGATTACTGAAAAAGGGCGATCTTAACGTGGGCGACAGCGTTGAGGTGAAAGATATCGGCTCGCTGAAGGTCGAACCGAACAGCGTGCAGGGCTACCAGTATGAGGCGAAGGGCAACGGTATCGTGCTGCTGCCGGAGCGCGTGGTGTTCAGCAAAGAGAACATCAACAACTACGACTTCTGACGGAGGAAAAGATGGCTGATTTAGACGATATCAAAGAGGGTAAGGACTTCGGCATCGACCGCCCGCAGCAGAATACGCTGTATACCCTGAAAGGCTGTGGTTCACTGGATTGGGGCATGCAGTCACGGCTGGCGCGCATCTTTAATCCGCACAGCAACCGCACGGTGATGCTGGCCTTCGATCACGGTTACTTCCAGGGGCCAACCACCGGGCTGGAGCGTATCGACCTGTCGATTGCGCCGCTGTTTGCCGACACCGACGTGCTGATGTGCACCCGCGGCGTACTGCGCAGCCAGGTACCGGCGGCCACCAATAAGCCGGTGGTGCTCCGCGCCTCCGGCGGCAATTCGATTTTGAGCGAACTCTCCAACGAATGCGTGGCGGTGGCGATGGAAGACGCGCTGCGGCTCAACGTATGCGCGGTGGCGGCGCAGGTCTATATCGGCAGCGAATACGAACATCAGTCGATCAATAACATCATCAAACTGGTGGACGCCGGCAATCGCTACGGTATGCCGGTCCTGGCGGTTACCGGCGTCGGCAAAGAGATGACCCGCGATGCGCGCTACTTCTCGCTGGCCAGCCGGATTGCCGCCGAAATGGGGGCGCAGTTTGTGAAGACCTATTTCGTTGAGGAAGGCTTTGAAAAAGTGACCGCCAGCTGTCCGGTGCCGATCGTTATCGCCGGCGGTAAAAAACTGCCGGAGCATGAGGCGCTGGAGATGTGCTGGCGGGCGATCGACCAGGGGGCTTCCGGGGTGGATATGGGGCGCAATATCTTCCAGTCCAGCGCCCCGCGCGCGATGCTGAAGGCGGTGAAAAAGGTGGTGCATGAGAATCTGAACGCGCGCGAAGCGTATCAGTTCTGGCAGGAAGAGAAACAGGGAGAGCTGAAATGAACGTCACGCTAGTGGAGATCAATATTAAACCCGAGCGGGTGGATGAGTTTCTCGAGGTGTTTCGCGCCAACCACGAGGGCGCGCTGCGGGAGCCAGGCAACCTGCGCTTTGATGTCCTGCAGGATCCCGAGGTGAAAACCCGCTTTTTTATCTACGAAGCCTATAAAGACGATGAGGCGGTGCTGGCGCATAAGAAGACGCCGCACTATTTAGCCTGCGTCGAAAAGCTGGAGGAGATGATGTCGCAGCCGCGGCAGAAGCGCAGCTTTATCGGCCTGTTACCGCAGGTGTGAGGGTTATCCTTCACCCTCTCAGAGGGAGAGGGTGAAGGACACTTTATTACGCTTCTTCGACCGAAACGCGCAGGGCCGCCAGCGCCTTGCGTGCCGCCTTCAGCACCTGCTCGCACTGCTCAAGGGTGAGCGTCAGCGGCGGTTCAATGCGGATCGTCTTGGCGTTGTTTAACGTCCCGGCGACCAGCACCCGCTGTCTGAACATCTCGCTGGCAAAGTCGTAGCCAATCTCGTTATCAACAAACTCGATAGCCATCAGCATGCCTTTCCCGCGCACTTCATTCACCAGGTCCGGATACTCCTGCGCCAGCAGGCGGAAACCGTCCAGCAGCATATCGCCTTTCTGCGCCGCCTGCGCCGGCAGGTTTTGCGTCAGCAGCACGTTGATCGTCGCCAGCGCCGCCGCACAGGCCAACGGGTTGCCGCCGAAGGTGGTGGTGTGCAGGAACGGGTTATCGAAGAGCACCGAGAAGACCTCTTCCGTCGCCACCGTCGCGCCGATCGGCATCACACCGCCGCCGAGCGCTTTCGCCAGACACAGAATGTCCGGCTGGACGTTCTCATGCTCGCAGGCGAACATCTTGCCGGTGCGGCCCATGCCGGTCTGCACTTCGTCGAGGATCAGCAATGCGCCAAACTCGTCGCACAGTTTACGCACCGCCGGTAAGTAACCCGCCGGCGGGAGGATCACGCCCCCTTCGCCCTGAATCGGCTCGAGGATCACCGCCGCGACGTCGTCGCCGGTTTTCTTGCACTCGCTCAGCATGGTGCGCATGGCGTTGATATCGCCGAACGGCACGTGGCGGAAGCCCGGCAGCAGCGGCATAAACGGCTTGCGGAAGGTCGACTTGGCGGTGGCCGACAGCGCGCCCAACGATTTACCGTGGAAGGCGCCGCTGGTGGCGATGAAGGTAAATTTACCGCGCGGCGACTGATAGGCTTTCGCCAGCTTGATGGCCGCCTCTACCGATTCGGTACCGCTGTTGCAGAAGAAACTGTACTTTAGTTTCCCGGGCGTTAAGGCTGCCAGGGTTTTCGCCAGCATCGCGCGTAGCGGGTCCAGCAGCTCCTGACTGTGAAGCGGTTGTTTCGCGAGTTGATTCTCGACGGCGGATACCACAACTGGATTACGGTGCCCTACATTGAAGATGCCAAACCCACCAAGGCAGTCGATAAACTCCTGTCCCTGGGTGTCGACAAGCGTATTTAACCCTCCCGCTTGCCACTCTACGGCTCCGTAATCCCCGCCGGCTGTGACCGATTTTCGATACTCTAAAAACCCCGGATTCACATGCTCTTTAAAGTATTCCCTGACCTCCTGGTTAAGTGCTTTCATTTCCTCATGATCAAGCGTGCGCTTTTCAATGAGATTCAGTGCGTGTGCGCTGCAGGCCAGAGCCGATGCGCTGGAAGGTAACCTGTTCAAAATGTGCTCCTGGGGCGGACGTATCACACGATACTGGATTAAGTATTGCAGGGATTACGCCAGTTCGGCAGAAGCGGTGAAAATCGGGATAAATGCAAAGTAAAAGACGAATTGTGTAAAATTTAATCTCATTGCGCCACTATTGGCACGTTTTATTCCTGAGCTGACGAGATTTTCTGCCTGGCGGCAATAGACGGGGCGATCCGCCGTGGTGCGGGCTGCCCCAGCGCGGGGCAGCCGGTGATGAAAAAAGAGGCTTAGTCGAGCTGAGAGATCTCCATCGCCGCCCGGTCAATAATGCCGATGATCTGCTTGAGCTGGGCGGCACTGCTGGCCTGCTGGTTCACTTTCAGGTCGAGGACCGCTTTGAAGTTTTCCAGCGCGCGCTTCATCTGCGGATCGCGGCGCAGCTCGCAGCCGACCATCCGCGCCTGCAGGCGCTCCTGGATATGGGCCAGGTGCTCCTGGTTCTCGGCGTGCAGCTGTTTTCCTTCCTCGCTGATAAGGATTTTCTTGCGTCCGTTGTCGTCTTCCACGCTGATAAGGCCCTGGTCCTGGAGCAGATCCAGCGTCGGATAGATCACCCCCGGGCTGGGGCTGTAGTTCCCCTGGGTAAGCGTTTCGATCTCTTTGATCAGCTCATAGCCATGGCTGGCGCTGCGGCTGAGGATATCCAGAATGATCAGCCGCAGTTCGCCGTGGCCAAAGAAACGCTGGCGACGTCCGCCGCCGCGGCGGCCATGGTCGCCGTGTTCGCTGGGATCACCGTGGCGCCCGCGTGGCCCACGCCCTTCTTCATGATGATGTCGCATGGTTACCTCCTGCTGTTTTTGATATATCTAATTTATATCTAAAAAATGAATGTTCGCAATGCTGGTTGCTATTTATTTTTTAAGATGTTGATATATATGTGGTTGTTTTCTGACTGTGGATTTTGATGCGGTTTGTTTTGACTATATCAAAAAAAGACTTGCATTCTTTTTAGTTGGCAATCATTATCATTTGCATCAAGTTTAGATATATCTATTTACCGTTCACGAAGGCAATCGATGATGACAAAAACCAAAGCAGACAAGTACCCGCAGCGTGTCCGCAATGAGCTGCGTTTCCGTGAGCTGACGGTGCTGCGCGTGGAGCGCGCAGGCGCGGCGTTCCAGCGTATCGTGCTGGGAGGCGAGGCGCTGGAAGGCTTCGCCTCTCACGGCTTTGACGACCATACCAAGCTTTTTTTCCCCGAGCCGGGCGCGGCATTTACCCCGCCGCAGGTGACCGAGGAGGGGATTGACTGGGGGGAAGGCGTGCGGCCTGCCACCCGCGACTATACGCCGCTGTACGATGCCGAACGTCACGAGCTGGCTTACGATTTCTATATCCACGATGGCGGTATCGCCAGCCGTTGGGCGCTGGAAGCAAAAGTGGGCGATAAGCTGGTGATCGGCGGCCCGCGCGGCTCGCTGGTGGTGCCGGAAGATTATGCCTGGCAGCTGTATGTTTGCGATGAGTCCGGCATGCCGGCGCTGCGCCGTCGTCTGCTGGGATTACGCCAGCTGCCGGCGAGGCCGCAGGTGACGGCCATCGTTACTATCGCCGATGCGTCGTATAAAGATTATCTGGCGGATCTCGACGGCTTTAACATCGAGTGGGTGGTGGGCCACAATCCGGCCTTCGTCGCCGAGCGTCTGGCGCAGGTGAAGGTGCCGGCGGAGGATTATTTTATCTGGCTGACCGGCGAAGGCGCGGTGGTGAAATCGCTGCTGGCGCGCTTTGAAGACGAGAGCATCGATCAGCAGCTGGTGCGTTCCCAGGCGTACTGGCACAGCAAGTAAAAAGCCATCGTGGTAAAACCCGGATAGCGGCGCGTCGCGCCTTATCCGGGCTACCGGCGGTGCCGTTTTTTGTCGGGTGGCGGCTTACGCCTTACCCGACCTGCTATTCGGCGGTGTTACATCGCCCCGGTAAGCGCAGCGCCACCGGGGAAGGCTTAGCGTTCCGCCAGCGCCTTAAACACCATCGCCACCGCGTGGGCGCCGGGGTCCATGTTGCCGAGCAGGCTATCGCTGTTGAGATAGGACGCGCGTCCGGCGCCGGCTTTGCTTGACTGGCAGGTGCGATCCGCCCCGGCCTGCGCCGCGGCGAAAGCGGCCTGCAGATTCTCCGGTTCGGCCAGCAGCGCCGCCAGGGCCGGCTGCAGAGCGTCGATCATCGTCCGGTCTCCCTCATCGGCGCCGCCGTAAAACTTCATCTGTTCCAGACCGGCGTTCAGCGCCTCGGCCACGCTGGCGCCTTGCCCCAGCTTCTGCCCGGCAGCGGTGAAGAAGATAGACATCAATACCCCGCTGGAGCCGCCCATCACCACCGTCAGGCGTTCGCCGATCAGCGCGAAGAGCGTTGGCAGATCGTTCAGCGGCAGCTGCTGACGCTCGAGCCGCTCGGCAATCTCGCGCGCCCCGGCGGCGAAGGTGGAGCCGGTATCGCCGTCGCCTACTTTGGCATCCAGCGCGTTGAGATGTTCTTCAAGATCGATGAGGGCGCCGGTCACCTGCGCCACGTAATCGCCCACCTGTGGGTTGGCCGAGGGCGTAAAATCCACCCGGGCGCTGTCGAGGGTGGACGGCACGACGTTGATAGTCCGCGGCTGCACCGGCTTCTGCCAGCTGGCGGTTTCCACATCCGAAAGCAGCGCTTTCTCAATACTCTCCTCCAGCACGATGGCGGTCAGCGAGAAGCCTTTCATATCCAGCGCCGTCACCAGCGAGGCCGGGCCTATTAACCAGTCAATGCGCGCCTGCAGCGGGGGGTTGGCCAGCTCGCGGGTCAGAATCGCCATCTCAGCCACCGACACGCCGCCGAGGTTATTGAGCATCACCGCCAGGCGGCCGGTTTCCGGTAGGGCGGCGGTCAGTTTTTCCACCATCAGGTTAACGATTTCCGCACTGTTTTGCGTGGCGATCGTCGAGGCGCCCGGCTCTCCGTGGATGCCCATTCCCAGCTCGGCGTGACCGGCCTGATGGCGCGGCGCGCTGTCGGCTTCCTGCGGCAGGTGGCAGCTGGCCAGCGCCACCCCGATGCTGGCGGTATGGCTGGCGGCGTATTGCGCTTCACGCAGGACGGTGGCGAGGTTGAAGCCGCGCTCGGCGAAATAGCCCGCCACTTTATGCACCAGAATGGTCCCGGCGATGCCGCGCGGCTGTTTGTTATCCGGCAGCGAAATATCGTCGCCGACGATCAGCATCTCCACGTTGTAGCCGAGTCGGCGCGCTTTCTCCGCCGCCAGACCGAAGTTAAGCCGATCGCCGGTGTAGTTTTTGACGATCAGCAGGCAGCCCGCCTCGCCGGTCACTGCCTGAATGGCGGTGAGCACCGCGTCGACGCTTGGCGAGGCGAACAGATCGCCGCAGACCGCGGCGGTCAGCATGCCTTTACCAATAAAGCCGACGTGCGCCGGTTCATGGCCGGCGCCGCCGCCGGAGATCACCGCCACGTTGTTTTTATTCAGATCGCGACGGACCACCACCCGGATCGCCGGGTCGCTCTCCAGACGGGCGAGGTTATTCCACGGGCTGGCGATAATGGTACCCTCAATCACATCGTTGACGAGGCTGGCGCGCTGGTTAAAAAAGAATTGAGACATAGTGGTTCCTGAAGAGTAAGCGAAAACTCACCCTCCGGAGGCAGGCCCCCGGAGCGGTAACGGTCAACGTGAATTTTAGTCACGGATAAGGCGCTGGTGGCGCATATCGAGCACGATAGTCTCGCCGGGCTGCACGCTGTTCAGCGCCTCGCCCTGCTGGCTCAGCCAGGCGATCCCCGCCGCGCGGGCGATAATCGCGCCGTGAGCCTGTTCGCTGCCATCGCGCAGGCACAGGCCTTTAACGAAGCTGGCATCCAGCTGTAAGACGGTTGAGGGATAAATGTTGTCGGCAATAATAATTGTTGGCTCGCCGGGCGTCGGCACTCTCTCCTGAACGCCCTGCAGATGGCGCAGGGTGCGCTGCAAAATATCTTCGATATCGATATAGCGCGCCTGCAGGTAGGGGTCATCCAGCTGGCGATACTGCTGGCTGAGCTCCATCAACACCTGATGCCATGCCCATTCCGCCGTGCATTGTTCGGTGAGCAGACGATCGTTGGCGGCATCAAACAGATCGTCATCGTCGAGCAGGGTGTGGTGCCCGGCGAAGATCGCCGCGATATCGGCGTTAAATTTATTTTCCGCCAGCTCGGTCAGGGCGATAAGATCCGCCAGCGTCTGGTCAATGGCCTGGCGCAGGCGCTGCTGCTCGCGGGCGGCATCGGCGGCAGCCGGGCGGAGCGGCTGGATCAGGGCCAGCGGATAGCGCAGGGCAGCGCCTTCGACGCGCTCGGGCGTTGCCGGAGCCGCTGCCGGTTGCGCCGCAGGCGATTCACCGAAGTTATCGGCGGCCAGCGCCTGAAACGCCTCCAGCGCCGCGTCGGCATCCGGACCGCGGGCCAGCAGGCGCAGCTTATCGTTGCGGCGGACCTGCAATAGCGCGATTTGGTTGAGGCTGTCCGGTTTGACGCACTTCCCGTTTTTCTCCAGCAGCAGATCGGCGTTAAAGCCCGCCAGCGCGGCGACCAGCTTCGACGCCGGACGCACGTGCAGGCCGTTATGATTGTTAATAATGACTGACACCGATTTTGTGTCGCCGTCGTCGGCAAGCATCGGCGCCGGCGCGGCGTCAGAAGTTGGCGAAGGTAAACCCAGCTGAACCCGCTTGGCCTCCAGGGCGCTCATGGCGTCGGCGATCACCTTGTCGATCCCGGCGCCGGAGGCAGCGCTGACGGTGGCCGCCAGCGTCCCTTCCACCAGCGGCGCGGCGCACAGTCGCACCTTCGCGGCAATCGCCGGATCGAGCAGATCGAGGGCGGTTTCGGCGCTGAGCAACGCGCTGCCGATATCCATCATCACCAGCACGTGATCGGTATCGGCCACGGATTCGATCGCCTCCATGACTTTAAGCGGATCGGTGCCGATCGGGCTGTCGGGATCGTCGATCCCGGCGGCGATCGCCAGTTTGCAGCCATCGTTGATTAACATCTGCCGGGCCAGTTCTCCGACACCTTCGCCCAGCCGGGCGCTATGAGAAACAATAACCAGGTTTACCATCGCAATTTCCTTACTCTTTGGCGGCGGCGGCCAGCATCTGAACCATAAACAGCACCGAGGTCGCGCCGGGATCCTGATGTCCGATGCTGCGCTCGCCGAGATAGCTGGCGCGGCCTTTACGCGCCTGCATAGTGATGGTGGCGTGGGCCGCACGCTCGGCCACTTCGCAGGCGGCATCCAGCGCGGCGGCGATCGACAGGTGCTGCTCGCTGGACTGGCGCAGGGAGTCCACCACCGGCAGCCAGACGTCGCACATGGTTTTATCCCCTGGCTCCGCTTTGCCGCGGTTGACGACACCGTCCGCACCTTCGCGGATCATCAGGTACAGCTCGTCGAGCGTCAGGCTCTGGTGGGCCTGGGTCACCTGCGCGGCGCGAATGAAGAAGGTGCCGAACAGCGGGCCGCTGGCACCGCCGACGTTGGAGAGCAGCGTCATGCCGGTGTTTTTGAGGATAAAGCCAATATCTTTATCGGCAATCGACGGCAGCTTTTCGACCACTTTACTGAAACCGCGGTGCATATTGAGACCGTGGTCGGCGTCGCCAATCTCTTTATCGAGGCCGGTGAGAAAATCGCTCTCTTTGGTGAAAATATCGCCGCAGCGGTACAGCCAGTCGACGATTTGCGTTCTGTTCAGTGACATGTCGTGCTCCTTAGTTTCCCCAGTTCAGCGCCGGGGTGTGAACCGGGGCGTCCCATAGCGTCAGCGTCTCGTCATCCACTTTCAGCAGAGTGATGGAGAAGCCCGCCATATCCAGCGAAGTACAGTAGCTGCCGATGAGGTTGCGTTCGATGATGATGCCGGACGCTTCGCAGCGCTGGGCGAGGCGGTTATACACGCCATACAGTTCGGAAAGCGGAGTGGCGCCGAGGTTATTAACCAGCGCGATAACCCGGTCGCCGTTTTGCAGCGCGGTTTTGCTCTGCTGCACTTCCTGCCACGCGCCCTTGACGGTATCCCACTGGCGCAGCGTGCGGCTGTAAGCGCCGTTTTCCAGCAGGGTATCGAACATCTCATCGACGGTTTGGTCCAGCGAGCTGAAGCGGCGGCGGTCGATGCCCGGCTCGCCGTGAATGCCGACGCCGAACTCCATCTCGTCATCTTTCAGCGTAAAGGATGGCTGCCCGGCAGCCGGTACGGTGCAGGCGCCAAGGGCGATACCAATCGAGTGGCCGAGATTGTTCAGGCGGCGGCCCAGTTCAGCGCAGGCTTCCAGCGAGTCGCCGCGCTCGGCGGCGGCGCCGACCAGTTTTTCGATCAGTACGGTGTTGGCGACGCCGCGACGACCGGCGGTATAGAGGCTGTCTTTCACCGCCACGTCGTCGTCGACCACCACGGTGGTGACTTTAATGCCGCTCTCATGCAGCAGCTCGGTGGCGGTCTCAAAATTCAGGATGTCGCCGGTATAGTTTTTGATAATTAGCAAGACGCCTTCGCCGCCGTCAATTTGCATCGCGCATTCAAACATTTTGTCCGGCGTCGGCGAGGTGAAGATTTCCCCCGGACAGGCGCCGGAGAGCATGCCCTGGCCGATATAGCCGCAGTGCATCGGTTCATGTCCGCTGCCGCCGCCGGAGAGCAGGGCCACCTTGCCAGCCACCGGCGCGTCGGTGCGGGTCACATACAGCGGGTCCTGATGCAGGGTCAGCTGCGGATGGGCTTTAGCCAGCCCCTGTAATTGTTCATTCAGTACATCTTCAACACGGTTAATCAGCTTTTTCATTATTCAGTGCTCCGTTGGAGAAGGTTCGATGCCGCCTCTCTGCTGGCGGAGGCAGTCATCGCGTAGGGGTATCGTCTGACGGTGGAGCGTGCCTGGCGATATGATGATTCTGGCTGAGCGGACGAAAAAAAGAATGCCCCGACGATCGGGTTTCATTACGAAACATTGCCTCCTTGTTTTGTTTCTTTATGGAACGTTTTTGCTGAGGATATGGTGAAAATGCGAGCTGGCGCGCTTTTTTTCTTCTGCCATAAGCGGCGGTCAGGATAGCTGGCGAAGCGGGTGGAAAAAAATTTTTTGCTGATTTTCTGCCGACTGCGGGAGAAAAGAGGATCAAACACGGAGGATTGCAAGGGCATTATGCGGCAAAGTAGCGGATCGGGATCGCAATCCTGACAGAGATTAGGGTTTTTTGTTCCAATATGGAACGTAAAAAATTAACCTGTGTTTCATATCAGAACAAAAAGGCGAAAGATTTTTTTGTTCCCTGCCGGCCCTACAGTGATCGCACTGCTCCGGTACGCTCCGTTCAGGCCGCGCTTCACTGGCCGGCGCGGATAACGCCAGGGCTCATCATGTTTACATGCGCACTTATTTGAGGGTGAAAGGAATGCTAAAAGTTATTCAATCTCCAGCCAAATATCTTCAGGGTCCTGATGCTGCTGTTCTGTTCGGTCAATATGCCAAAAACCTGGCGGAGAGCTTCTTCGTCATCGCCGACGATTTCGTAATGAAGCTGGCGGGAGAGAAAGTGGTGAATGGCCTGCAGAGCCACGATATTCGCTGCCATGCGGAACGGTTTAACGGTGAATGCAGCCATGCGGAAATCAACCGTCTGATGGCGATTTTGCAAAAACAGGGCTGCCGCGGCGTGGTCGGGATCGGCGGTGGTAAAACTCTCGATACCGCGAAGGCGATCGGTTACTACCAGAAGCTGCCGGTGGTGGTGATCCCGACCATCGCCTCGACCGATGCGCCAACCAGCGCGCTGTCGGTGATCTACACCGAAGCGGGCGAGTTTGAAGAGTATCTGATCTATCCGAAAAACCCGGATATGGTGGTGATGGACACGGCGATTATCGCCAAAGCGCCGGTACGCCTGCTGGTCTCCGGCATGGGCGATGCGCTCTCCACCTGGTTCGAGGCCAAAGCCTGCTACGATGCGCGCGCCACCAGCATGGCAGGAGGACAGTCCACCGAGGCGGCGTTGAGCCTCGCCCGCCTGTGCTATGATACGCTGCTGGCGGAGGGCGAAAAGGCCCGTCTGGCGGCGCAGGCCGGGGTAGTGACCGAAGCGCTGGAGCGCATCATCGAGGCGAACACTTATCTCAGCGGCATTGGCTTTGAAAGCAGTGGCCTGGCCGCTGCCCACGCAATCCACAACGGTTTCACCATTCTTGAAGAGTGCCATCACCTGTATCACGGTGAGAAAGTGGCCTTCGGTACCCTGGCGCAGCTGGTGCTGCAGAACAGCCCGATGGACGAGATTGAAACGGTGCTGGGCTTCTGCCAGCGCGTCGGCCTGCCGGTGACGCTCGCGCAGATGGGCGTCAAAGAGGGGATCGACGAGAAAATCGCCGCGGTGGCGAAAGCCACCTGCGCGGAAGGGGAAACCATCCACAATATGCCGTTTGCGGTGACCCCGGAGAGCGTCCATGCCGCTATCCTCACCGCCGATCTGTTAGGCCAGCAGTGGCTGGCGCGTTAATTCGCGGTGGCTAAACCGCTGGCCCAGGTCAGCGGTTTTTCTTTCTCCCCTCCGGCAGTCGCTGCCGGAGGGGTTCTCTATGGTACAACGCGGAAAAGGATATGACTGTTCAGACTCAGGATACCGGGAAGGCGGTCTCTTCCGTCATTGCCCAGTCATGGCACCGCTGCAGCAAGTTTATGCAGCGCGAAACCTGGCAAACGCCGCACCAGGCCCAGGGCCTGACCTTCGACTCCATCTGTCGGCGTAAAACCGCGCTGCTGACCATCGGCCAGGCGGCGCTGGAAGACGCCTGGGAGTTTATGGACGGCCGCCCCTGCGCGCTGTTTATTCTTGATGAGTCCGCCTGCATCCTGAGCCGTTGCGGCGAGCCGCAAACCCTGGCCCAGCTGGCTGCCCTGGGATTTCGCGACGGCAGCTATTGTGCGGAGAGCATTATCGGCACCTGCGCGCTGTCGCTGGCCGCGATGCAGGGCCAGCCGATCAACACCGCCGGCGATCGGCATTTTAAGCAGGCGCTACAGCCATGGAGTTTTTGCTCGACGCCGGTGTTTGATAACCACGGGAGGCTGTTCGGCTCTATCTCGCTTTGCTGTCTGGTCGAGCACCAGTCCAGCGCCGACCTCTCCCTGACGCTGGCCATCGCCCGCGAGGTGGGTAACTCCCTGCTCACCGACAGCCTGCTGGCGGAATCCAACCGCCACCTCAATCAGATGTACGGCCTGTTGGAGAGCATGGACGATGGGGTGATGGCGTGGAACGAACAGGGCGTGCTGCAGTTTCTCAATGTTCAGGCGGCGAGACTGTTGCATCTTGATGCTCAGGCCAGCCAGGGGAAAAATATCGCCGATCTGGTGACCCTCCCGGCGCTGCTGCGCCGCGCCATCAAACACGCCCGCGGCCTGAATCACGTCGAAGTCACCTTTGAAAGTCAGCATCAGTTTGTCGACGCGGTGATCACCTTAAAACCGATTGTCGAGGCGCAAGGCAACAGTTTTATTCTGCTGCTGCATCCGGTGGAGCAGATGCGGCAGCTGATGACCAGCCAGCTCGGTAAAGTCAGCCACACCTTTGAGCAGATGTCTGCCGACGATCCGGAAACCCGACGCCTGATCCACTTTGGCCGCCAGGCGGCGCGCGGCGGCTTCCCGGTGCTACTGTGCGGCGAAGAGGGGGTCGGGAAAGAGCTGCTGAGCCAGGCTATTCACAATGAAAGCGAACGGGCGGGCGGCCCCTACATCGCCGTCAACTGCCAGCTATATGCCGACAGCGTGCTGGGCCAGGACTTTATGGGCAGCGCCCCTACCGACGATGAAAATGGTCGCCTGAGCCGCCTTGAGCTGGCCAACGGCGGCACCCTGTTTCTGGAAAAGATCGAGTATCTGGCGCCGGAGCTGCAGTCGGCTCTGCTGCAGGTGATTAAGCAGGGCGTGCTCACCCGCCTCGACGCCCGGCGCCTGATCCCGGTGGATGTGAAGGTGATTGCCACCACCACCGTCGATCTGGCCAATCTGGTGGAACAGAACCGCTTTAGCCGCCAGCTGTACTATGCGCTGCACTCCTTTGAGATCGTCATCCCGCCGCTGCGCGCCCGACGCAACAGTATTCCGTCGCTGGTGCATAACCGGTTGAAGAGCCTGGAGAAGCGTTTCTCTTCGCGACTGAAAGTGGACGATGACGCGCTGGCGCAGCTGGTGGCCTACTCGTGGCCGGGGAATGATTTTGAGCTCAACAGCGTCATTGAGAATATCGCCATCAGCAGCGACAACGGCCACATTCGCCTGAGTAATCTGCCGGAATATCTCTTTTCCGAGCGGCCGGGCGGGGATAGCGCGTCATCGCTGCTGCCGGCCAGCCTGACTTTTAGCGCCATCGAAAAGGAAGCTATTATTCACGCCGCCCGGGTGACCAGCGGGCGGGTGCAGGAGATGTCGCAGCTGCTCAATATCGGCCGCACCACCCTGTGGCGCAAAATGAAGCAGTACGATATTGACGCCAGCCAGTTCAAGCGCAAGCATCAGGCCTAGTCTCTTCGATTCGCGCCATGGAGAACAGGGCATCCGACAGGCGATTGCTGTAGCGTTTGAGCGCGTCGCGCAGCGGATGCGCGCGGTCCATGGCCGTCAGCAGGCGTTCGAGCCGACGGGACTGGGTGCGCGCCACGTGCAGCTGGGCAGAGGCGAGATTCCTCCCCGGGATCACGAACTGTTTTAACGGGCCGCTCTCGGCCATATTGCGGTCGATAAGCCGCTCCAGGGCGGTGATCTCCTCTTCGCCGATCGTCTGGCTCAGGCGGGTCAGGCCCCGCGCATCGCTGGCCAGTTCAGCCCCCAGCACGAACAGCGTCTGCTGAATATGGTGCAGGCTTTCCCGCAGCCCGGCGTCGCGGGTCGTGGCGTAGCAGACGCCCAGCTGGGATATCAGTTCATCGACGGTGCCGTAGGCCTCGACGCGAATATGGTCTTTCTCGATGCGGCTGCCGCCGTACAGGGCGGTGGTGCCTTTATCCCCGGTGCGGGTATAGATACGATACATTCAGTTTCTCTCACTTAACGGCAGGACTTTAACCAGCTGCCCGGCGTTGGCGCCGAGCGTACGCAGATGATCGTCGCTATCGGTGACGTGTCCGGTAGCCAGCGGCGCGTCCGCCGGCAGCTGGGCATGAGTGAGGGCTATCTCGCCGGACGCGCTGAGCCCGATACCCACCCGCAGGGGCGAGCTTCTGGCCGCCAGGGCGCCCAGCGCAGCGGCGTCACCGCCTCCGTCATAGGTTATGGTCTGGCAGGGGACCCCCTGCTCCTCCAGCCCCCAGCACAGCTCATTGATGGCGCCGGCATGGTGCCCGCGCGGATCGTAAAACAGGCGTACGCCTGGCGGTGAAAGCGACATGACGGTCCCCTCGTTATCACTCAGAATGCCTGGCGGAAAATCGCGGCAATCTCCTGCTCGTTGCCTTTACGCGGGTTCGAGAACGCATTGCCGTCTTTCAGAGCCATCTCCGCCATGTAGGGGAAGTCGGCCTCTTTTACTCCCAGATCGCGCAGATGCTGCGGAATACCGATATCCATCGACAGACGCGTGATAGCGGCGATGGCTTTTTCCGCCGCGTCGAGAGTGGACAGTCCGGTGATATTTTCGCCCATCAGTTCAGCAATATCGGCGAATTTCTCCGGGTTGGCGATCAGGTTGTAGCGCGCCACATGCGGCAGCAGGACAGCGTTGGCCACGCCGTGCGGCATGTCGTACAGGCCGCCCAGCTGGTGCGCCATGGCGTGCACGTAGCCGAGGTTGGCGTTATTGAAAGCCATCCCGGCCAGCAGAGAGGCATAGGCCATGTTTTCCCGCGCCTGCAGATTGCTGCCGAGGGCCACGGCCTGGCGCAGGTTGCGGGCGATGAGGCGGATCGCCTGCATGGCGGCGGCGTCCGTCACCGGGTTAGCGTCTTTGGAGATATAGGCCTCTACGGCGTGGGTCAGGGCATCCATCCCGGTCGCCGCGGTCAGGGCGGCCGGTTTACCGATCATCAGCAGTGGATCGTTGATAGAGACCGACGGCAGGTTGCGCCAGCTGACGATCACAAACTTCACTTTGGTTTCGGTGTTGGTCAGGACGCAGTGGCGGGTGACCTCGCTGGCGGTGCCGGCGGTGGTATTGACCGCGACGATAGGCGGCAGCGGGTTGGTCAGGGTCTCGATTCCGGCATACTGGTACAGATCGCCCTCATGGGTGGCGGCGATGCCGATGCCTTTGCCGCAATCGTGCGGGCTGCCGCCGCCCACGGTGACGATGATGTCGCACTGTTCGCGGCGAAACACAGCGAGGCCGTCGCGCACGTTGGTGTCTTTCGGGTTCGGCTCGACGCCGTCAAAGATCGCCACCTCGATCCCGGCCTCCCGCAGATAATGCAGGGTTTTGTCCACCGCGCCATCTTTAATTGCCCGCAGGCCTTTGTCGGTGACCAGCAGGGCTTTTTTCCCCCCCAGCAGCTGGCAGCGTTCGCCGACTACGGAAATGGCGTTGGGGCCAAAAAAGTTAACGTTTGGCACCAGATAATCAAACATACGATAGCTCATAATATACCTTCTCGCTTCAGGTTATAATGCGGAAAAACAATCCAGGGCGCACTGGGCTAATAATTGATCCTGCTCGACCGTACCGCCGCTAACGCCGACGGCGCCAATTACCTGCTCATTAAAAATAACTGGCAGGCCGCCGCCAAAAATAATAATTCGCTGTTGGTTGGTAAGCTGCAGACCGTACAGAGATTGTCCTGGCTGGACCGCTGGCGTAATTTCATGGGTACCTTGCTTCAGGCTGCAGGCGCTCCAGGCTTTATTCAGGGAAATATCGCAGCTGGAGACGAAGGCCTCGTCCATCCGCTGGATAAGCAGCGTGTTACCTCCGTGGTCAACCACGGAAAACACCACCGCCACGTTGATCTCAGTGGCTTTTTTTTCCACCGCCGCCGCCATTTGCTGGGCGGCGGCCAGGGTGATTGTCTGAACTTGTTGGCTCTTGTTCATCATTCTCTCCCGCACCAGGATAACGCTGGCGCGAATAGTCAGTAGGGGGCGATAGTAAAAAACTATTACCATTCGGTTGGCTTGCTTTATTTTTGTCAGCGTTATTTTGTCGCCCGCCATGATTTAGTCAATAGGGTTAAAATAGCGTCGGCAAAACGTAATTAAGGGCGTTTTTTATTAATTGATTTATATCATTGCGGGCGATCACATTTTTTATTTTTGCCGCCGGAGTAAAGTTTCATAGTGAAACTGTCGGTAGATTTCGTGTGCCAAATTGAAACGAAATTAAATTTATTTTTTTCACCACTGGCTCATTTAAAGTTCCGCTATTGCCGGTAATGGCCGGGCGGCAACGACGCTCGCCCGGCGTATTCGCTACCGTCTGCGGATTTCACCTTTTGAGCCTATGAACAATGAAAAGATCAAAACGATTTGCAGTACTGGCCCAGCGCCCCGTCAATCAGGACGGGCTGATTGGCGAGTGGCCTGAAGAGGGGCTGATCGCCATGGACAGCCCCTTTGACCCGGTCTCTTCAGTAAAAGTGGACAACGGTCTGATCGTCGAGCTGGACGGCAAACGCCGGGACCAGTTTGACATGATCGACCGGTTTATCGCCGATTACGCGATCAACGTTGAGCGCACAGAGCAGGCAATGCGCCTGGAGGCGGTGGAAATAGCCCGTATGCTGGTGGATATTCACGTCAGCCGGGAGGAGATCATTGCCATCACTACCGCCATCACGCCGGCCAAAGCGGTCGAGGTGATGGCGCAGATGAACGTGGTGGAGATGATGATGGCGCTGCAGAAGATGCGTGCCCGCCGGACCCCCTCCAACCAGTGCCACGTCACCAATCTCAAAGATAATCCGGTGCAGATTGCCGCTGACGCCGCCGAGGCCGGGATCCGCGGCTTCTCAGAACAGGAGACCACGGTCGGTATCGCGCGCTACGCGCCGTTTAACGCCCTGGCGCTGTTGGTCGGTTCGCAGTGCGGCCGCCCCGGCGTGTTGACGCAGTGCTCGGTGGAAGAGGCCACCGAGCTGGAGCTGGGCATGCGTGGCTTAACCAGCTACGCCGAGACGGTGTCGGTCTACGGCACTGAAGCGGTATTTACCGACGGCGATGATACTCCGTCGTCAAAGGCGTTCCTCGCCTCGGCCTACGCCTCCCGCGGGTTGAAAATGCGCTACACCTCCGGCACCGGATCCGAAGCGCTGATGGGCTATTCGGAGAGCAAGTCGATGCTCTACCTCGAATCGCGCTGCATCTTCATTACCAAAGGCGCCGGGGTTCAGGGGCTGCAAAACGGCGCGGTGAGCTGTATCGGCATGACCGGCGCTGTGCCGTCGGGCATTCGGGCGGTGCTGGCGGAAAACCTGATCGCCTCTATGCTCGACCTCGAAGTGGCGTCCGCCAACGACCAGACTTTCTCCCACTCGGATATTCGCCGCACCGCGCGCACCCTGATGCAGATGCTGCCGGGCACCGACTTTATTTTCTCCGGCTACAGCGCGGTGCCGAACTACGACAACATGTTCGCCGGCTCGAACTTCGATGCGGAAGATTTTGATGATTACAACATCCTGCAGCGTGACCTGATGGTTGACGGCGGCCTGCGTCCGGTGACCGAGGCGGAAACCATTGCCATTCGCCAGAAAGCGGCGCGGGCGATCCAGGCGGTTTTCCGCGAGCTGGGGCTGCCGCCAATCGCCGACGAGGAGGTGGAGGCCGCCACCTACGCGCACGGCAGCAACGAGATGCCGCCGCGTAACGTGGTGGAGGATCTGAGTGCGGTGGAAGAGATGATGAAGCGCAACATCACCGGCCTCGATATTGTCGGCGCGCTGAGCCGCAGCGGCTTTGAGGATATCGCCAGCAATATTCTCAATATGCTGCGCCAGCGGGTCACCGGCGATTACCTGCAGACCTCGGCCATTCTCGATCGGCAGTTCGAGGTGGTGAGTGCGGTCAACGACATCAATGACTATCAGGGGCCGGGCACCGGCTATCGCATCTCTGCCGAACGCTGGGCGGAGATCAAAAATATTCCGGGCGTGGTTCAGCCCGACACCATTGAATAAGGCGGTATTCCTGTGCAACAGACAACCCAAATTCAGCCCTCTTTTACCCTGAAAACCCGCGAGGGCGGGGTAGCTTCTGCCGATGAACGCGCCGATGAAGTGGTGATCGGCGTCGGCCCTGCCTTCGATAAACACCAGCATCACACTCTGATCGATATGCCCCATGGCGCGATCCTCAAAGAGCTGATTGCCGGGGTGGAAGAAGAGGGGCTTCACGCCCGGGTGGTGCGCATTCTGCGCACGTCCGACGTCTCCTTTATGGCCTGGGATGCTGCCAACCTGAGCGGCTCGGGGATCGGCATCGGTATCCAGTCGAAGGGGACCACGGTCATCCATCAGCGCGATCTGCTGCCGCTCAGCAACCTGGAGCTGTTCTCCCAGGCGCCGCTGCTGACGCTGGAGACCTACCGGCAGATTGGCAAAAACGCCGCGCGCTATGCGCGCAAAGAGTCACCTTCGCCGGTGCCGGTGGTGAACGATCAGATGGTGCGGCCGAAATTTATGGCCAAAGCCGCGCTATTTCATATCAAAGAGACCAAACATGTGGTGCAGGACGCCGAGCCCGTCACCCTGCACATCGACTTAGTAAGGGAGTGACCATGAGCGAGAAAACCATGCGCGTGCAGGATTATCCGTTAGCCACCCGCTGCCCGGAGCATATCCTGACGCCTACCGGTAAACCATTGACCGATATTACCCTCGAGAAGGTGCTCTCTGGCGAGGTGGGCCCGCAGGATGTGCGGATCTCCCGCCAGACCCTTGAGTACCAGGCGCAGATTGCCGAGCAGATGCAGCGCCATGCGGTGGCGCGCAATTTCCGCCGCGCGGCGGAGCTTATCGCCATTCCTGACGAGCGCATTCTGGCTATCTATAACGCGCTGCGCCCGTTCCGCTCCTCGCAGGCGGAGCTGCTGGCGATCGCCGACGAGCTGGAGCACACCTGGCATGCGACAGTGAATGCCGCCTTTGTCCGGGAGTCGGCGGAAGTGTATCAGCAGCGGCATAAGCTGCGTAAAGGAAGCTAAGCGGAGGTCAGCATGCCGTTAATAGCCGGGATTGATATCGGCAACGCCACCACCGAGGTGGCGCTGGCGTCCGACGACCCGCAGGCGAGGGCGTTTGTTGCCAGCGGGATCGTCGCGACGACGGGCATGAAAGGGACGCGGGACAATATCGCCGGGACCCTCGCCGCGCTGGAGCAGGCCCTGGCGAAAACACCGTGGTCGATGAGCGATGTCTCTCGCATCTATCTTAACGAAGCCGCGCCGGTGATTGGCGATGTGGCGATGGAGACCATCACCGAGACCATTATCACCGAATCGACCATGATCGGTCATAACCCGCAGACGCCGGGCGGGGTGGGCGTTGGCGTGGGGACGACTATCGCCCTCGGGCGGCTGGCGACGCTGCCGGCGGCGCAGTATGCCGAGGGGTGGATCGTACTGATTGACGACGCCGTCGATTTCCTTGACGCCGTGTGGTGGCTCAATGAGGCGCTCGACCGGGGGATCAACGTGGTGGCGGCGATCCTCAAAAAGGACGACGGCGTGCTGGTGAACAACCGCCTGCGTAAAACCCTGCCGGTGGTAGATGAAGTGACGCTGCTGGAGCAGGTCCCCGAGGGGGTGATGGCGGCGGTGGAAGTGGCCGCGCCGGGCCAGGTGGTGCGGATCCTGTCGAATCCCTACGGGATCGCCACCTTCTTCGGGCTAAGCCCGGAAGAGACCCAGGCCATCGTCCCCATCGCCCGCGCCCTGATTGGCAACCGTTCCGCGGTGGTGCTCAAGACCCCGCAGGGGGATGTGCAGTCGCGGGTGATCCCGGCGGGCAACCTCTACATTAGCGGCGAAAAGCGTCGCGGAGAGGCCGATGTCGCCGAGGGCGCGGAAGCCATCATGCAGGCGATGAGCGCCTGCGCTCCGGTACGCGACATCCGCGGCGAACCGGGCACTCACGCCGGCGGCATGCTTGAGCGGGTGCGCAAGGTAATGGCGTCCCTGACCGGCCATGAGATGAGCGCGATATACATCCAGGATCTGCTGGCGGTGGATACGTTTATTCCGCGCAAGGTGCAGGGCGGGATGGCCGGCGAGTGCGCCATGGAGAATGCCGTCGGGATGGCGGCGATGGTGAAAGCGGATCGTCTGCAAATGCAGGTTATCGCCCGCGAACTGAGCGCCCGACTGCAGACCGAGGTGGTGGTGGGCGGCGTGGAGGCCAACATGGCCATCGCCGGGGCGTTAACCACTCCCGGCTGTGCGGCGCCGCTGGCGATCCTCGACCTCGGCGCCGGCTCGACGGATGCGGCGATCGTCAACGCGGAGGGGCAGATAACGGCGGTCCATCTCGCCGGGGCGGGGAATATGGTCAGCCTGTTGATTAAAACCGAGCTGGGCCTCGAGGATCTTTCGCTGGCGGAAGCGATAAAAAAATACCCGCTGGCCAAAGTGGAAAGCCTGTTCAGTATTCGTCACGAGAATGGCGCGGTGGAGTTCTTTCGGGAAGCCCTCAGCCCGGCGGTGTTCGCCAAAGTGGTGTACATCAAGGAGGGCGAACTGGTGCCGATCGATAACGCCAGCCCGCTGGAAAAAATTCGTCTCGTGCGCCGGCAGGCGAAAGAGAAAGTGTTTGTCACCAACTGCCTGCGCGCGCTGCGCCAGGTCTCACCCGGCGGTTCCATTCGCGATATCGCCTTTGTGGTGCTGGTGGGCGGCTCATCGCTGGACTTTGAGATCCCGCAGCTTATCACGGAAGCCTTGTCGCACTATGGCGTGGTCGCCGGGCAGGGCAATATTCGGGGAACAGAAGGGCCGCGCAATGCGGTCGCCACCGGGCTGCTACTGGCCGGTCAGGCGAATTAAACGGGCGCTCGCGCCAGCCTCTCTCTTTAACGTGCTATTTCAGGATGCCGATAATGAACCAGACTTCTACCTTAACCGGGCAGTGCGTGGCCGAGTTTCTTGGCACCGGATTGCTCATTTTCTTCGGCGCGGGCTGCGTCGCTGCGCTGCGGGTCGCCGGGGCCAGCTTTGGTCAGTGGGAGATCAGTATTATCTGGGGCCTTGGCGTCGCCATGGCCATCTACCTGACGGCCGGTGTCTCCGGCGCGCACCTAAATCCGGCGGTGACCATTGCCCTGTGGCTGTTCGCCTGTTTTGAACGCCGCAAGGTGCTGCCGTTTATTGTTGCCCAGACGGCCGGGGCCTTCTGCGCCGCCGCGCTGGTGTATGGGCTCTATCGCCAGCTGTTTCTCGATCTTGAACAGAGTCAGCATATCGTGCGCGGCACTGCCGCCAGTCTTAACCTGGCCGGGGTCTTTTCCACGTACCCGCATCCACATATCACGTTTATACAAGCGTTTGCCGTGGAGACCACCATCACGGCAATCCTGATGGCGATGATCATGGCCCTGACCGACGACGGCAACGGAATTCCGCGCGGGCCGCTGGCGCCGTTGCTGATTGGCTTGCTGATCGCCGTGATCGGCGCGTCGATGGGGCCGCTAACCGGCTTTGCGCTGAATCCGGCGCGCGACTTCGGCCCAAAACTGTTTACCAGTCTGGCCGGGTGGGGCTCGATCGCCTTTACCGGTGGGCTGGCGATCCCTTACTTTCTGGTGCCGCTGCTGGCGCCGGTGGTGGGGGCGATTATCGGGGCGTTTTTGTATCGCAAGCTTATCGGCCGCCATCTGCCGTGCGAATGCGGTATCGATGAGTAAAGCGGGACCCGCCGCAGCGCGGCGGGTTTCCCCGGCCTGATGCCGGGGGGGGTTATTTTTTGATGACCGCGCTGAGATCGCCAAGTTTAGCGGCGGGGTTCTTGTGGCACTCCTGCAGCATTTTCGGTACCGAAACGGTCTCGACTTCATGCCAGTCAACATAGTCGCCGCCGCTAAAGTCGGTGTTGCGATTCACTACCCAGAAGGCCACCGGGGTCATGCTTTTTGGGTTCATATCCATAAATTCCTGACAGGTCATATTCTGCGGCGTGGTTTCCTCAACCGCGAACGCCGGGCTGGTCATCAGACAGAATGTGGTAGCCGCCACGGTCAATACGAGTGCTTTAGGTAAATTCATTTTCTTCTCCAGTGACAAAATAGGGCTTAAGCCTGAGCGTGCTTCATTTTATTGCGCAGGACCAACAAGCCGATGGCGCTAAATATCATTTCAACGCCGATAAAGGCGGTAATAAATAACCAGCTTTGCTGCGGGTTCATGGCCAGCCACAGGCAGGCGATAAGTAAATCCAACAGGCCGATAAAAATATTCCAGCCAGCGCCGCTTTGTTTGCGGGTTTGACATCCGTTAACGATGCGGGAAATACCGCCGAGAACAAATAAAAAGCCAAATAAAATGGCCAGACTGCTCATACCGTTGAGAGGATTGACGACAAAGCTCAGGCCGAGCACGATCCAGGCGATGGCGAAGATCAGCGCCACCAGGCGTGATTTCCAGTGCTGCTGGCGGAAGACAATCAGGCTGTACAGCGAATAGAAGCCGCAGATCATCAATAACATGCCGGTTACTGTGGCGAGATACCAGCCGGCGACCAACGGCCAGGCCAGACAACAGGCTCCGCAGATAAACAGCAATACCGCCATCAGGCAGGCATGCCGTTTATATCGAATGAAGACGCGTGGGCTAAACGCATTTAAGGTGTAATGGCTAAACATAAACATAATTGCTCCGCAGATCCCGGTTGGCGGCCTGACGCTGAATAAAAAGCGTGAGGGTTTATTCAGCGGGCCAAAAGAAAGGTCTGAGGAAAATAGTAGGCCGCGCGATCGGCAGGCGTAAATAAGAGCGCCGAGGCCACTTTATACGCCTGGTCTGACAGCTGTCAGACCAGGCCCGCAATATTACTTCCGGGCTCTGATTCTCAATGCCCGCGATATTTTTTAAGCTGGCTGCGTTTGGTGATGCTTACCGATTTTAATCAGGAGTCAACGATGAAAAAAGTCATTCTGGCGAGCCTGCTGGCAACCATGATGAGTACCTCTCCGGTATGGGCAACAGATAGCGCGACGGCAGCGCCAGCCGCGGCAGCCACGACGCAGGTACAGAAAGAAGCCGCCGATGTGCTGCAGGTGGCGGTGCAGGGCGCGAATGCGATGCGCGACATCCAGTTCGCCCGTCTGGCGCTGTTCCATGGCCAGCCGGATAGCGCCAAAAAACTGACAGACGACGCCGCCGCGCTGCTGGCCGCCGATGATGCCAGCTGGGCGAAGTTTGTGAAAACTGATGCTAAAGCCAAAATGATCGCCGATCGCTATGTGATCATTAACGCCTCTATCGCCCTGTCTGAAGACTATGTGGCCACGCCGGAAAAAGAGAGCGCTATCCAATCCGCCAACGAAAAGCTGGCGAAAGGCGATCAGAAAGGGGCTATCGATACCCTGCGTCTGGCCGGTATTGGCGTGATTGAGAACCAGTATCTGATGCCGCTTAACCAGACCCGTAAGGCGGTAGCGCAGGCGCAAGAACTGCTGAAAGCCGGTAAATATTACGAAGCGAATCTGGTGCTGAAGGGCGCTGAAGAGGGCATTGTGGTGGATAGCGAGATGCTGGTGGCAGGCAACTGATACTTGTTCCACCCTGAGAGAGCGCAGAGGAAAAAACTGACAAGGATGTCCCCTTAACGCTCGGGCAGGCGGACTGCCCGAGCGGAACGGCTAGCGGCCGATCAGGGCGTCGATTTCGCCATCGATCTCGCGCATGACGCCGGTGATGCGCTGTACCACCTCCAGACAGCTTGCCGGCGTCAGCGAATCAGGCCGCTTTGCCTCAAAAGGGGCGCACAGTTGTTGTAGCGCAGTAATCCCCAGAATTTGTGCTGAACAGTGCAGACGGTGCAGCGCCCGCAGAAAGATCTGCGGCTCATGCCGGGCGATTGCCTGTCCGGCAGCCTGTAAATCCGCGGCCGACGCATCGCGGAACGTCTCCAGCATCTCATTCATCAGCGCCTGGTCTCCCCCCGTATTCTCGCTCAGCACGCTGAGCTTCAGGTGCCGGGTAGCGTGAGGTGATGCGCGGCCCACCGCTAAACGGCTGAGCTCATGACTCAGCGTCTGGACCGACACCGGCTTAAACAGACACATATTCATGCCGCTGGCCAGACACGCCTCCCGCGACTGCGGCAGCGCGCTGGCAGTCACGCCCCAAATTACCAGGCCCGGATAGCGACGGCGTAGCGAGGCCGCCAGCGCCAGGCCATCTTTCTTCGGCATATTGAGGTCCGTTATCAGCAGATCGTAATGTTTGCTGGCGAGCTTATTCTCTGCCTCTTCACCGTCGCAGGCTTCATCGACGCTATAGCCGATAGTGCTGAGCTGGCGCTTGAGCAGTAGCCGGTTGGTGGGGTGATCGTCCGCTATCAGTATCGCCAGCCCGGGTAGAGCCTGCGGTCTGGCGGGCGACGCCTGCGGCGCGTGGATCGCGCAGCGGCTCGCCTTGACCGGCAGCGTGATGGTGAAAGTGGTCCCCACGCCCGGACGGCTGACCATCTCCAGGCGACCCTGCATCAGCGCAACCAGCTCTTTGCAAATGACCAGCCCCAATCCGGAGCCGGTCTGCTGTCGTCCCTGGCGCGCCTGGGCATAGCGGTGGAAGAGGGTGGCCTGCTCTGCTTCACTGATCCCGCAGCCGCTGTCGCTAACCATGAGGGCCAGCTCTCCCTGTGTCTCATTCGCCGGCGTCAGCCGGCAGGAGACCTGAATTGCGCCTTCGACGGTAAACTTCAGCGCATTGCCGATGAGATTATTGAGGATTTGCCGTAGCGCCTGCGGGTCGACCCACAGCATGGTCCCTTCCTGCAGCGCGTTATGGTAGTGCAGATCGATGCCCTTTTGCTGCGCCAGCGCGTCGAAGGTATGACACTGCTGCGACACTAACTGTGCGACATCGCTCCACTGCGGGGTAACCTGGTATTTTCCCGATTCAATCTTGTCGATATCAAGAATATTGCCGATAAGTCCCAGCAGGGTTTGCGCCGTCGACCCCGCCAGCTCGATCGCCTCTTTACGCTGGCCGACGTTCAGCTCAGGTTTCGCCAGCAGCTCCAGAAAGCCGACGATGGCGCTCACCGGCGTGCGCAGCTCGTGGCTCATGCTGGCCAGAAAGCGGCTCTTGGCTTTTGTCGCCTGAATCGCTTTGTCTTTTTCGCGCTCCAGCGCACAGGAGAGGGCTTCCTTCTGCGCCAGCTCCTCCTCGAGCCGCTGCTGGGAGTCTTTACGTTTGCGCACTTCCCGACACAGGGAGAGTCCCCAGCCGAGGCTGATGGCGATCAGCACCAGCGCAAAGGCGATCAGCTGGTAAAACTGGCGGCTGTACTGGCTCCAGTTCTCTATTTGCTGACTGGAGATTTTCGACCACTTCTCGGTCATCTGCAGAATATCCCGTGGCGGAATAACCTGCAGCGCTTTGTTAAGAATGGCGGCCAGCACCGGTTCATCGCGCGGGATGGCCAGCCGAATGGCCGCGACGGGGAGTCCATCAATGCGGGTGTAGTGCAGACCCTGTGGATAGTAGTGGTCGATCATATAGCGGGCGGAAAGCTCCGAGGCTACGGCGGCATCCACTTCGCCTTCCTCTACCATCTTCATGGCGACGCCAACGTTATCCGTTTCCACCCAGTTAATCAGCGGAAAACGCGCTTTCAGATCATGGGCGGCGATAGGCCCGACCGGCAGGGCGATCCGTGCCGAGCGCGTCAGCAGATGCTGGTCGGGGGCGCTGCCGCGGGCGACCAGCACAAAGGCCACGTTAATAAGCGGATCGCTGAGGGTGACGTAGGCCTGCGGCTGTGGGGTCAGGGTGGCGGCGGGCATGATCGCCCAGTCCTCTTTTTCCATGCGCTTTGCCAGAGCCTGACGGTTGCGCACCAGAATAGGGTCAAACTGCAGGCCGGTCTGGAGTGAGACAATATTCAGCATATCGGCCATGATGCCGCGCAGTTCATCCTCGTTATCCACCAGGGTAAATGGCGGAAAATAGGGGTTCACCAGCAGGCGGACGCGACGATACTTCTGCAGCCAGCGCTGCTCTTCGGGGCTAAAGGTAAGCGGGGTATTGAGAAACGACAGATCGCCACGGTTGAGCCAGTTTTGCATGATCCGCATCGCGGTGTCGCTGTCGACGGCATGGATAAAACGGTCGAAGAGTTGATGCAGCTCTGGCCGATCGTCACGGGTGACAAAGCGGTTGTGTTGCTCCTGCTGACGAAAATAGTGCGCGATAACCAGCGATTGCGAGAAATATTTCGAGATGCAGTGGCCAGTGGTGATGTTGTTGCCGATAAAATACTGATTCTCGCCGCTGACCACCGAGGCGAGAGCCTGATAGTCGCTATCATAAAGGGTGATTTTGGCGTTGGGAAACGCCTGCTGAATAATATCGAAAAAAGCGCAATCGCGGGTGCAGGCCAGCGTGACGCGGCGGTCAGTGGTCAGCGGCGGCAGAGGGGATTTCAGCGAGGTGACCAGCGTCGGCCAGGTTTTAAGCAGCGGCGCGGATTGATCCAGGCCCGGGGCGAGCGCATCCCGGTGCGCCACCTGAGTGAGCAGGGTATCCACCTGGCGGTCGGCCAGGGCGGTGAGCGCCTGCTGCTCGGTGTCATACTGGCGGATAATCACCTTCAGTCCGAGGCTGTGCGCCATCAGCGCCAGATAGTCGGCGTTAATGCCCTGATAACTTTTCTCGTCGCCGTCATAGACGATGGGCGTCCTCTCGGGAAGCCAGGTCCCGACGGTCAGCGTAGGCTGCGCCGCCAGCCATGCTTTCTCCTTACCGCTAAGCGGGATATCGATCGCCGCGATATGAGAATGGCTCTTCAGCTCCAGCTGTTTCATGGCATACGCGGCAGGCGAGAGGCTCAGCGCCAGCCCGACAACGACGGATAAAATAAGACGAACCGCCATGCCATCACCCTATTTTATTGCGTTGCGCAAAGTCATATAGCTCAAGCAGGGTGCTGCAGCCTAATTTATCCATCAGACGGACCTTATAGGTACTTACCGTTTTATTGCTGATATTCATTTTGCTGCCGATGGTGGTGTAGTCGACGCCGCTGAGAATATAGCGGAACACCTTCATCTCCTGCGTTGACAGCGTATCCAGCCGGTCCTGATCGGTGATGCCGTGGGTGCAGAAGCGTTCCAGTGAAAAGGGGAAATAGCTGTAGCCATTATTGGCTGCGTCGATTGCGGCGAGGATATTATTCATTCCCTCTTTTTTACTCACAAAACCATTTGCTCCGCAGTCGGCGCGGCGTTTGCCGTAGAACAGTTCATTCTTAGCGGAAATGATGATGATTGTTCCCTGGTAGCGGCGTTTGCGCAGCTGCTCCAGCACCTCGATACCGCTGAGCTCCGGAATATCGACGTCGACGATGAGCAGGTCAGGCTGCATGCTTTCCGCGGTCTGCACGGCATGAGCGCCGCTGTCGAGCTCTGCCGCGACGGTAATACCGTTGCTGTCGAGAAGGTTGCGAATGGCGATACGTGCCAATGGATGATCGTCAATGATTATCGCATTCATGGGGGCGTAAATCCTGATATGAAAAAAGAAGGGCGATGCCTGGTGCAGGTGCGGCGGGGGTTATTTTTATCGATGCCGTTATAAGGCGTAATTGTAACACAAATCGTTTTGGGCCAGGGAAATATTGTGGAGCTGAGCCAGACGAATATATTTGCATAGCTGGATGACAGCTGTAGGAACGGGCGTTCACTTGCTTCAGCGCGGTCTGCTGTTAAAAAAAATGCAAACGATTAATCTGCTCTTATTAAGGTGAGTTCTCGGGAATATCGTCCGGCGACAACTGGCAGGTAAAATAATAACAATGGCGAAAGAAAAACGCGCCTTCTGGCGAAAATGGGTTTGGAAACATCTGCTGGCAGGAATAACAGTACTGGCAATGAGTAGCGCCGCGGTGGGAAAGGATGTCGTCCCCGATGAGGCGCGGACCCGAGATATGATGCGCTGTCAGGATTATCTGCAACTGGATCCGCGCGCCTGGACGCCGATGGTGATTTGGCTGATGAACGATCCTTTTTCACTGGAGCCGCCGGAGTGGACCGACTTCCATGAAGCCGAGCTGGTGCTGACGCCGATCCTCACCGAAATCTGCCGTCAGGAGCCGGATGTCTGGCTCACCTCGCTGCGGGAACGGCTCAATTCTTATCAGCAGGTGCGGTCGCTGAACTAAGCGACCGCGGTAAAACGGCAGAAAAAGTGATTAAATGCGCAGTTAGCGGCCTTCTTCTGCGCAAAGGCTCAGCAGCGGCCCGCTTTCTGCGACAGGGCGTCGCAGGTTTTGCTCGCTAGCGTCGGGTTGGCGCCGGCGCAGATGGCATCTGAGACGGTGCTACCGCCGCCCAGTGGGATCAGCCCGTAAAGTTTCGGCTCGGCGGCTTTCGTCACATAGCAGCGATGGCTGGTTTTGCCGATAGTGGCCACAAAGTTGGTTTTCACATCCTGCTGCCTCGCATCGGAAATTGTCACCTGCGAAGCATCGACATTAAAAGCAAACGCGGCGGCCTCTTTCATTTCATTTTCCGTCGCCATGGGTGGTTTAGCTACGCAACCCATTAATAACAGTGCCAGACAGGTACTGATTGATATATCCCGTATTTTCATCATTTCATCCTTTTTGTAAGTCAGCGGGTTATATATAAGAGCGGGGGGAGGAACGCGTTGATTTCGATCAGCTGGCGCAGGCTATGGTTATTTTTCGGAAATTGACCTGTGTTGTTACATTTATCGTGAGTAGTATGAATTCCAGCATTGCAGGAATGAAAGATATTTTAAGACTACGTTGCGTAGTTAGACAGAAGTCAACAGGAGTGCGGCGATTATGGGCTGCCCGAGATGCTCTGAGCAATATTTTGCTAAGGCAGAATGCTATCTGTTTTAGCGTAAGCGCAAATTTTCCCTGCGTTATAACGGACTTTTTATCCTCTTAATGGGATAGCGACAACACGCTAAGCCATGCGCGCTGCTCAGCGGTTTGTGGTGCCATTTTAAAATTCAGGAACAAAAAAGCCACTCTTTCGAGTGGCTTAATTATATGATTTTAAATCTAAAATTTGGTGGCCCCTGTTGGGTTTGAACCAACGACCAAGCGATTATGAGAATGGCGTTACCATCCTACCTTAAGATACTTTGTCATAATAAATCAATGAGTTAACAAACTCATTGACACTGTATAAATAACCAGAAATACTCTGTTTTACCTGTTTATGGCACCCCCACGGGACCCCCAGAATGGAACCCCCGTGACCAAACGATCTTTTTTGCGCAACGAGTATGACTGAAAAAACGTTCAGATTTACCAAATCGAGAATTGAGGGTTTACCTCCGGCGTTAAAAGGTTCCCGGGTGGAATACCGTGATACTGAGGTACCCGGGCTTATCCTGCGCGTTACCGCTGGTGGAGTGAAGACGTTCAGTGTCTCGCGTAAAAAGCACGGTGAGCACTTTCGGGTGACGCTGGGGCGATTCCCGGATCTAAGCGTCGAAAATGCCAGAGTGATGGCCATAAGGTCTCTGGGTGAAATGAGCATGACCCGGAAGAACCCAAACGACCTGCGGAAGCAGGATGAAAAACGGCTGATAACGTTGCTGGATGCTTTTGAAGAGCGCCTGAAGGTGAGAGGGCACCGGATTAGCCAGACCACAGCTGATCAATACCGAGGGCTACTCACCAATTATTCCGGTGACTGGATGAATCAGCCAATGCTGCATATCACCCGTGAACGAGTAGAGAAGCGACACAAAGCCATTTCGGAAGGTACTGTGTGGTTTGGTGAGGATCGTTCAAAGTTTCGCGCAGGTGTCGGAACGGGAAGCAAATCACAGGCCGATGCCTGGGGACGAGCTATCCGGGCTGTATTCCGTTTTGCATGGGATCATTATCGGGACGATGAGGGCCGTAGTCTGTTACCTGAACCGCCGACTATGGTACTGAGCACTAAAGGGCACTGGCACGGGTTGGTGCGTAAAACTGAGCGTGTCAGGAATACCGATCTGGGACGCTGGTTCGCAGCTATTGAGCAGGTACGCCTGCAGGCCGCTGAAAATCGCGATGACTTCGCACAAGCAGCGTGTGACGCAATATATATGGCGATGTTTACGGGACTCCGTAAGTCTGAAATTCTTCAACTTGAGTGGAGTCGGGTTAATATTCCTGCCCTTTACTTCTGGATTGATAAGACGAAGAACGGCGATCCGCTGGAACTTCCAATTATCCCCTCGTTATTGAAAATGTTCCGCCGCCGGTTATCACTTCGAAAAGGTGATGAGCCATATGTATTCCCCGGAAAAGATGGTGGTGTTATCAGTGAGTCGAGAAAGGTAATAAACAGGATTGTCGCTGCAACTGTTCCTGTACCTAATCCTGATGCTTTGCCGCCAGTTAGTTTCAAATACCACGATGCCCGCCGTACGTTTGGATCTGCTGCTGCTCTTGCTGGCCTGGGGCATGACTTGATTAAACGGCTGTTGAACCATAGAACACTACGTAGCGCTGACGTAACGGAAGGGTACTTGCATTTTGGCGCTGATGAGTTGCAGGAACATGCTGAGAAAGTGGAGCGCTATTTGTTGGAAAAGGCTGGACTGATGGAGAGTAAAAAGGCTATTGATGCACAGCTGCTGGCAGTCATGGCATCGATGAGTGATGAAGAAAAAAGGACGCTAATTTTCAATCTGATGAATCAGACTTCTGCAGGAGCTGCTAATGATTAACTTAACTCAAAAAATTGAAGAGGCTATTCATCAGGTTTCAGTTGGAGCTATTAAACTTTCGTCTTTACGCGGTGATTTTAACGCCGTATTGAATGCCTTAACCATAAATAAAAAAGATTATGAAGAACCTGTTTTATATGAAATTCCAGATAAGTATTCCGATGCCTTTAATAGACTGACATTAAGTGGCGAGTTATCAGAGTTGGTACTATTTACAGAGAAATATGGTATCAAATGCTCCCAGGACGATTCTCAGGCAATGAGTGCGGCTATTCTCCTGTATTCTCAGTCTCAGTTTGAGATAGCTCAGACTGTGGCCGATAGAATCTATGCCGATAGGTTGAGAATGCGCATATATCCTAATGTATTACGAGACCTCCAAGATCGAGCATACAAAGAAAGACTAAAAGAAAATGCGAAGAAGCCACGTAATAAACATTACAGCGAGGCAATTAGGATCGCTAAGGACACATGGAGCCGTTACCCTACGGCTAGTAAGAATGGGATGTGTCAAAAACTCCATGGGTATTTCAATGGACAGGTTAGCATCGACACTCTTGATCGTTGGATTAAGGCAGCCAAAATAAAACCTCCTGTAACATCAAAAGCAACGTCATTTTCATTGATTTTGTAGGTAGGTGCATAGTAGCTATGCACCCTGCATAGCTCTTATCCCTGCCTGCCTAATTGTTTTCATCAACAATAGAGTAACTCCGGTGCTAACTTGTCATATACGGAGCTACTTATGCATTTAGTTGAATCGAATACTCCTAAGAGACTCACCCGCAATGAGGCCGCTGCTCACCTTGGCGTTAATGCTCAGACATTGGCGAACTGGGCTCATACAGGGCGGGTAAAAATCCCATTTCATAAAGTCGGGCGCAAGGTCATTTATTTCAAATCCGATCTTGATGCTTATCTGGATTCCACGCGTAGAACTCAGACGGCGTGAGGTGGGCTATGGCAGATAAAACAAAGGCGGCCATGCTGGGCCGCCAATGCAGTAACACTAAACATATTCAGGGTATCTGGCTTGCCGCTGGTGGTCAAAGCCGGGATGCTTTTTTTTCCGTATACCTGCCGGGTACGGCGATGGCGTATACCTCTCAGCCTTTCGGCTCGATTCCTTGCCGGCGCAATTCTGCGCGCGCTAGCTCTTTCATCCAGTTACCAAGGCTAACACCGGATTTGGCAGAGACTTCATCGAGTTGTTCCTTAAATTCCGGACTTAAGCGCATACTAAAAATCGGTGATTTACCTGCGCCCTTTGGGCTTTTATCTCTCTTTATTGTTGACATGTATGGACCCGTTAAAATACTATCATTGACATTAGGTCCATACACTAACATGTGTATACCTGAAAAAACAACGCCCCGGACTGCGGGAACAGTGCCAGGGCGTCTAACCAAAACGTTATACGAGGTAACGAATATGGCTGGATCACAGCATACCCAAACTCGCCCTAAATTTACATGGTTGTTCCTGGCTAAGCCTAAAAGCCATCCTAATTGCCATCCAGTAATCGTCCGTTTTAGTGCAGATACAGAGGATGCGGCACGGCAGGCGTTTCCTGGCTGGAGCCTGACCTTTGCCGCAAAGATTCGTACAGAATTCCCTTGCCGCTTTGCTTTCCACGATTACGCCTCCGGAATGTCGCTGGCGTTCGATAACGGTGAGGTGCGCCATGCATAGTCAGATTCCGGTACTTAATGTTGATCTCCACGTCCCCCTGGATTTTTCCGGCCGCATCATGCTTTATGTTGAAAATGGTCTTGTGAAATCTGACTTACCATTGCTGCCGGATGAGATAATCGGAACGCCGACACTGTTTAATCAATTGCTTGAACGTGCCGGATATCGCGTAACCCCAGTAGAAAGGGATTAAAGCTATGAGAAAGAAAAATACCGGATTTACCTCCGGGGGTCTTACTCATCCTGAGATCCTCCCGGGCGATGTTTACCAGGATAAACGGGGAGAGCGTGTAACGGTTTTATCTGCGACACCAAACCGCATCTGTTTTATTCGCAACGGGTATACGGGGGAATGTGCATTTCCTGCGGTTCGTTTTCTGAGGGAGTTCACGCCAGTGAAGCGCCAGACAATCGCCGAATGGTGCGACACCAACAATACAGCAGAAAAGATAAAGAAAATTCGCGCGATGATTGCCGCTAAGAGAGCAGGGAAATGAAAAACGCACCGAACGTGAAGCAGCTGCCGAAGGACAAATTTACGGAGGCGATTATTTTTGCTGGTGCTGACGCATGGAGTCATGCCAAACAATGGGAAGAGGGATTAGGTAAGCAGATTGCGGAAGACACCACGCCTCCTGTTTATCTGGGGCCGAGGCAACTGGAGGAACTGGACAATCTGCGCATTATCGATGATGGCCGCCGAGCTGCGCGGGTGTACCTGGCTGGCGAGATTGAGCCGCTGATGATTAACGCGATTGGTGTCCGGCTGGCGCTCGCAGGTGTGCAGGATGCCAAGTTGTATAAAGGCATTCCGGATCGCCATCCGGAGGACTGGCATGATTATCTTAAGCGTCTCAGGGAAGAGGCGGAGAGCGGGGAGAGCACAGTGGTAAATCTTCCGGTGAAGAAACGAGAGCCGAAGCCTGACACTAGTGATGAATTGAAACCCCGTGTTGAGAGCCGCGATGATGGCCTGTACTGGATAACCCCAAAAGTGGATAAGGATAGCGGCGAGATCATCAACAATGAAACGTGGTTATGTTCCCCGCTTGAAGTTGTCGGGTCTGGTAGTGACGGAGCAGAGCGATATCTTGTTTTGCGCTGGCGTTCGGCGTGTGGCCGGGAAGAAATCACCAGGGCGATACCGTGTGCGGATATCGGGGAGCGAGAGGGCTGGCGGGTGCTGAAATCTGGTGGTGTTCAGGTTACAACGAAAAGCACATACCGGGCGATTCTGGCCGACTGGCTACAACAAAGTAGCACCGGGCAGGAATGGCGGATCAGCCACACATCCGGATGGCAGCACGGCGCGTACATCATGCCGGACGGCGAAGTTATCGGGGATCCGGAAACGCCGATTCTGTTTAACGGTCGCAGCGCGGCGGCGGGCGGCTATGTGGTGGCAGGAACGGCGGAAGGCTGGCGTGATTCGGTGGCCCGGCTGGCTGGTGGCAACCCGTCAATGATGCTGGGTGTTGCCACATCGCTGGCTGCGCCGCTGGTGGGGTTGGTTGGTGCTGATGGGTTCGGGGTTCACCTTTTCGAGCAGTCGAGCGCGGGTAAAACGACTACAGCCAATATTGCGAGCAGTCTTTGGGGCGAACCGGACGCGCTGCGCCTCACCTGGTACGGAACCGCGCTGGGTATAGCCAATGAAGCGGAGGCGCACAATGATGGCCTGCTACCGCTGGATGAAATCGGGCAGGGGAGCAACGCGCGTGATGTGGCTACGTCTGCTTATACCCTGTTCAACGGCGCCGGAAAGCTGCAGGGGGCTAAAGAGGGGGGAAACCGCGAGTTAAAGCGCTGGCGCACCGTAGCGATCAGCACCGGAGAGATGGATATTGAAACCTTCCTTGCTGCTGGTGGGCTAAAGGTCAAAGCGGGGCAACTGGTGCGCCTGCTGAATATCCCGATGGAGAAATCGACGGTATTTAACGGTCAGCCGAACGGAAAGGCCCATGCCGACGCTCTGAAAGAGGCGTGGATCGATAACCACGGAGCGGCGGGGCGTGAGTGGGTTAAGTGGCTGGCAACCCACCAGCAGGAAGCAAAACAGGCTGTAAGGGACGCGCAGACGCGCTGGCGTGGCCTTATCCCGGCAGACTACGGCGAACAGGTTCACCGTGTGGCTGAGCGTTTCGCCATTCTGGAGGCAGCGCTGGTAACGGGTACGACAATAACCGGATGGAGTGAGCAGGCCTGTCGTGACGCTATCCAGTACAGTTTTAATGCTTGGGTGAAAGAGTTCGGCACCGGGAACAAAGAGCACCAACAAATCATCGAGCAGTGCGAAGCGTTTTTGAATACCTACGGATTTAGCCGTTACCTTCCATACCCGGAAAGCGACGCTCGCGATCTGCCGATTAAAGAGCTTGCGGGGTACAGAACGGGAAGTCAGTCCAGTGATGAAGTATTTAAGTTCTACACCTTCCCCGCGGCATTTGAGCAGGAGATAGCCAGAGGCTTTAACCATACGCAATTTGCCAGGGCTTTAGCCAGTGCCGGGATGCTTGAGACCGGGGATAAAGGGAGGCACAAGAAGAAAGCACTACGCAAGATGGGCGGCAAGCAGCATGTGTTTTATGTGCTGATGTTCTCACCTGATGATGAGTAATTTTTTATACACGTGAGGTAAAAATTAGTGGGTTACGTGGGTTATACAGTGGATAAGTGCATTAAGGTAATGATTTTAAAGGAACATCGTAACCCACTCGTAACCCACTTTACCCCGTTTATAACCCACTGACAGGGCAAAATAACCCACCAGCGAAATCGTAACCCACTTTAAAAACGGCTTAGTGGGTTATTTCATGGGGTTAGTGGGTTACGTTTTTGTGTTGATTAAATGTTAACTCGTTGAATGTATGAAATAAAAAATACTTAGCAAGCGAAGATAACCCAATAACCCACGTAACCCACCACGTTTTGTATCTATACGCATAAAAAAATTGAGTAAATCTTGCTGCCGGGTAAACCCGGTTTTTTTATGCCTCAATCTAATTAATCTGTTTTTCTGATTAAAATGATTTTACTTACCACTTTTATTGATCAATGATTGCGAATGTACCATCAATCACGATAAGGGTAAGAAGATGGCAGAACGGAACAATAAGCAGCACGATAAAGGCGGTACGGTTCATATCGATGCTGAAACTATGAAGAAGATCGAAGAGTACCAGGCATTCATCCGCAAGAATCACCCGGAAATGCCTGTACCCACTAAAGGCCAGATTGTGCGTAGCAGCGTGAACTACTGGCATCACCATACGCTGGGGGCATGGCTATGAAAGGCTGGTACACCATTAAAGCATCCAACGACGCCACCAGCGCCAATATCAGTATTTACGAGGAGATCGGCGGCTGGGGTATTACTGCTCAGCAGTTCTCTGAAGACCTGAAAGCCCTGGGCGATATTTCCCATATCAGCCTTCACATCCACTCACCCGGCGGTGACGTATTCGACGGCATCGCTATCTACAACCTCCTGAATAAACACCCGGCAAAAATCACGGTGTATATCGATGGGCTGGCAGCTTCTATGGCATCCGTTATTGCAATGGCGGGTGATCGTATCGTCATGCCGGAAAATGCCCTCATGATGATTCACAAGCCGTGGGGCATTTCCGGTGGAAATGCCAATGACATGCGTGACTATGCCGAGTTGCTGGACAAGGTGGAAAACGTCCTGATCCCCGCCTACGCACGCAAAACAGGTAAGTCTGCTGAGGTGCTGGCGTCTCTGCTGGAGGAGGAGACTTGGATGGATGGTAGAGAATGTGTGGCGCAGGGATTTGCGGATGAGTTACTGCCGGCCGTCAGTGCGATGGCTCGCATCGAATCAAAACGAATTGAGGATTTTGAACATATGCCCAAAAACATCAAAGGGATGATCACCCAACCTAAAGGCTCTACTGGTTCAGTTGTGCCGGAACAGAACCGTATCAACGGTATTAAAGATTTGTTTGCCATGTTTGGCGGCAAGCATGATGCGCTGAAAATGCAGTGCCTGGAAGATGCCGACTGTACACCGGATAAAGCAAAAGACCTGCTGCTGGCCGAAATAGGGCGAAATGCCACACCATCCAACAAAAACTCTTTTTCCCATGTTTATGTGGGCAACGGTAACATCGTGGGTGACGGTATTCGACAGGGGTTAAATGCCCGTCTGGGTCACGAACGCGCCGAACGCGGGAACCCTTATGCCATGATGAGCCTGTTTGATATGGCTCAGGCATCGCTGGTGGATCGTGGCATTAGTATCAGCGGCTTTGGCAACCGCTCGCAAATTGTGAATCTGGCCTTTACGCACAGTACCAGCGACTTTTCCCATATCCTTGCTGGTGGCGCTGAGAAATCTGTTCTTACAGGCTGGCAGAACAGCGGTGAAACTTTCCAGCAGTGGACGAAAACCGGCTCGCTATCCAACTTCCATGAAGCCAAGCGCGTTGGGCTGAACGGCTTTTCTGAGCTGGAAAAGGTGCCAGAGGGGGCTGAATACAAATATGTCACTACCAGTGACAGCGGCGTACCTATCGCGCTTGCGACGTATGGCAATATCTTCTCCATTACCCGCCAGGCCATCATCAATGACGATTTGAGCCAACTGACGACCGTTCCTCAGGCTATGGGCCGTGCTGCTGCGCGTACTGTAGGGAATCTGGTCTATCTGAACCTGACTGCGAACAGCAAGTTTACAGACGGTAAGCCGCTATTCCATGCCGACCATAAAAACCTCATCGCTAAAGGGATGGACACAGACGGACTGAATGAAGCCCGTAAGGCTATGCGACTGCAAGAGGACGCGAACGGCGATCCAATTAACGTTATTCCAGCCTACATCCTTGTTCCTGCGGCTCTGGAAGGTGCAGCGAATCGCGCTGTACTTTCTTCATCCTCACTGTTCCCGGTAGACCAGGACGGCACTCTGAACCAGAACCCCGGCATTATCAACGTGGTTAAAGATATGGCACAGGTGATCGTTGAGCCGCGTCTGGATAAAGCCAATAACGCGCAGTGGTATGTCGCAGCAGCACAGGGCACAGACACCATCGAGGTGGCTTATCTCGACGGGATGGATACGCCATATCTTGAGCAGCAGGAGGGCTTCACCGTTGATGGTATCGCCTGGAAGGTGCGCATCGATGCAGGTGTGGCTGCGCTGGACTACCGCGGGCTGGTCAAATCGAGTGGGGCATAAGAGCAGAGGGGCGGCCACGGCTGCCCATTTCTCGTGGGTCCTCCGGGCGGGGCGACCTGCCACGGGGCGGCGCGCTCGCGGGAAACGGCTGGTTTTTGAATTCTATAGACATCATCATCATTTGCTAACTGATTGATTTTAAATGCATGAAAATCTTAAAAAGTGGCAATGATGATGGGTTGTGTGTTTTTTGTTCATCATCATCGGAGGGTAATGATGAAAACAATACGGCTGACAATTACTGAACTGGCCGACGTCACCGGAGTTCACCGACAAACGGTATCAAAGCGCCTGCAGGACATTCCGCCTGAGTCGGGCAGTAGCTGTAAGAGAAAGTATTACGATCTGAAATTAGCATTGGCGGCAATTTACTCTAACGGAGAAAGACATAATGCCAAGTAAAGAAGTGATGACCCGTATTGAACTTAGTGGTGTATTAGCTAAGACGTTCGGTCGTGTTCACCACCGAGTAATCAGAACGACTCAGGAAGCAGGCGTGGCATTAGCGGCGACAATTCCGGGTTTTGAGCGATTCATGATCGATAGCAAAGACAAGGGGCTGACCTTTGCTGTTTTCAGGGGTAAGACAAATATTGGCGCCGATGATTTGGGTTATCCGGTAACGGGTGACGCTATTCGCATTGTCCCGGTTATTGCCGGCAGCAAAAAATCCGGTTTGCTTCAGACAATAATGGGGGCCGTGCTCGTCGCCGCGGGAGCTATTGCAACCTTTGTTTTCGATCAGCCATGGGGTGTTAAGGAAGGTGCGAATAAGCAGGT